>DAIQOT010000303.1:0-3973 GCA_036787695.1 Solirubrobacterales bacterium | reverse complement strand
CTCCCGGCCGTCTCGGCCACGGCCACAGCCTGCCCGGGCCGTGGACGAGACGGCCGCGTCACATCCCCATGTTCGTGGGCCGAAAACCGGAGATATAGGGAGGTTTTCGGCCCATCAACCTGAGGGTGTGACGGGGGTGGGTCAGAGAGTGGCGGCGACTTCGGCCAGGAGGTGGCGGAGGGCGTCCTCGGTGATCGTCGGGGAGAAGAGGGGGCTGGTCGGCTCGTCGACTAGGAGCGCTGCTCGGGCGACGCCGGCGGCGGGGATCGTGTGGTCGCTGCGGAGGCGGCCGGCGATCGCGCGCAGGCGCGGGGCGCAGGCTCGGATCGTGGGGCGGCCGGGGGCGACGGCGGAGCGGATCGGTGGGGGCGGAGAGCCGCAGGCGTCGGCGATGACGCGGTCGATCGCCTGCGCGATCCGGCGGCGCTCGTCGGCGGTGGTCAACTCTTCGGCGCGGCGGCCGATGTCGTCGTGCCGATGCGGGTCGGCGCCGGCCGCGAGCTTGCGGTCGAGCTCGTCGCGACGAACTCGGAGGCGCAGGCGGGTGAGCACGCTCTCGCGCGACTGGTGTGCGGGGGCGAGACGGCCGAGGTGGGCGGTGGCGCTCATCTTCGACCTCAAAGCGCCGCGTCGACGTCGGCGAGCCGGCGGTTCAACGCGACGTCGGAGATCTGCGGGGTGAACAGCGGGCTGTCGCCCTCGCGGACGAGCATCGCCGCCTGGGCGACGCCGCGGGCGGCGACGGCTCCGTTGCCTTCGAGGCGGCCGGCGATCTGACAGAGGCGCGGCGCGCAGTTGACGATCGCGCCGCGGGCGAGCGGCACTTTGGAGCTGAACGGGGCGGGCGGGGCGGCGGCTTCGTCGATCACCCGGTCGATCGTCTCGGCGATCCGGTGGCGGTAGGCCCGCGTGGTCAGCTGGGCGGCGCGGCGACCGAGGTCGGCGTCGGCGTGGGGGTCCTCGCCGGCGGCGATGCGGCGGTCGAGACCGTCGCGGCGCAGGCGGACCCGCAGCCGGGTCAGGTAGCCCTCGCGCGGGGAAGGCGAGGCGGCGAATCGTGGAAGGTGGGCGGTGGCGCTCATCTGGCACCTCCTGGTCGAGATGTTTCTGGGGATTGCTGCTCCTCGAATGCTGCTCCCCTCCCCACCAAGCCCGCGTGAAGAAGGCGGCGGCGGGGATACAGATTCCGTGAAGGCCGCTCAGGCGTGGACGCCGTTGCCGTTCGTCGACACCACGCCGGGCTCGAGCGGGATCACCATCCGGTGGTCGTCGGGGCCGGGCCGCAGGATCATCACCTCGGCCGGGGCGCGCTCAAGCAGCCAGACGAGGTCGTCGCCGGAGAGGCCGTGGGTGCCGGTCGCGCCGGCGGAGACGACGACGCGGTCGAACTGCTCCTCGGAGAGCAGGCGAGCGAGGGCGTGGCGGTAGGTTCGGCCGCGCTCGATCCGAGCGTCGACCGGGACGCCTTTGGCGACGGCGCGCTGTTCGATCGCCTCCAGCATCGCCATCGCCTGCTCGGCCTCGCGCGGGATCGGGCAGTCGAGCGGCAGGCTCTTCGGCACCGCGGCGAGGTAGGCGGGCATCAGCGTCGCCCCCTCGGCCCGCGCCAGGCGGAGCGCCGCGTCGACCGCGCGTCGCGAGATCTCGGTGCCGGTGAAGGGCAGCAGGATGTGGTGGACCGCGTCGGTTTCGGCGGCGGGCTTGGCGCCGTTGTGACGGGACTTGGCGAAGTAGAAGCCGCCGATCAGCCCCAGCACGAGCGCGGCGAGGATCAGGAAGTGCTCCAAATGAATCGCACCGATCATCCGCCGGCCTTCCGCGACAGGGCCACGTCGATGGGCCGGAAACTCAAGACATGGTTGAGTTTTCGGCCCATCAACGCGGGGGTCCTGAGTCTTTGTTGCCGCGCGTGGCGACGATGCGGACGTCGACGCCGGGCGAGGCGGCGCGCATCAGACGCTGGGGCAGCGGCTCGCGCAGCCGCGCCAGGCCCTTCGCGGGCGGCGCCTCGCCGACCATGATGTAGGTGATGCCGCGCTCCTTGGCGACCCGCGCCGCCGCCGCGACGACGTCGTCGTGCTCCTCGATCAGCAGCGTCGCGCCGAGCACCGAGGCGAGGCGCCGCAGCGCCGTCACCTGGTCCTCGACCTCGCCCTCGATCAGCACCCCCGGCGGCTTCACCCAGAGCAGGTCGAGGTCGCTGCCGAGCCGCTGCGCCGAGCGCCACGCCCGCCGCACCAGCCGCTGCGAGCTCGGCTGTGGCCGCACCAGCGCCAGCAGCCTCTCCCCCACCGCCTTCGCGGTGTCGGCGGAGACTCGTTCCCCCTCGCGGGTTCCGACCGGCTCGGCTTCGCTGTAGACGAGCCGCTTCGACTCGACGTCCTGGGCGACCTGGCGCAGGCTGACCTCGCGCAAGGCCGCCAGGTTCTCGATCTTGAAGAAGTTGTTCAGCGCCGCGTCGATGTTCTGCGTCGGGTAGATCTTCCCCGCCTGCAGGCGCCCGATCAGCGCCTCCGGGGTGAGGTCGATCAGCACCACCTCGTCGGCGTTGCCGAGCACCGAGTCGGGCACCGTCTCGCGCACCCTCACCCCGGTCAGCTCGGCGACCTGGTCGTTCAGCGACTCGAGGTGCTGGACGTTGACGGTCGAGTACACGTCGATCCCGGCGGCGAGCGCGGCGGCGATGTCCTCGTAGCGCTTCGAGTTCCTCATCCCCGGCGGGTTGGTGTGGGCGAGCTCGTCGATCAGCGCCAGCTCGGGGTCGCGCTCGAGCAGCGCCGCCAGGTCCATCTCCGCCAGCACGGTGCCGCGGAACTCGACCTCGCGCCGCGGCACGACCTCCAGCCCGCGCGCCTGCTCGGACGTCTCCGGCCGATCGTGCGGCTCGAGGTAGCCGATCACGACGTCGCGTCCCGCGACCAGTTCGGCCTGGCCCTCCTGCAGCATGCGGTAGGTCTTGCCGACGCCCGCCGCCATCCCGAGGAAGACCTTGAGCCGGCCCGACACGGCTAGATGGTGGATTCCATGGCAGGGCGCGACCGGGGGCATGCCCGGCCAAGCGGATCAAGGACGCAGGGCGCCGCCTTTGCCGGTGGGCAAAGGCAAGCCCGAGGACGCCGAGCCGCGCAGGGTGCCGGGCGCGTCATCCGGGCGTGCCATGTCGTGGGATCCACCATCAACCCCGGACGAGGCGATCGCCGCGCGGCGCGGGCACGCGATGGTCGCTGAGCGCGAGGACCTGGCGCGCGTAGCGGCTGAGCGTGCCCGGCGGGTACTCGGAGCGGTGCGCCGAGCGGGCGTAGAGGGGGCCGGCGCCGTCGCCGGCGAGCGTGCGGACGAGGCTCAGGGCCTCGGCCGGCATCGGCAGCGGATCTCTCAGTCGGGCCGCGACCTGGAGCAGCAGCGGGGCCGCTTCGGCGACCGCGGGACGGTCGATCGCGACGGCGGCGCCACCGCGACGGAGCGGCGCGTCGACCTCCTCGACGGCACGCTCCAGGGCTTCGGCCAGCGTGGTCCGAAGGCGGCATTCGTGGCGGGTGGCGAGGCGGTCGATCAGCTCCGCCAACATCTCACGCCCCCAGCAGGTTGTGGACGACGAGGTCGATCAGCTTGATCCCGATGAAGGGGAGCACCAGCCCGCCGAGGCCATAGAGGAGGAGGTTGCGGCGCAGCAACGCGGTCGCCCCGATCGCCCGGTACTTGACCCCTTTGAGCGAGAGCGGGATCAGCAGCGGGATGATCAGCGCGTTGAAGATCACCGCGGAGAGGATCGCCGACCTCGGCGACCCCAGGTCCATGACGTTGAGCGAGTGCAGGGGGCCATTGGTCTGGCCGCTCGCCGCCCACGTCGCCGCGAACATCGCCGGCAGGATCGCGAAGTACTTGGCGACGTCGTTGGCGATCGAGAAGGTGGTCAGGGCGCCGCGGGTGATCAGCAGCTGCTTGCCGACCTCGACGATCTCGATCAGCTTCG
>DAIQOT010000302.1:0-3974 GCA_036787695.1 Solirubrobacterales bacterium | reverse complement strand
GCGGCAGCGGCCAGGGCGCGGATCGGCGAGGCCGAGCGGACGCTCGCCGCCGCCGCCGAGGCCGCGGCCACCGCCGAAGCGCGGGCCGAGGCGGAGATCCGCGCGCTCGAGGCCGACCTCGAGCGCTGGCGGACCGAGTCCGACCGGGTCCGCAAGGAGCTTGAACTGCGCCACGAGGAAGAGCTGACCGAGGAGCGCGCCGCCAAAGAGCGGGCGATCGCGGCGGCCGAAGAGCGGCTGACCGAGATCGAGGATCACACCGACGCCGCCGAGGATCGGATCGCCGCCGCCGAGCGCCGCGCCGAGGAGGCCGAGCGGGCGGTCGCCGCGGAGAAAGCCCGCGCCCGCGAAGGCGCCGCCAACTGGCTTCGCCAGCGCGTCGACCAGATCCGCCGGGAGGGCGGGGACAAATAGCCGCGGTCGCGCAGTACGACGTCGTCGTCGTCGGCGGCGGCGCCGCCGGACTGTGGACCGCATTGCGCGCCGCCGAGCTCGGCGGGCGCGTCGGCGTCGTCTCGCGCACGCCGCTGTCCCAGAGCGCCAGCTTCTGGGCGCAGGGCGGGCTCGCCGCGGCGCTCGAGCCGGGCGACTCGCCCGCCCGCCACGCCGAGGACACGATCGCCGCCGGGCGCGGCCTCTGCCGCCCCGCTGCGGTCCAGGTCCTGGTCGACGAGGCGCCGGCCGCGGTCCGCGACCTGCAGACGCGCGGCGTCGACTTCGACCTCGACCACGAAGGGCGGCTGGCCCTCGGCCTCGAGGGCGGCCACTCGGCGCGGCGCATCGTCCACTCCGGCGGCAGCCAGACCGGCCGCGAGCTGACCTTGAAGCTGGCCGCGATGGTCGCCGCCGACGAGCGGATCGAGGTCCGCGAGCGCACCTCGGCGACGGCGCTGTGGTCCGACGGCGAGCGCTGCTTCGGCGTCATCACCGACATCGGCGCGCTCGCCTCGCGGGCGACCGTGATGGCGACCGGCGGGGCGGCGGCGCTTTGGCGGCGGACGACCAACCCGCGCGGCGCGATCGGCGCCGGCCCGGTCTTCGGCGCCGCCGCCGGGGCCGACCTCGCCGACCTCGAGTTCTGCCAGTTCCACCCGACCGCGCTCTCGCTTCCCGACACCCGCTTCGACGGCCAGCTGATCACCGAGGCGATCCGCGGCGAGGGCGCCAAGCTGCTCGACGCGACCGGCGAGCGCTTCACCGACGAGCTCGCCCCGCGCGACGAGGTCAGCGCCGCGATCCTCGCCAAGATGCGCGAGGAGGGCTCCTCGAGCGTGCGCCTCGACCTGCGGGCGATCGACCCTGCCCGCTTCCCCAACGTCTTCACCTCGCTCGTCCAGGCCGGCCTAGACCCGACCGCCGAGCCGGTCCCGGTCTCCCCCGCCGCCCACTACACGATGGGCGGGATCGCGGTCGACCTCGAGGGCCGCTCCTCGCTGCCCGGCCTCTACGCCGTCGGCGAGTGCTCCTGCACCGGCCTCCACGGCGCCAACCGCCTCGCCTCCAACTCGCTCAGCGAGTGCTTCGTCTTCGGCGGGCGGGCGGCGCGCGCCTCACTCGCCGAGCCCGATCCGGGGACGCCCCCGGCCGAGCCCGACTGGCGCTTCACCCCGCCGAGCCGCGACACCCGCGACGCCGTCTGGCGCCGCGCCGGCCCGCTCCGCAACCCGACCGACCTGGCGGCGCTGATCCCCGATCCCTACCCGCTGGCGAAGGCGATCGCGGCCGCGGCGCTGGAGCGGCGCGAGTCCCGCGGCCCCCACCTGCGCACCGATTTCCCGGACACCGATCCGGCGCTCGACGGCGTCCACGTCGTCCGCGCCCCCGACGGCTCGGTGCGGCGGGAGACCTGGACCTAGCTTCGCTGGACACTTTTCGTGCCATGACAACGAGAAGCGTCCAGCGAGCGGCGACCCGCTAGCGTCGCGCCATGCTCCTCGGGGTCGACGTCGGCGGGACCTTCACCGACGCCGTCCTGCTCGACGACGGGACCGTCCACACGGCGAAGGTGCCGACCACGCCGGGTGAGGAGTCGCGCGGGGTGATGGCGGCGATCGACGCCGTGCTCGCGGAGGCGGGCGCCGACCCCGCGGAGGTCGAGAGCTTCGCCCACGGGATGACCGTCGGGACGAACGCGCTCCTCGAGGAACGCGGGGCGCGCACGGCGCTGATCGCGACGAAGGGCTTCGCCGACCTGCTCGAGATCGCCCGCCAGGATCGCCCCAGCCTCTACCACCTCTGCGCGCCGAAGCCGGCGCCGTTGATCGGGGCGGAGCTGAAGCTCGAGGCGGCCGAGCGGACCGGGCCGGAGGGGATCGTCGAGCCGCTGGCCGAGGGTGAGCCGGAGCGGCTCGCGGCGGCGGTGGAGGAGCTCGGCGCCGAGTCGGTCGCGATCTGCCTGCTCTTCAGCTACCTCGACCCGACCCACGAGCGGAGGCTCGCCGAGCACCTGCGCGCCGCGCTCCCGGACCTCCACGTCTCCGCCTCCCACGAGGTCCTCCCCCGCTTCCGCGAGTACGAGCGCGCCTCGACCACCGCGATCGACGCCTACCTCTCACCGCTGCTTGCCCGCTACCTCGGGCGCTTGGAGGCGGCGACCGACGCGGCGGACCTGCCCGCGCCACAGGTGATGCTCTCCTCCGGTGGCGTGGCCCCGGCCGAGGAGGCGGCGCGCGCCGGCGCCTGGAGCGTCCTCTCCGGCCCCGCCGGCGGCGCGGTCGGCGCCGGCCTCCTCGCCCGTCTATCGGGCGACGGCAACGCGCTCGGCTTCGACATGGGCGGCACCTCCTGCGACGTCTGCGTGGTCGAGGACGGCGCCGTGCGGCGCACCGACTCGCGGACGATCGGAGGGCGCCCGATCCAGCTGCCGACGGTCGACGTCCACACCGTCGGCGCGGGCGGCGGCTCGATCGGCTGGAGGGACCCGGGCGGCGCGCTGCGGGTCGGGCCGCGCTCGGCGGGCGCCCAGCCAGGCCCCGCCTGTTACGGCCGCGGCAGCACCGAGCCCACCGTCACCGACGCCAACCTGCTGCTTGGCAACCTCGCCGCCGACTCGACCCTCGCCGGCGGCGTCGCGCTCGACGCCGAGGCGGCCGAGCGGGCCGTCGGCGCGCTCGCCGAGGAACTCGGCCTCGACCCGCTCGAGACCGCCGCCGGGATCGTCCGCGTCGCCAACCAGGAGATGGTCCGCGCCCTCCGCGTCGTCACCGTCGAGCGCGGCGTCGACCCCCGCCGCTTCGCCCTCCTCCCCTTCGGCGGCGCCGGCCCGATGCACGCCGCGGCGATCGCCGAAGAGCTCGGCATCGAGCGCCTCATCTGCCCCCGCGCCGGCGGCGTCCTCTCCGCCTTCGGCCTCTGCGCCTCCGACCGCCGCCGCGACACCGCCCGCACCGTGATGCTCTCCGGCGACGACCTGACCGCCCCCCGCATCGCCGCCGCTGTCACCGACCTCCGCGAATCCGCCGGAGCCAACCTCACCGACGCCCGCCCCGAGGTCGTCTACGGAATGCGTTACGCGGGCCAAGCCTTCGAGCTGGACGTCCCCGGCCCCGTCGACCCCGATCCCGCCGACCTGATCGCCCGCTTCGAGGAAACTCACGAGTCCCGCTACGGGCACCGCGATTCGGATAGCGACGTAGTGCTGGTCGATATTCGCTTGGCCTTGGTGATGGATGGCCCGGGGAGGGAGTTGGGGATGGCCCTCACTCACGAACAGCGTGGAGGTTCGCTCGGGCCATCCCCAACTCCCTCGCGAGCGCGCGCCAAGGATTCCCGTCCCGTCCACTTCGATGGTGAGTGGCTGGACACCCCCGTCCTCCGAGGAGCCCCCGAACCCGGCACGACGGCCCAGGCCCCTGTCGTCTTCGAGCTTCCCGAGGCCACCCTGGTCCTGCCACCCGGCTGGGGCGCAAGAGTCGACGAGTTCGGCTCGATCATCGCCACCCGTTCCTCGAGGGGAGGCGCGAGTGACCCTGAGC
>DAIQOT010000097.1:0-13109 GCA_036787695.1 Solirubrobacterales bacterium | reverse complement strand
CAAGTACAAGGGCAAAGTCGACCTGCTGAACGAAGTGCGGGAAACGGTGCCTCTGGTGATGAAGTGCGAAGGCGTCGACCCCGAAAAGGCCACCGAAGCCGACTGGATGAAGGCGATCGAAAAAATCAAGGGGGCCGTCTCCGACGGCCAGATCAGCCGCTTCACCGGCAACGACTACGCCCAGGACCTGACCAGCGGCAACGCGGTCGCGGTGATGGGCTGGTCGGGCGACGCGGTGCAGCTGCAGGCCGACAACCCGAACCTCGAATGGCGGATGCCGACCGAAGGCTGCATGCTCTGGTCGGAAGACATGATCATCCCGGTGGGGGCGCCGAACCCGACCGCGGCCGAGGCGTTCATGAACTACGTCTACGAGCCCAAGGTCCAGGCCAACATCGCCGCCTACGTGAACTACGTGACCCCGGTCGAACATGTCCAGGAAGTCCTCAAGAAATCGGAACCGGAAGTCGCGGAAAACGACCTGATCTTCCCCAGCGCCTCGTTCACCAAGAACTGCTCACCGACGCCGACCCTCGAAGGCAAAGAGGAAAAAAACGTGTTGAAAGCCTTCGACGAAGTGCTGAACGGTTAGGGGGCGAAGGTCATGGTCGATTCCATCCGCCGCCGCGCGACCGCCTACTTCCTGCTGGCCCCGGGGGCGCTCTGGCTGGTCATCTTCTTCGTCATCCCGCTGTACTTCATGGCGAAGCTCTCGCTCGACACGGAAATCCCCGGCACCCTCCACTACCAGTTCAACTGGCACTGGGCGAACTACAAGGAAGCGCTGGAACTGTATGACACCCAGTTCTTCCGCTCGTTCTTCTACGCGGCGGTCGCGACGCTCCTCTGCCTGGTGATCGCGTACCCACTCGCGTACGTGATCGCCTTCAAGGCGGGCAGATGGAGGAACCTGATGCTGTTCGGGGTGGTGGCGCCGTTCTTCACCACCTACCTGATCCGCACCCTGGCCTGGAAGACGATCCTCGCCGACGAAAGCCCGGTCACCGAATTCCTCCACACGATCGGGCTCGCGCCGAGCGGCCACATCCTCTACACCGGCTTCGCCGTGATCGCCGGCATCACCTACAACTTCTTACCCTTCATGGTGCTGCCGCTCTACGCCAGCCTCGAGCGGATCGACGTCAGAGTCTTGGAGGCATCGAAAGACCTCTACGCGAGCGCCCCCTCGACGTTCTGGAAAGTGACCTTCCCGCTCTCGCTGCCGGGGGTCGTCGCGGGCACGCTGCTCACCTTCATCCCCGCCGTCGGCGACTACGTCAACGCCGAATTTCTCGGCGGCGCCAGCAACTCGATGATCGGCAACGTCATCCAACGGCTGTACCTGACGCAATCCAACTACTCTTCCGCCGCCGCGCTCTCGTTCGTCTTGATGGTGGTGATCATGGTCGTCGTGATCATCTACATCAGGATCGCCGGCTCCGAGGCTCTGATGGGACAGGAGGCCGTATGAGCGCCACGCCCGCCAACACCACTCCCGGCCGCGGCTCACTGGGCGCCGAGACCGGCCCGGCGCGCGCCTGGCGCTGGCTGCGCGAACACGCGGTCAACATCGTCGCGGTCCTCGTCCTGGTCTACCTGCTGATCCCGATCGTGTTGATCTTCGTCTTCTCGTTCAACAACCCGGCCGGGCGCTACAACTTCACCTGGGTCGGCTTCACCCTGAAGCACTGGGCCCATCCGTTCCACGACACCGAATTGACCAAGGCCCTGCTGGAGAGCATCAAGCTGGCCCTGCTGGCGACGGTGATCTCGACCATCATCGGGACGATGATGGCGATCGCCCTGGTCCGCCATAACTTCCTCGGCCGGCGCGTCGCGAACGTCCTGATCGTCGTCCCGATGGCGACTCCCGAGGTGGTGATGGGGGCCTCGCTGCTCTCCTTCTTCCTCATCCTCGGCACCTCGCGCGGCTTCACCACGCTGTTGATCGCCCACGTCATGTTCTGCATCAGCTTCGTCGTCGTGGTGGTGAGGTCACGCCTGATCGGCTTCGACCGCAGCCTCGAGGAGGCGGCGCGGGACCTCGGCGCGGACTCGTTCACCACCTTCAGGCTGGTGACCTTCCCGCTGATCCTGCCGGGCATCTTCGGCGCCGCGATGCTCGCCTTCGCACTCTCGATCGATGACTTCGTGATCTCCAACTTCAACGCCGGATCGACGGTGACCTTCCCGCTCTACATCTTCGGCGCGGCGCAACGCGGGATCCCGGTCGAAGTGTATGTAGTGGCGATGATCCTCTTCTTCTGCACGGTGGCGGCGATGGGCTTCGCCACCTTCCAGCAGCGGCGGGCGGAAAAGATGACGGCGATGCGGCCAGAGCAAGAGGAGGCGCCCGACATCGCTCTCCCTGGGATCGCTTAGCGGGGGCGGGGAGCGGGGATACCCCTCTCTCACGAACTGCGGGGAGGTTCGTTCGGGGTATCCCCGCTCCCCGTTACCGGCCGTGGTGAAGGGGACGCGCTATCGGCCGATGTGGAAGCCCAACAGCTGCGGGACTCGGGCGACGGCGGAGGCGATCGGGTTGGGGCGGCGGCGGTCTTGCTCGGCGTACTCCTTGCTGCCGATGCCCATGCGGATCGCTTCGCCGCCGATCCAATGGAAGGGCTCGGGGGGGACTCGGGGCATCGGGCCGTCGACGAAGGGCAGGCGGGTCGGGTCGTCGCTCATGTCGAGGGCCAGGGAGGCGAGGCTGCGGGCGATCATGTTGGTGGGGCCGACGCCGTTGCCGGTGTAGCCCGCGGCGACCCAGGCGCGACCCCGCTTCAGGGAGGTGATCGCGGGGAGGTGGGTCGGGGAGGCGTCGATCGGGCCGCCCCAGGCGTGGGTGATGCGGCGGCCGGCGAGTTCGGGGAAGTATTCGATCATGTGGCGGCGCTGGGCCTCGACCACGTCGGCGTCGACCTCGGCGCGGCCGTGGGTGCGGGCGCCCATCGCGATCCGGCCGCCGCCCCAGCCGAAGGCGATCCGGCCGTCGGGCGTGGTGCGGAAGTAGTGGACGAGGGCACGGCCGTCGGTGATCGCCTCGCCGCCGGTCCACCCGAGCTTCTCGACCACCTCGGGGACGGGCTCGGTGATGATGATGTGGGAGGAGGCGACGGTGAGCCGGTTGGCCAGCGGGCCGCGGCGCGAACGAGCGGCACCGCCGATCGCGAGGACCCCACGCGGGGCGCGCACGCGGGCGCCAGTGGAGGTCGTGGCCTCGACCCCGTCGTCGGCTTCGCGGAAGCGGGCGACGGGCGAGGACTCGTAGATCTCGACGCCCTCCTCGAGCAGGCGGCGGCGCAGGCCGAGCGCCAGGCGGGCGGGCTGGACGGTGGCGCCGAGCGGTTCGGTGACGCCGGCGCGGAACTCGGGCGAGTCGCAGCGGGTGCGGACCTCCTCGGCCGAGACCAGGCGCAGCTTGTCGGGCACGCCGAGCTCGCGGCAGGCGTCGACGGCGTCGTGGCCGGTGTCGTCCTGGGCGGGCGCGGTCGAGACCTCGAAGTAGCCCGCCTGCCGGTACCAGGCGTCTACCCCCTCCTCCCCGGCGCAGAAGGCCCCGACGCGGAGCGCCGCTTCCTCGGCGGCGACGCCGACGGCGAGGGCGGGCGCGGCGCCCCAGCGGTCCCGCATCGAGGCCATGTGGGTCCACATCCCCTCGACGAATCCGCCGTTGCGACCGCTCGGTCCGCGCCCGCAGACCGGCTCGGACTCGAGGATCACGATCCGCGCCTCGGGGGCCAGCGCGTGGGCGTGCCAGGCGGTCCACATGCCGGTGTAGCCGCCGCCGACGATCAGGACGTCGGCATCGCGGTCCTCGTCGAGGGGCGGGCGGGGCGTGACGTCTCCCGCCTCCTCGATCCAATAGCCAAGTCGGGTGTGCTTCATATGTACGCAGTGTCCAACAAGCGGCGTTTCCGCCGTGGCTAGACTCGGCTGATGGCTGACTCCAAGCAGGACAAGACGCCCTACGTAGACGCTCTGCTCGAGTACTCGGCCCGAGAGACCGGGCGCTTCCAGGTGCCGGGACACAAGGGCGGGCTCGCCGCCGACCCGGCGATGGTCGAGCTGGTCGGGATGACCGGACTGATCAACGACGTCCCCTCGGTCACCGAGGGCGTCGACATCGGGCCCGAACCGACGCCGTTCCAGCAGGCACAGTTGCTCGCCGCCGAGGCCTGGGGGGCGAAGCGCACCTGGTTCCTGATCAACGGCGCCTCGCAGGGCAACCACGCGACCTCGATGGCGCTCGGCCACATGGGCACCGAGATGGTCGTCCAGCGCAACGTCCACTCGTCGATCATCGACGGGCTGGTGCTGAATGGGATGCGACCGAGCTTCGTCTCGCCCGAGCTCGATCCCGAGCTCGGCATCGCCCACGGGCTGACGCCGGAGAGCCTCGCGGCGGCGCTCGACGCGACACCGAACGCGGTCGCCGCGCTCGTCGTCTCCCCCACCTACTTCGGCGCCTGCGCCGACGTGGCGGCGCTCGCCGAGGTCGCCCACTCGCGCGGCCTGCCGCTGATCTGCGACGAGGCCTGGGGCGCCCACCTCCACTTCCACCCCGACCTGCCGACCGCGGCGCTGGAGAGCGGCGCCGACCTGGTCACCTCCTCGACCCACAAGATCGTCGGCAGCCTCACCCAGGCGGCGATGCTCCACCTCGGCAACAGCGACCGGATCGACCCGGCGATCGTCGACCGCTGCGTCAGCCTGGTCGAAACGACGAGCCCCAGCGGCCTGCTCACCGGGTCGCTCGACGCGGCACGGCGGATGGCCGCGGTCCACGGCGAAGAGCTGCTGACCAAGACGCTGGCGTCGATCGCCCGCACCCGCGAGCAGATCCTCCAGATCCCCGGCCTCGGCATCCTCGACGAGTCGATGATCGGTCGCCCCGGGGTCGCGGGTTGGGACCCGCTGCGCCTCTCGATCGACGTCCGTGGGACCGGCTCGACCGGCTACCGGTTGGCGAAAAAGCTGTTCTACTCGCACGGGATCGACCTCGAGCTCTACTCGGAGAACGTCGTCGTCGGCATCTTCGGGATGGCCGAGCCGGCCGAGACCGGTGAGCGGCTGGTCGCGGCACTGCGCGCGTCGGTCAGCGAACTCGAAGCCGAGCCGGGCCCGCCGCAGGAGAAGCTGGCCCCGCCGCCGCCCTGGGGAGAGCTGGTGATGACGCCGCGCGAGGCCTACCTCGGTCCGCAGGAAGTCGTCCCCTTCGAGGACGCCGTCGGTCGGATCGCGGCCGAGGGGCTCGCCGCCTACCCGCCCGGGATCCCCAACGTGCTGCCGGGCGAGCGGCTGACGGCGGAGACCCTCGCCTACATCCGCGAGTCGATCGCCCACGGCGGCTACGTCCGCGGCGGCTCCGACCGCGAGCTGAAAACGCTCCGCGTCAGCGTCGAGCGGTAGGGACCGGCGATGGCCTCCTACGACGCGATCAAGGACCTCCCGCTCGAGATCGAGGAGTGCGCCTTCGAAGGGCTCGAACTGAAGATGGGTGAGTTCGAACGGCTGACCACGGTGGTCAAGCTGCGCGCCGCGGGCGAGGAGGGGATCGGCGAAGACGTCGTCTACGACGCCGTCGACCACATCGGCCAGCAGAGCCACGGGCCGCCCGACGGCCTCGCCCACTCCGGCACCTTCGACGAGTTCTCGCGGAAGCTCGACGGGATCGACCTCTTCCCGGCGGGCGAGCCGGAGCGCGCCGACGTCTCGCGCGACTACCGCCGCTGGGCCTACGAGTCGGCGGCACTCGACCTCGCGCTGCGCCAGGCCGGCACCAACCTCTCCGCCGCGCTCGGGCGCGAGCCGAAGCCGCTGAACTTCGTCAACTCGCTGCGCCTCGCCGGTTTCGACCCGAGCGAAAAGTCGACGATCACGCCGGTCGAGGAACGGCTCGCGGCGTACCCGACGCTGCGCTTCAAGCTCGACCCCTTCAACGACTGGGACGACGATCTGATCGCCGCGCTGGTGGCCACGGGCGCGGTCGACTCGCTCGACCTCAAGGGCTTCTACAAAGGTACCCCGGTCGACGTGATCACCGACCCGGTGCTCTACTCGAAGCTGATCGAGGCCTTCCCCGACGCCTGGCTCGAGGACCCCGACGTCACCGACGACACGCGGCCGCTGCTCGACCCGGTGCACGAGCGGGTCACCTGGGACGCGCCGATCCATTCGATCGCCGACATCGAGGCGATGCCCTGGTCGCCGCCGCGCACGGTCAACATCAAGCCCTCGCGCTTCGGCCCGATCTCCCGGCTCTTCGCCGCCTACGACTACTGCGAGGAACGCGGCATCGGCGCCTACGGCGGCGGCCAGACCGAGCTCGGACCGGGCCGCGGCCAGATCCAGTACCTGGCCTCGATCTTCCACCCCGACACGCCCAACGACACCGCCCCGCGCGGCTACAACGATCCCGCTCAGGCGACCGCTCCGGGGCTGCCGACGAGCCCGCTCGAGCCCTCGATCGACGCACTCGGCTTCCGCTGGACCGGCCCGCAAACGGCTTAGGCAAGCCGAATCCGGCTTAGGTCAGCCGAAGTCGTAGGTAGGGAAACCGAAGTCGGGCGATCGGCTACGTTGGTTGCAGATCGTCTCAGTCTTCGCCTAACGCGACACACACCAAAGGAGCCACACAGATGGCCGAGCAGTCCTTCGCCGCCGCCCTCAACGAGCAGATCTCGAACGAGTTCGGCGCCTCCCAGCAGTACGTCGGTGCCGCCGTCTATTACGACGCCGAAACCCTCCCCCGCCTCGCCGCCTTCTTCTACCGCCAGGCGATCGAGGAGCGCGAGCACGCGATGATGATGATCCGCTACCTCCTCGACGTCGGCGAGCAGGTCCAGATCCCCGACGTCAAGTCGGTGTCGACCACCTACGCCGATGGCTCCGAGCCGGTCAAGATCGCGCTCGACCAGGAGAAGCGCGTCTCCGACGAGATCTTCTCCCTCTTCGAGCTCGCCCGCGAGCTGAAGGACTACCGCGCCGAGCAGTTCCTCCAGTGGTTCATCAAGGAGCAGGTCGAGGAGGTCTCCCTCATGGAAGACCTGCTGAACGTGGTCGAGCGCTCGAGCGACAACCTGCTCCTCGCGGAGGAGTTCATCGCCCGTGAGAGCTTCGGGGCCGAGGGTTCCGACCCGACCGCGCCGCCGGCGGCTGACGAGGGGGAGTAGCTCGGGGGTTTTCCGAGGGAGGGGTGCCGTGCGGCCTCTCTGGAATTGAAGTCGCGCCCCTGCGGGGACGCTCCGGATGTTTGAGCCCGCCTATGGCGGGCTTTTCATCGGATTGCATTTCCGCCGCTTCGCGACATTCCGCCGAGGCCACACGGCACCCCTCCACGCACACGCTCCAACGATTCGCGTCGTAGCCGTACCTCTTCTACTCAGCTTGAAGCCAGGCCGGAAGGCTCGGCCGCGGAGTTCAGATCCCGTTGCGAGGGTCTTTTGGCGGCGGCTTCGTGCTCACGCCGCCACCGACCACGAACGCAGCCAGATCTTCCAGCCGGTCCCGAACCCAGGAAGCCGTGCGCTTGAGCCGTCGAGCCACCGCCGGAATCGTAGCCCCGTTTTCGGGCTCGATCCCTCAGTCCCCCGGCGGGCTCGGGCGTCTCCCGGAGCTCGCTGCGAAGGGGGAGCGGGGGACCTCCCTGGCGGAATGTCGCGAAGCGGCGGCAATGCAATCCGATCCCTGCCCGCCATAGGCGGGCTCAAAAATCGGGAGCCGCCCCGACAGGGGCGCGACTCAATTCCAGAAGGGAGGTCCCCCGCTCCCCCGCCCCCGGCGCGCCCCGTCCCTCAGCCGAGCCACCCCGCCCGCCGGCGCATTTTTTTGATGCGACGGAACTCCGCGATGTCCTCGCGCAGCGCGGCCGGAGCCGGGGCCGGAAGGAACCGGGCGGGAAGGGGGCTCTCGGAGACCTCGTCGTCGCGCTTGCAGACCCGGTAGGCGCGGGCGCCGCGGCGGGCGGTGACGGCCGAAGGGGAATCCTCGCCTTCCCAGAGGAGGCCGGCGTAGTCGTCGAGGCCGTAGCCGGCGGGCATGCCGTCGTCGATCGCCTCGAGGTAGGCGGCGCGGCGCTCGGGCTCGTTGTTGTAGTGGACGCAGAGGCTGCCGTGGAGGAGGCCGAGGCCCGCCGCCTCCAGGGGCTTGCCCGAGGACTTGGTGATCCCCGCTTCGAACCAACACATCGCGCCGGCGCTCTGGCCCGCGAGGACGATGCCGCGGCGCCAGGCGAGGCTGAGGATCGCGGCGATGTCGTGCGCCTCCCAGACCGCGAGCAGGTTCACCATCGAGCCGCCGCCGACGTAGATCAGGTCCTGCGAGAGCAGGTGGTCGCGGAGCTCCATCGGCCGCCGGCCGAGGCGGAAGAGGGAGACGTCGGAGGGCTCGCAGGGACGGTCGTTGAAGGCCGAGTAGAAGCTCGAGATCAGGTCCGAGGTGTCGCCGGAGGCGGTCGGCAGGATGCAGATGCGCGGCCGCTCGCCACCGCGCTCGGTCGCCAAGCGGAGGATGAACTCGCAGACCGCCCGGTCCGGCGGGCGCGAGCTGAACTCGTGGCCGCCGAGAGTCAGGATGCGGCGGACCGCCGTCGTCGTCCCCGGTCCCGCCCCGTTCTCCCCACTCGCCGTGTCGGGGGCCATCAGCCCGGCGCGACCGCGGTGGACAGCGCCTCGGGCGTCGGCGCGGCCGGCACGACCCCGCGTTCGCCGAGGTACGTGGTGGCGATCCTCATCTCCACCACCCGCTGTCCGGAGACGTCGAGCCGGTAACCACGCGCCTCGGGACGAGAGGCGACGACCTGGCTCAGCTCTTCGCCGATGAAGTGGAGGGCGGCGCCGTCCTCGGCGGCGTATCCCGGCCGCATCCCTTCGCGCAGGAAGCGGTGGTAGGACTCGCGCCGGTCCGACTTGCGTTCGTAGTGGACGCAGTTGCTGAACGGCAGCAGGCCGAGACCCTCGAGCCGCGCCGGCTCCCCGTGGAAGCCGGTCACCGACTCGGCGAACCAGCAGAGCGAGCCCGCCGAGAGGCCGCAGAGGATGACCCCCGCTTCCCAGCACTCGCGCAGGATCTCGTCGATGCCGTGCGCTTTCCAGACGCCGAGCAGGCTGACGACGCTGCCGCCGCCGACGTAGATCAGGTCCTGCGAGAGCAGGTGGTGGCGGATGTCGGCGGGGCCCTGCTCGCGGCGGAAGAGGGAGATGTGGCTGGCCTCGCAGCGAGTCGCGGCGAAGGCGCGGTAGAAGCGGACGATGTAGTGGTCGGCGTCGCCGGAGGCCTGGGGCAGGAAGCAGACCCGGGGCCGCTCGGCGTTGGTCAGCCCGAGCACGTAGTCGTCGAGCAACGGATTGCCCGACTCCATCGAGAACCCGCCTCCGCCGAAGGCGACTATCTGTCGCGGTGCCGTCTTCATGTACTCAATACTCGACCTACGATACGGCGGCGTCCTTATCCAGCCGTCCGAATTTGCGGGCGCGGCGCTCGCCCCGGTGTACAGGAGGATTCAGGCGAGTTCAGGACTACGGGACGTAGGTCCGCCGCAGCTTCAGCCGCGCCCGGTGCAGCTGCACCTTCACGGTTCCCTCCGGGATCCCCAGCCGGGCGGCGATCGCGGGCTGGGTCAGATCCTCCTCGTAGCGCAGCGAGAGCAGCACCCGCTCGCGCTCCGAGAGCCCTTCCAGCGCCGCCTGCAGGTCGGCCCGGTCGACGGTCGAGCCGACCGACTCGTCCTCGTGCGCTTCGAGGCCGTCGACCTCGTCTGTGGGATCGGGGCGCGGCCGCGAGTAGTAGCGGAAGGCCTCGTTGCGGACGATCGCCGCCAGCCACTGCTTGCGGCTTCCCGCCTCGCGCAGGGTCGATCGACGGCGCCAGGCGCGGAGCAAGGCCTCCTGCGCGATGTCCTCCGCCTCGCTCGTGTTGCTTGCGTAACGGAAGGCGAGTCGCAAACAGATCCTCTGTGCCTCACCCCACTCCCAGCCATCGTCATCCTCCATCCGATGGTCCCTCTGAGAGTCGATGTGACGAACTTACATAAACCCAGAGCGGCTGAGGCCGTTAAACCGTTGAAACCGAATCGATTGGTGTCCGGGTCCTCGCAATGTGGACATTTCCGCCGGCAGAATTGACCCGATGGATCGCCACGCGGAGGTCGCATACGAGTCGATCGCACCCGTCTACGACGACTTCACCGCGCACCACAACTACGAGGCCTGGATCGCGATGCTGCTCGAGCTGGCGGCGGAAAACGGGCTCCGCGAGGGCGCTTCGCGGGCGCTCGACGTCGGCTGCGGCACCGGCAAGAGCTTCACGCCGCTGCTCGACCGCGGCTGGGAGGTGACCGGCTGCGACATCTCGCCCTCGATGGTGGCGCTGGCGCGCGCGAGAAGCGGCGGTCGGGTGCCGGTCGAGATCGTCGACATGCGCGAGATGCCGGTGCTCGGCAGCTTCGATATCGCCTTCTGCATCGACGACGCGCTCAACTACCTGCACTCGCCGGAGGAGCTGACAGCGGCGCTACGCAGGGTGGCCGCCAACCTGGCGCCCGACGGGCTGCTGATCTTCGACTCCAACACGATCTCGATCTACCGCGGCTTCTTCGCCGAACACGTCGAGGTCGAGGCGGGCGGCGTGCGGATGATCTGGGAAGGCCACGGGAGCGTCGAGGCGCAGCCGGGCGACATCAGCGAGGCGAGCTTCTCCTTCGAACCGCTGGAGGGTGACGTCGGGCCGTCGATGACGCCCGAGGTGCACCGGCAGCGTCACCATCCCGAGGCCGAAGTGCGGGCCTCGATCGACTCCGCCGGGCTGGAGCTGGCGGCCCTCTACGGCCACGGCTTCGATGGGATCCCCCACCAGCCGATGAGCGAGGAGGACCACACCAAGGCCATCTACGTCGCCCGCCTGAAGCGGACGACGTAGAGACCTGGTCGGGGCGTCGGCTAGAGCGCCTCGGAGCTGAAGGCCGGCTCGGCCTCAGCGGTTTCGATGGCCTGGGCCTCGTCCGCGGCGGGCTCCGGACGGAGCACCGCCAGGGCGACACCGAGGGCCGCGAGCAGGAGCCCGGCGGCGATCACGAAGGCCAGCTTGTAGCCGCTGGTCAACGCCGACCCGGTGGAGTCCCCACCGGCGACGAGGTTCGTGGTGCGGCTGGTCGACAGCGTCGCCAGCACGGCGAGCCCGAGGGCGCCGCCGACCTGCATGGTCGTGTTGACCAGGCCGGAGGCGAGACCTGCCTCCTCCGGCTTCACACCGGTCATGGCCAGGGTCATGATCGACGGGAACGAGAGCCCCGCGCCGATCCCGACCAGCACCATCGCCGGCAGCACTTCGGACCAGTAGTTGCCGTCGGCGGAGATCTGCGAGAGGAACAGCAGCCCCGCGCCGACGGAGACCAGGCCCGGCAGCAACGTCGCCCGCGCCCCGAAGCGCATGTTCAGTTTGGCCGAGAAGCCGAGCGAGAGGATGCCGATGATCGCCGTCATCGGGATGAAGGCGAGGCCGACCTCGAGCGAGTCGAAGCCGAGCACTTTCTGCAGGTACAGGGCGCCGAGGAAGAACATCGCGTAGATCCCGGCGACCATCAGTGCCTGGATCGCGTTGGCGCCCGAGAGGTTCCGCGAGCGGAAGATCCGCAGCGGGACCAGCGGGTTCGCGGCACGCTGCTCGCGGACCACGAAGGCGACCAGGAGAGCCACCGCGCCGGCACCGAAGCCGAGCGTGTGGGCCGATCCCCAGCCGTAGTTGGTTGCCTCGACGATGGCGTAGACGCCCATCATCACCGCGGCGACGATGAACGTGGCGCCGGGGAGGTCGGCTCCGGTGGAGAAGCCGATGCCGCGGTCACGCTTCAGGACCCGCATCGCGAGGATGCCGGTGACGAGCGCGATCGGCAGGTTGACGATGAAGATCCAGTGCCAGTTGATGGCCTGGGTGATCGCGCCACCCGCGAGCAGCCCGATCGAGCCGCCGGCGGAGGCGACGAACGAGTAGACGCCGATCGCCTTCGCCTGCTCCCCGCGCTCGGGGAACATGGTGACGATCATGCCGAGGATGACGGCAGAGGTGAGGGCGCCGCCGATGCCCTGGATGAAGCGGGCTACGACCAGAACGGACTGGCTGTCGGCCAACCCGCAGGCGAGCGATGCCGCGGTGAAGAGGGCGAGCCCGGTGAGGAAGACGTCACGACGGCCGAGCAGGTCGCCGAGTCTTCCCGCCAGCAACAGCAGGCCGCCGAAGGAGATCAGGTAGGCGTTGACGACCCAGGCGAGACTCGACTGGGAGAAGCCGAGGTCGGTCTGGATCTTGGGCAGAGCAACGTTCACGATCGTCGCGTCGAGGACGATCATGAGCATGCCCGCGCAGAGGACGACTAGGGCGATCCAGCGCGAGCGGTCGGAGGAGGACGATGACTGGGCTATATTTCCGTTAGTAACTGACATGGGATCGTCACTGTAGCAAGGACTATCTCTGATGCAAGGACGATCGCGCTAGAATTACGAAATAGCCATGAATCCGACGACTTCAACCCCCCAGACGACGGGCACGATGGGACTGCTGTCCCAGCTGAACCGTGTGGTCTACCGGCGAGCGACCGAGGACTTCCTCGGGATGAAGCTGAAGCAGCTGATCACGCTCGAACTCCTCGCCAACCAGGAGGGGTGCCTGCAGCAGGAGCTCGGGGCGACGCTGATGATCGACCCGAACAACTGCGTGCTGCTGCTAAACGACCTCGATGACCGCGGCTACGTCGAACGGCAGCGCGACCCGCGCGACCGCCGACGCCACATCGTCGTCATCACCGCCGCCGGCCTCAAGGCCCTCGACAAGGGTCAGGCGAAACTCGAGGAGCTCGAGGGCGAGGTCCTCGCCAACCTCGAGATCGACGACCGCGAGCGTCTCCGCGACCTCCTGGCCCACGCCATGGAGGGCCAGGACGGCTCGGTCGACGTCAGCTGCCTCGAGGAATAGGGCGCCGCAGTAGGCGGGTGACCGGCGGGCGCTCCAGGCGGGGCGGCCGTCCGAGTTGGTCCTGGGCGTCTCGACGGCGGCCCGGGCAGGCTGTGGCCGCCGCCGAGACGCCCAGGACGGAGCCCTTTCAGGGTTGTGGTCAA
>DAIQOT010000301.1:0-4004 GCA_036787695.1 Solirubrobacterales bacterium | reverse complement strand
ATGGGCGCGGCGTCGATCGGCGCGGTCCTCTTCCTGATCCTGACCGGCGGCCTCCTGCAGGACCTCCTCGTCGTCGTGATCTTCGCCGCGTCGGTCTTCCTCGCCCGCGTGGCTTTCCGTGTCCGGGTCCACCTCCCGTCCGCGCCGAGGCCCTCCCATCCCGTCCTCTTCTACAACCCGCTCTCGGGTGGCGGCAAGGCGACCCGCTTCAACCTCGCCGAGGAGGCGCGGCAGCGCGGCATCGAGCCGATCGAAGTGGACTGGGACCGGGGCCTCCCCGCGATGGTCGCGGACGCGATGGCCGCCGGGGCCGATGCCCTGGCGATGGCCGGCGGCGACGGGTCGCAGGCGATCGTGGCGGAGATCGCCGCGGCGAAGGGGCTTCCCTACGCCTGCATCCCGGCCGGGACCCGCAACCATTTCGCCCTCGACCTCGGGGTGAACCGCGACGATGTCGTCGGCGCCCTCGACGCCCTCGTCGACGGGCGGGAGCGGCGGGTCGACCTGGCCGAGGTGAACGGGCGCGTGTTCGTCAACAACGTCTCGCTCGGGTTCTACGCCGAGGCGGTCCAGCAGGAGGGTTACCGCGACGCGAAGCTCCGGACCTTCCTGGCGCTCGCGCCGACCGACCTCGGTGCCAACCCCGACGCTCCCTCCTTCCGCTGGCGGGGAGAGGACGGCGAGCCGAGCGCGGGCGCCGTCGCGCTGCTGGTCTCCAACGACGTCTACCGGCTCGGCACGGTGATCGCCGCGGGGACGAGGCCGCGCCTCGACGACGGTGAGCTGGGCATCGCGGTGCTCACCGCCGAACGCCGGCGCGGCGCGGCCCCGACGGGGCTCGGCTTGACGCAGTGGAGCACCCCGACCTTCACCGTCGAGGCCAACGGCCCGGTGCCGGCGGGCATCGACGGCGAGGCGGTGACGCTGCAGCCACCGGTCCGGTTCGAGTCGCGTCCCGGCGTCCTCCGCGTGCGGATCGCGCGCGCCCACCCCGGGGCCTCACCGTCAACCCAGGTGCCGCTGGGCCTCGCCGGCGTGATCGCCGAGCTGACCCGCATCGCCCTCGGCCGCGCGCACCCGGCGGCGGGATGAAGTTCAAGGTCGCCGTGCCCGATCAGGTCGAGTGGAAGGTCAAGCCGGCTATCCGTTGGATGTCGTCGTCGGTTCGTTGCCGGGCGCTTCCATCGTCGCCCGGATGTCCTTGATCAGCAGCTGCAGATTCATCGGATCCGACGGCGACGCTTCGAAGCCGAAGTAGAGGTAGAAACCCCTCGCCTCCTCGTTGACCGCGTGGACGAGAAGCAGGCGGATCCCGGTCTCCTCGGCGACGAGAAGCGTCCTCTGCATCGCGTCGGCCAAGAGCATCGCTCCGACCCCATCCGCTTGAGCCGACTCGTCGACCGCCAGTCGCGCCAACAGCATCGCCGGGATCGGGTGGCGGGGCATGCCTCGCGACGCCCTGCCGGTCGCCTCGTCGCGCTCGAGCGACGCGACGGTCAGCGCGTAGTAGCCGATCACACGATCCTGCTCCTCGTCGAGGACGACGTAAGTGCGGGCGGAACCGACCGCGTCGGCGCCCGGGGCGTGCTCGACCAACCAGGTGTCCAACGAGAGAACGCCGCAAGAGAAGCCGTCGCGGCGATCCCTCCGATCGAGCGGCCTCGGACCGCGCAGCTTCGCCACTTGTCCCTATGCGGCAGAGCGGCGCGAGAAGAGCTTCGCGAGCTGCGGGTTCGGCCTCGCGTCCCGATCCATGATCGCGACCAGCTCCTCCCAGGCATCCGGGGAGAGCTGAAACCGGGTCCGATCCGCCAACAGTCGCTCGGCGCGCTCGCGCCCGCCCGCGACCAGGAATTGCGTCAGCGTTTCACGATTGGCGTCGGCGGCGCGATCGAAGAGCTCCCGGTCCCTGTCCTCGACGCGAAGGCTCAGACGCTGGCCTTTGACCGCCCCGGCCCGGGCGGCTTTCGCCGGGCGCCTCGACATCTTGCCGGACACGCCGGGGGAGGCTTTCGCGACTTTGGAGCTTTTGGCTCCCGGAGTGGAACGGGGCATGGAACTACTGTACATACGTTGTATGTCAGGAGCAAGCGGTCTCGGGCGGCGCGCTGCTTGACTGAGCCCAAGCGAAGTAAAGATTTTCCTACTGAGGACTGAACCGCCGGCACCCATCCCTCGTTGAGTGCAGGTATGAAGAATGCCTACCGGAAGTTCCTCCATCTGGAGAACCAGATTCATCACCAGCTCGTCGCGCACAGCATCGCGGGGCTGCGGATCGCGGTCGGCCTGATCTTCCTGGGCTTCGGCTTCCTCAAGTTCTTCCCCGGAGTGAGTCCGGCGCAGGAACTGACCGAAAAGACGACCCACATCCTCTTCCTCGGTCTGGTCCCCGGCGGCGTCGCCCTGGTGATGATCGCGACGCTCGAGTGCGTGATCGGCATCTGCCTGTTGGCGAACCGCGGCATGCGACTGGCCATCTGGCTGTTGGCGATCGAGTTCGTCGGCATCCTTTCGCCGCTCGTCCTCCTACCCGCCCGCCTATTCGCCGGCCCCCATCACGCGCCGACCCTCGAAGGCCAGTACGTACTGAAGGACATCATCCTCGTCGCCGCAGCCTTGGTCATCGCCGCCGGGAGCTTCCGCGGCGGGCGACTGGTGCGGACCGATCTCGCTCCCGCAGCCGTCGCCGACCCCGACGCGGAGATCGACGCCGAAGCGAAGGCACGCCTCGTCCTCCACAGCGTCGGCGACGAAGCCTTGATCAAGGCGACCTGCGAGCGCAACAACATCTCCGAGGCCGACTTCCACGCCTGGCGGGAGACCTCCCTCGCCGGCGCGACCGAAGCGCTCGCCCGCGAGACGACTTCAGGATCCCCGCCGGCCTGACGATGGCGGCCCGCTGAGGCGCCGGCCTCCTCAGACGAGGTCGGTGGGGTCGAGCACGAAGACCTCGCACATCAGGTCCGGGTCCTGCTGGTTGCCGCTCATGAAGCCGATCACGTGGCGGCCGGTCGCCTTTTCGATCACCGCTTCGAAGCGCTCGCGCATCAGGTCCTGGAACTGCATGCGCTGTTCGATCACCGCGGCGCCACGGCCGCCGTCGCGGAGGGTCTGCTCGACCTGGGTGTAGCCGCCGCGGAGGATGCAGACGACCAGATCGTCCTGGTAGTAGGACTTGGCCTGGGTCGGGCCGCGGCCGTAGAACTCCTTCAGCAACGCGACCAGTCCGTCGGAGATCGCGGTCAGCTCGTCACCGTGGCGGCGTTTCGCCTCCAGCGCGGCGTGACTCCCCGGATCTGGTTCGGCACTCGGGATTTCTCCATCGTAGACGCGGGGGTTACCCTGGATCAACCGCTCGTCGGGTTCTTCCACCCTCTGCCTCGCGCGCGTCTCTGTTCAGAGGACGAAAAGGAAGGGCTCACATGTCGTCCCCCACGCCCCCGTTCGCCGGCGAGGAGCTGCTGACCGCGGTGACCGAGGAGATGGTCGCGATGCACGAGCGCTACCACCACCGGGTCCCGGCGAGCGCCAAGACCCAGCTGCTCGATGACGATCTGCTCGCCGTCGTCATGGGCGGCGTCTACAGCGACGTCGAGAAGACGATGATCGAGCTGCAGCGCTCGACCCTGGTGCAGGAAACCCGCAGCGCCTTCCAGGAGGCGATGCAGCAGCGCTTCATCGACGCGATCGAACGCCTCTCCGGCCGCGAGGTCCTCGCCTTCATCTCCAACTCGCACGTCGGCCCCGACCTCGAGATCGAGCTCTTCGTCCTCAGGTCGGCGGCGCCCGAGCCCGCCGCGTAGCTCTCGACCCACCGGGTACCTCCTCCTCACGGAGGGCATCGATGGGGTCGACCGAACGTCGACCACTGGCGCTGACTTCCCCCGCAGTCAAACGCCTCGATTCAGGAGCCCCAGATGATCATGCGCCTCGACCGCCTCCAGGCGGAGCTTCCTCCCCCCTCGACCGCCGACCCCGTCGGCG
Organism: Solirubrobacterales bacterium; assembly: GCA_036787695.1. Classification (GTDB taxonomy): domain Bacteria; phylum Actinomycetota; class Thermoleophilia; order Solirubrobacterales; family 70-9; genus VAYN01. The sequence continues at coordinate 20 of DAIQOT010000301.1, read as the reverse complement.
CCGCCGTCGTCCAAGAGCTG
>DAIQOT010000300.1:0-4012 GCA_036787695.1 Solirubrobacterales bacterium | reverse complement strand
TGACCCTCCTATAGCAAGGTCAAACTCCACCGCGTGATCTCGACGCACCGGGATCCGGCGAGGTTCCATGAATCTCTGTCACGAGAAGCGCGCAGTTCGTGGAGGAAGGCGCACGCTCCCCGGCGCTCGTCACGAAGCCCCATCACTTCCCGCACACCCGGCCTTCTCGATGGCGGCCACAGCCTGCCAGGGGCGCCATCGAGAAGGCCGGACGCACCTCGGACGGCCGCCGAGGCGTCAGCTCGAGACGGCCGCGACCTTTTCAGTCTCGGGGGCGCGCCAGCGGCGCCCGGAGCTATTCGATCTGAAGCGGGGGAGACTGCGCGGGGAGGTCGTTGGCGGCGACTGCCTGCGCGGGTGCGGCGGCGACGGCTTCGGGCTGCTCGATGCCGAGGGCCTCGCCGAGCTCGCCGGACTCGTACATCTCCTCGATGATGTCGGCGCCGCCCAGCAGCTCGCCGTTGACGTAGAGCTGGGGGAAGGTCTGCCAGTCGGAGATCTCGGTGGTGACTTCGCGCAGCGGCTGCAGCGCGGGCAGCACGTCGATCGCCCCGTACTCGGCGCCCATCGAATCGAGGATCTGCACGACGCGCATCGAGAACCCACAGCGCGGCGCCTCCGGCACCCCTTTCATAAACAGCAGCACCGGGTTGGCTGCGATCAACTCTTCGACTTTGGACTTCAGCTCTTGGTCGGCCATGCCCAAAGAGTAACCAGTCGACTTCGCCGGCTCAGGAGTGCGGGACGATCAACGTGACGATGAGACCGAGGATCGCGGCGAGGAAGGCGATGAACGCCGCAAACAGGCTGCCCGGAGTGCTCAGGCCGGGCGGGTCTTGACCGACAGCGCGTGGACCGAGCCGTCGTCGAAGCGCGGTTTCACCGCTGCCTTGACCAGCCGGTGCTGCTCGATGCGCGAGAGCCCCTCGAACTGCGGGGCGGCGACGGTGGCCAGAAGGTGCTGACCGCCGCCGTCTTCGTCGGAAACCTCGACCGAGGAGCCCGGGAGGGCCGCCTCGATCATCTCCTTCAGCTCTCCTAGGTCGACGGCCATGCTCAGCCGACGCCCTCGCCGACCGTGTTGAGCATCTCGTCGACGCGGACGAACTTGACCCGCGGGCGGCCGTGCGGCTCGCCGCGGCCGATCTCGGCCTGGTTGATCGCCTGCCAGTCCTCGAAGGTGATGTAGCGGACGCCCTTCTCGGCGAGCAGCGTCTCGACCGCCTCCGGTGCCGGGTTCGCCGGCTCCAGCAGCGTCTGCGAGCCGACGTCGGCGAGCAGGTGCTGAACCGTCTCCAGCGCGTCTTTCTTGTTCGTGCCGATGACGCCGCTCGGCCCGCGCTTGATCCAGCCCGCGGTGTAGGCGCCGACCTTGTGGCCCGAGTCGTGGGAGTCGAGGATCCGGCCGCCCTCGTTGAGGATCAGCCCGCGCTTGGTGTCGAAGGGGACGCCCTCGATCGGGATGCCGGTGTAGCCGACCGACCGCAGGATCAGCCCGCACTCGATCTCCTCGCGCTCGCCGGTGTCCTTGGCCACCAGCCGCCCGTTCTCTTCGACCAGCTCGTTCTTGCCGACGATGATCGATTCGACCACCCCGTCGCCTTTTATTTCCACCGGGGAGGTGAGAAAGCGCAGCACGATCCGCTGGTCCTTGCCCTCCGGCGTGCGCTCGGAGAACTCCTGCAGCGTCTCGACGTTGACGCGCGTCGTCTTGTCGGCGTCATCGGACTCGAGGAACGCCTTGCTCGCCGGGTCAAGCTCCATGTCGGCCGGGTCGACGATCACGTCGGCGTCCTCCATCACCCCGAGCTCTTTGATCTCCGGGTTGGTGAAGGCGGCCTGGACCGGCCCGCGCCGTCCGAGCACGACGATCTCCTTGATGCCCTTCTTGTCGAGCATCTCGATCGCGTGGTCGGCGGTGTCGGTCTGGCGCAGCTCGTGGTCGGTCAGCGCCAGCATCCGCGCGACGTCCATCGCCACGTTGCCGTTGCCGATCACCACGGCGCGCTCGACCGAGAGGTCGAAGTCCTCGTCCGCGTAATCGGGGTGGGCGTTGTACCAGCCGACGAAGGCGGTGGCCGCGTGGCTGCCGGGCAGGTCCTCACCGGGGACGCCGAGCGCGCGGTCGGTCTCGCAGCCCACCGTGTAGACGATCGCGTGGTAGAGCCCTTCGAGCTCCTCGACCTCGATGTCGTGCCCGATCTTCACGTTGCCGAAGAAGCGGAAGCCCTCGCGCGCGGCCGTTTTTTCGTACACGCGGATCACCGACTTGATCTTCGGATGGTCGGGCGCGACGCCGCCGCGGACCAGCCCGTAAGGGGTCGGCAGGCGGTCGAAGAGGTCGACCTGGGCGTGGACGTCGCCGTCCTTGAGGATGTGCTCGGCGGCGTAGAAGCCGGACGGGCCGGCGCCGACGATGGCGACTCGAAGTGGGTTCTCAGCGGTACCGATGTTGGGCATGTCTCTCAGGATTCCGGTCGTGGACGGGGCAGGCAAGGATAGGCGACCCTAAGCGCCGGGCGCGCTCCCAGCGCCGTTTCGCGCCTGGGAGGACGCCCGCGGGGATCAGGAGCCGACGGGCGCGGTGGCGGCGCTGGCGACGCCGTCGAGGGCGTCGAGGGCGCGGCCGACCGACATCGAGACGCAGGTGAAGATCGGCGTCTCCGACTCGGTGTACTCGCTCGACTCGGTCGGGCGCAGCTCGTTCACCAGTTCGAGGAATTCGCCCGGGTCGTCGCCCTCGAAGCAAACGACGAACTCCTGGTCGTCGAGCCCGTACGAGTAGGTCGTGTTGACCGTGATCTCGGGGTAGCTGCGGCCGATATCGATGTGGCTTTTCATGATCCGACCGCGCTCGGCGGGCAGCAGGCCGTACCAGCGGCGCTGCTTGACCATCGGGTAGAGGAAGAGGTACTTGCGATCGGAGACGGCGATTTCCGGCCGTGCCTTCTCGTCCGAGTACGGCGACTTTTTCGTCATCGACAGGTACGAGTACGGCGTCGTCGACCATTTCGCCAGCCCCGACTGCCCGAGCACGACGTGGAAAGTGTGGATGTCCTCGAGGTTCGGGCTCTGGCTGAGCAGCACGAGGTCGACATCGCCACGCGTTCCTATGGTTGAGTAGGCGCGCAGCGACCGGTCGATGCCGAAGTCCTCGCAGGCGGCGAGGAATTCCTGCTTGTCCGTGGCGCGAAGATCGGCGTCGCGACGGCGCCAGGCGGGATCGACTTTGAAGAAGCTGAATTTGGCGAAAGTGCGGTCGGCGGGCATAGCGCTGACGATAGCGCTGTTGGTTTACCTGGCGACGGCGCCGGGAGCCCCCGCGGCGACCAACCTCAGGGACGTGTGGGTGACGGTTGCGCCCAACGGTCGCGCGGTCGAGCTCGTCTTCGTCCCCTCCTCGACCACGGTCAGCGAATTCGCCAGGGCAGGCTTCTCGCCGGGACTGATGAGCGCGGGCCTGGGGACGGTGGAGCCGGAACAGACCTACCTCGACATCGGGGCCGGGAACCGGGTCTTCAACTCGCTCTACGACCATGAAATCGGCCCCGTGCCGAAGGCGGTCCGCGCCTGCCCCTCCTGGTTCGCGGAAGCCGTGAAGCGCGCCGAATCGGCCCCGGACGAAATCGAACCGGGCCTGATGGTGGAACGGCTGGAAGCGGCCGGCGTCGCTGCCGTCGGGTTGGGCGCGTCGCCCTGCCCGCTCGGGATCAAGCCCTTCGGCGGCGCCTTTGTGGGCTCCCTCCGGGAGGGCAGACGAGGGGTGCTTTCGGTGACCGAAAATCCCCTCACCGTCGCCGCGAAGCTGGCCCGGGCCGCCGGACCGAATCAGCTCGTCATCGCGATCTCGACCCCGACCGACAAGAGCGACGAGCCGATCCCGATGGGCATCGCCGGCAAGGGCTACGACGGTGACCTCACCTCCGACACCACCCGGACCAACGGCTACGTGCTCTCGACCGACATCGCGCCGACGATCCTCGAATTCTTCGGGCTCGGGGTCCCGGACCAG
>DAIQOT010000096.1:0-13157 GCA_036787695.1 Solirubrobacterales bacterium | reverse complement strand
CGATTTCCAGCAGCAGGTGGTTCTGCCAGAAGCAGAGCGCCAGGGCGACGCCGAAGACGACCAGACAGACGACGATGCGGTGACGGAGCTCGTCGAGGTGGTCGACGAGGCTGAGCTGGTCTTCGTGGGAGACCGCCCGGACGCGGCGGGGCATCCCTCCGGGCCTCAGGCTTTGTGGTCGGGACCGGCCTCGACCTTGTCGGCTTCGATCCGATGGGTCGTCGCCGGTTTGGCCTGCGTGGCGGTCACCTTGGGAGCGGCGATCGGTTTCGCCGCCTCCTCCTGGGTGTCCTCGTCATGGTGGTCGCCGGTCACCGAGTCTTTGAACTCGCGGATCCCTTTGCCGAGGCTGTTGCCGAGCTCCGGCAGGCGTTTCGGGCCGAAGACGACCAGCGCGATGATGAGGACGACGATGATCTCCAGGGGGCCGATATTTCCGAGCATCCCTGAATGGTACTCAGACGCGGGCGTTCGTGGATCAGCTGTAGCGCTGGACCACGCCGTCGGCGACCAGCTCGAGCAGCCGGCGCTGTTCGGCGTCGAAGCCCGTCGACCCCAAGGTGCGCTTCCCGGCGGCGACCAGGTCGAGCGCCCGCGAGCGCACCGTGTCGAGCGCCCCGGTCGCGGCGATCCGTTCGCAGACCGCCTCGGCGCTCGCCGGATCGAGGCCGCGGAGGTCGATCTCGCGCAGGCTCGGGTCGTGCTCGGCGGCGACGATCAGTGGCAGGTTGACGGTGCCGTCGAGAAGGTCGGTGCCGCGCGCCTTGCCGGTCCGCTCGGGCGGGCCGGTGACGTCGAGGACGTCGTCGAGGAGCTGGAAGGCGAGCCCGACCTCGGTGCCGAACTGACGCAAACCGGGGTCTTCGTGGCCGAGCGAGACCGCGCACTCGAAGAGCGCCGCGGTCTTCAGCCGGCAGCGCTGCAGGTAGCGGTCCTCGGTGATCGTCAGGTCGAAGGCGTCCTGGCGCTGGGCGAGCTCGCCGCGCGCCAGCGCGACGGCGGCGTCGGCGAGCAGCAGCACGGCGCGCTCGTCCCCCGCCTCGCTGAGCAGGGCGAAGGCGCGCGAGAGCAGCAGGTCACCGGTCGCCAGCGCGCGGCCACGGCCGGAGGTCGCCGCGACGGTCGGCAGGCCGCGCCGCAGCGGCGCCTCGTCGAGCACGTCGTCGTGGACCAGCGTCGCCATGTGGACGAGCTCGATCGCGGTCGCCGCCCGCACCGCCGCCGCCCCGCCGGCCTCACCCGCGCACAGCAGGACGAGCATCGGCCGCAGCCGCTTCCCACCCGCCGCGAGGGTGGCGCCGGCGTCTTCGCCGAGCGGGCCGCCCCAGCCGGAGATCGACTCGCGCAGCCGTTCCTCAACCTCCCCGAGGCGCGCCGGGAGCCAACGCTGGGAGGCGTCGAGGACCGCCGTCACCGGCGGTGGAACAGCCGAGCCCGGAGACATCAGACTCCCGTGGGCTTCTTGGCGCCGCTGTGGATCGCGATGATCCCGCCCGCGAGGACGGTGTAGCGGATCGCCGTGAAGCCGGCCCGGTCCATCTTCTCGGCGAGGCCCCCGGGCGTGGGGAAGCTGCGCACCGACTCGGGCAGGTAGCTGTAGGCCTCGGGCTCGTCGGAGAGCGTGCCGAGCAGCGGCACGATGCGGTCGAACCAGAGGGAGAAGAAGACCGAGAGCGGCGGCCGGGTCGGCTGCGTGATCTCGAGGATGACCAGCCGGCCGCCCGGCTTCAGCACCCGCGCCATCTCGCGCAGGCCGCGGTCGAGGTCGGCCAGGTTGCGGGCGCCGAAGCCGACCGTGACCGCGTCGAAGCGCTCGCCGTCGTACGGAAGCTCGAGCGCGTCGGCCCACTCGAAGCGGACCCCGCGGGTCCCCCGCTCGGCGGCCTTCTCGCGCGCCAGGTCGAGCATCGGCTCGGAGAAGTCGCAGCCGACCACGCGGCCCTCGGGGGCGACGCGCCGGGCGAGCTCGAAGGCGAGGTCGCCGGTGCCGCAGCAGACGTCGAGCGCCGACTCGCCCGAGGCGAGCCCGGTCGCGTCGGCGGCCCGCTCGCGCCAGCGGTGATGCAGCCCCGCCGTCATCACGCTGTTCAGCGTGTCGTAGTGACCGGCGACGCGGTCGAACATCCGATTTACCTGCCCGGCGAAGTCGGGCGAGGAGCGGTTGTCGTTGATCGTGTCCATGCGACTACGGAGACGTTACCCGTCCGCCGCCGCCCATCCGCGCCACCCGGCGCGGATTTAGTGCAACGACGACAGGAAGTCGGCGAGCTCGTTCAGCTTCTTTTTCGGAAGTTCGCGGAACGAGGGCATGATGCTGGGGCCGATTTCGACCGAACGGACGATCGCCGCGCGCGGGATCCGGGAGCCGATGTGGGTCAATTCGGGACCCGGCCCGTTGTTGCCGTTCTCGCCCAGTTTGTGGCAGGCGAGGCAGCCCGACCCGGCCACGACCTCGGATCCGGCCTTGTATTGGGGCGCGACCTTCATGTCGATCTCGGTCGGCGAACCCCCGGTCGCACCGGAGAAGGTCAGATAGCCCATCGCGAGGATCGTCAGGATTCCGGCGGTGGTCGCCAGCGGACGACGCTCGGGACGACGCTCGGGCCCGCGGTCGTAGAACGGCAACAGCAGGAGCAGGACCATGCAGACGGTCGGGATGCCGATCGTCGCGATCGGGACCAGCTCCGGCGGTTTGATCAGGCGCAGGAGCTCGAAGAGGAAGAAGAAGTACCACTCGGGCCGCGGCACGTAGGTGGTCGTCGTCGGGTCGGCCTTCGGGCCCTGCTCGGCGCCGAGGATCAGCGACATCGCGATGATGACGCCGACGACGATCAGCATCATCACCGAGTCCTTCAGCACCGCGTAGGGGAAGAACGGCTTCCCCTTCTTCTTGAGGATCTCGTATTCCTCGAGGTATTCCTGCTTCTGCTGCGGCTTCATCAGGCGTGCGCCGTTCCATCGCCGGGGCTGGTGTCGAGCTGCACGCCGGCGATCGTCGAGGCGCCACCTGGCCGGTAGCCGTTGCCGGAGACGCCTGCCTCCAGGTTCGTGGTCGGCTCGGCGACGCGCGGTTTGTCAGCTTTGGTCCAAGGCGGGGCGGTGGTGCCGAGCTTCACGACCAGGTACATGTGGGCGCCGATCAGGGCGATGATCGCCCCTGGCAGCAGCAGCATGTGGATCGCGTAGAAGCGCGACAGCGTCGTCGCCCCGACCTCGGGGCCCGCCCGCAGGAAGTCGCTCAGGTACGGACCGACGATCGGGCCGGTGCCGTTGATGTTGATGCCGACGATCGAGGCCCAGTAGGAACGCTGGTCGAACGGCAGCAGGTAGCCGGTGAAGGCCATCGTCATCGTCAGGATCAGCAGCACCACGCCGATCACCCAGTTGAGCTCGCGCGGGTACTTGTAGGCGCCGAAGAAGAAGGTCCGCGCCATGTGGAGGAAGATCAGGATCACCATCACCGACGCGCCCCACTTGTGCATCCCGTGCACGAACTGGCCGAGGAAGACGTCGTTGTTGATGTGGGCGATCGAGGTGTAGGCCTGGGTCGTCGACGGCGTGTAGAACATCGCCAGGAAGACGCCGGTGATCGCCTGGACGATGAAGGCGATCAGGGTCGCCGAGCCGAGCGTGTAGAACCAGTTGGTCCCTTTCGGCACCTTGCGGAAGAGCATCCCGGTGAGGAAGCCGCTGGCCGCCATCCGCTGGTCGACCCAGGCGAGCGCCTCGGTCGGCGCTTCGAGCGCTTTCTCGCCCAGCCGGCCGTACTCGGTCTGCTGCTCGGGCGGTTCGTCCTTCAGGTTCTGCGGCGCCGGGGTCTTCGGCACGCCGGCCTCGCCGGGCTTCGGCGTTTTCCGCAGCGGCGCGGGGACGAGTAGGTCGGAAAGCTTGGGCATCAGGGAGCCGGGAAGGTAGAGGGCCGCGGCGGGTAGAGGTATTCCCAGATCCCGCCGGTGAACTCTCCGGGGTCGCGGGCGCGCACCGGCTTCAGCTGCGAAGTCACGCTGTAACGCGGACCGACTTCGACCTCGCCTTTGGTGACGCGGGTCTGGAAGCGATCGAGCGGGCGCACCGGCGGGCCGCCGATCCGCTTGCCCTGGAAGTCGTAGACGCCGCCGTGGCACGGGCAGATGAAGTTGCCCGCCGCCTGGACGAACCGCACCGGGCAGCCGAGGTGGGCGCAGCGGTTGGAGACGGCGACGTATTGACCGGGTTCCTCACCCAGTTCCTTCGAGCTTTTGCGCACGTAGGCGGTCGTCTTGCCGATGTCGCCGATCCCGGGCGTTTCGGTGAAGACGACCTGGCGGTAGGTGTCTTCGGTGAAGTTGCCGGTCGGGCCGATGCGCTCCCAGCGTTCCTTGCCGCGGTGGAAGATCGGGGCGACGGCGAAGCCGACGGCGGGCAGGATGATCGCGGCGCCGGCGAGACCGCCGATGGCCTGGGCAGCGATCGTGAAGACCTTGCGACGGGTCAGCGACTCACCCTCGAAATACCCCGGGGGAGGCGGTTCGGTCCGCAACTGCTCGGGAGCCCGGTAAGGCTCGTTGATCTTGTCCGCGTCGTCTGCCACGTTCAGGTCGCCGTTAGGCAGCGCGCAGTCTATTCAAAAGGGGGAGCGCCGCGGATGCCGCATCGCCGGCGACTTGTGACGTATTTGACGACCTGCCTGGCCGGCCCGCTCGCGGCGCTGATCACGGTGGCGTTCCTGGCCGGTTCCGCGGGGGGCGAGACGGTGCGGCAAGGCGCCTTGCAAGTGTCCTTCGGCGGCTCGGTATCGCCGTCGTCCTTGCCGCGGACGGGAACGACGCCGGTCGCGGTGACGATCCGCGGCCACGTCCGGGCGCTCGCCGGAGGGCCGCCGCCGAGCCTCCGGCGGATCGCGATCGAAGTGAATCGGGTCGGCGTCCTCGACCGCGCCGGCCTGCCGACCTGCCCGCTGGGACGACTGCGCGCCTCGAGCACCGCCGCCGCGCTGGCCGCCTGCCGCGGGGCGAAGGTTGGCGAAGGGCACGTCGGCGGCGTGCTCGTCCTCCCCGAACAGGAACCGACGCCGTTCGGCGGTCGCGTCGTCGCCTTCAACGGCCGGCTGCCCGACGGGCGCCCGGCGATCCTCGCCCACCTCTTCACCAGCCGGCCCGCGCCGCTGACCTTCGTCCTCGCCTTCTCCCTCGGTCACGCCCGCGGCACCTTCGGCACGCGGCTGGTCGCGACCGTCCCGGCGCGCACGCGCCAGACCGCCCACATCACCTCCTTCGCCCTGCGCCTCGGCCGCGTCTTCTCGGTCGCGGGCCGGCCGCGCGGCTTCATCAGCGCCGGCTGCCCGGCTCCGGAAGGGTTTCCGAGCGCCACCTTCCCCCTTGTGAGGGCGACCTACGGATTCGTCGGCGAGAAGACGGTCGCCGACACGCTGGTCCGGACCTGCCACGCCCGCGGCTGAAATTCGGTAGCGAGAAGGCGATGCGGTTCCGCATTCGTGCCTGCCGCTAAAGGTTTCTCAACGAATGGGCGACAAAGCGGCCATGACGAATGCCGCGGTACTTAAGAGATCCCTGCCCGCTCGCCGCCTGGTCGGTCTGATCGCGGCGCTGACCGCGCTCTGCGCGCTGGCCCTTCCGGCGATCGCCGCGGCTCGCCCGGCCGCGCCCCGCCTGCCGAAGCCGGCGGTGCTCACCTTCAAAGTCGCCAAGGTCGGCCAGCCCGGCAACCACGCCGTCGCGATCGTCCCCTTCACCCCGGCGCTCTACTCCAACTGCTCCGAAGCGCCCGCTGAACCGAAGGTGACCGGCACCAAACTTCCCGACCCCTGCCAGGAAGTCGGCAGCGTCGGCTACGAATACGGGATCGGCGAAGTCGAAGTGACGGTCGAACAGTACGTCGCCTTCCTCAACACGGTCGATCCGTTCGGCCGCAACGAAATGGGCCTCTACTCGCCGAACGAGAGCGGCACCGCCTGGCCGCGGTTCGGCCAGATCGACTACTCGGGGCTCGCCCGCGCCGGCCAGCACTACACCGCCGCGGCGCCCGAATGGAACGACAAGCCCTACGGCTTCGCCAACTTCCTCCGCGCCGCCCGCTTCGACAACGCGGTCGCCAACGGCAAGATCCTCTCGAGGACCGAATCGACCACCGGCTCCGGCAACGAAGAATTCAAATACGTCACCTACAAGGTGGCGCTCTCCCGCCGGACCGCGACCGGCATGTACGACATGCACAAGCGCGCCCCGGTGCGGACCTCCGAATCGGGCTTCGTCATCCCGAGCCAGAACGAGTGGATCAAGGCCGCCTACTTCGATCGCACCGGCGGCGGCACGTTCTCCTACTGGTGGTACCCGACCAACGTCGGCAGCCCGTTCTTTGAAGGCGGCTCGCCGAGCCCGGTGACCCTCAACCCGAGCACCGGCGACGTGACCAACGCCAACGGCCAGCCGCTCGCCAACTTCCACGCCAAAGAACAGCCCGCCGCCTACTGGTGCCCGTCGAACCAGACCCAGGAAGCGTGTGAAACGGTCAACCCGCTGCACCTGCCGCCGGGCGCCTACAAGAAGGCCTTCCAGGGCAGCCTCAACACGGTCGGCCAGGCGGGGACCTTCGGGCCCTGGGGCACGCTCGAACAGGGCGGCAACGCGGTCGAGTGGACCGACACGATCACCCCGGCTCCGTTCGGGGCGAAGGGCCACCGGGTCTGGCGGCGTCTCCACGGCGGCGTCCCCAACGCGCCGCTCTACCAACTGTGGCTCTCGGCGGTCGGCCTGCAGCCGCAGAAGAACACGTTCTTCACGGCGACCTACCCGTGGCTCGGGTTCCGGATCGGCGTGATCGGCAGCCCGCTCAATGGTCAGGGCTAGAGGAAAGGTCCGGCGTCCGGTGAACACTCCTAATCCAATGCGCGGTCGTCAGCTGTCATTCGCCGTCCTGATCGCGATCGTCGCGGGGCTCGTCCTCGCCGCGGGCGCCTCGGCGAAACCGACGAAACCGTCCAAAGAATCGAGCAGCACCGAACACGTGCAGCCGCCGGCCGAAACGACCGAAGGGGCGCTCGAACAGCTCCCCGGCCGGCTCGGCTGCCTCTCCTCCGGCAAGGCGTCGAAGAAAGCGTGCGGTAAGGCGCGGGCGCTGAAAGGCGCCGGCCCAGGGGTCGGCTCACGAGCGATCGCGATCAGCCCCGATGGCCGCAACGTCTACGTCGCCGCCTCGGGCAGCGACTCGATCGCCGTCTTCGACCGCTCGCGGTCGACCGGCGCGCTGACCCAGCCGAAGGGCAAAGCGGGCTGCGTCGCGGCGATCCCCGGCAAGGCGAAAGGCGCGGAAGGCTGCGGGCTCGCGATCGGCCTGTTGGCGCCGAACTCGGTCGCCGTCAGCCCCGACGGTCGCAACGTCTACGCGACCACCCGCGACGGCTCCTCGGTCGTCACCTTCCTCCGCAACCGCAAGACCGGTGAGCTGCGCCAGCTGCCGCCGAGCGCGTCGGGCTGCATCTCCGGCCTGCCGATCCCCGGCTGCACCGCGGGCCGGGCGCTGAAGTGGCCCGACGTGGTCGTCGTCTCCCCCGACGGGAAGAACGTCTACGTCGGCGACTTCGCCGGATCCGGCGTGACCTCGTTCTCCCGCGCCGGCAAAGCGGGCGCGCTGACCCAGCTCTCCGGCACCGCCGGCTGCATCACCGAAGCCGGTGAAGAAGGCTGCGCCAAGGGCGTCCAGCTGAACCACGTCGAGGGCATGGCGATCAGCGCCAACGGCTCGGCGATCTACACCGCGGCCGCCTTCTCCAGCGCGGTCGGAACCTTCAACCGCGAATCCGGGACCGGCGCGCTCAGCCAGCGCGGCTGCATCACCGTCGAAGCGGTGAGCGGCTGCTCGCTCGGCTACGAGTTCGGCGGGATCAACGCCTTCGCGGTCACGCCGAAAGGCGGCGACGTCTATGCGACCTCGCTGACCAGCAACAGCCTCACCACCTTCCACACCACCTCCGGCGGTCCCGGCATCAGCCAGCCGCCGGGCCCCGAACGGGAAGTCGAAAAGGAAAAAGGCCCGGGCACGGAAACGGTGCCGGCGGCGGAAGGCACGCCCAGCCCTGACGGCTGCACCGTGTACCTGCGCTCGCCCGGCTGCGGCTTCGGCGTCGCGATGGAGGTGCCGGAGGGTCTCGACATCTCCCCCGAAGGCGCCAACGTCTACGTGTCGGCCTTCGAGACCGGCGCGATCGACGTCTTCGACCGCGATGCCGAAACCGGCGTCGTCACCCAGAAGCCCGGGACGCGCGGCTGCGTCGCGCCGAAGAAGGTCCCCGGCTGCACCTTGGGCCGGGCACTCGGTGGGACCGGTTCGATCGTCGTCAGCCCCGATGGCAGGAACGTCTATTCGACCTCGCAGCTCAGCAGTGCTGTCGACGTCTTCAGGAGGATCAAGTGACTGATGAGCAGCGCCGCCAAGGCGGTCTGACCCGTAAACAGCTGCTCGGTGCCGGGGCGGGGGCCGCCGCCGCGGCGGTGCTCTCGCCGTCGCTCGGGCTCGCCGACAAGGCGATGGCCGCGGCGAAGCCCGGCGCGGCGGGCGGCAAGGGGCTCGGCGGCAAAAACGTGATCCTCTTCCTCACCGACCAGGAGCGGCTGATCCAGCACTTCCCGCCGAACTGGGCGCGGGAGAACCTGCCGGGCCTGCGCCGCCTTACCCGCAACGGCCTGTCCTTCGAATCGGCCTGCACCGCTGCCTGCATGTGCTCGCCCTCGCGGTCCTCCCTGATGACCGGGTTCTTCCCCGCCCAGCACGGGGTGAAATACACGCTCGAGTCGAACATGCCGGCGGACGAATACCCGCAGGTGAACCTGCCGACGTCGCTGCCGAACCTCGGCACGGTGATGAAGGCGGCCGGCTACAACGTCGTCTACAAGGGCAAGTGGCACTGCTCGAAACCGCAGGACGAAGAACTCGGCGCGCAGCCCTCGGACCTCGAAGCGTATGGCTTCGACCGCTGGGATCCGCCGGACGCGGGCGCCAACCAGAGCATCTCCGAGGCGGGCGGCGGCGTCACCAACAACGACGGCCGGATCATGGAATCGAAAGGCCAGGCGGCGCAGGCGGCCGAGGGCGCGATGCAGTACCTCGACACCGTGGCGGGCAAACAGGAACCGTTCTTCCTCGTCGTCTCACTGGTCAATCCGCACGACGTCCTCTTCTACCCGAGCAAGACCTTCGACGAATCGGGCTACGACGACTCGTGGCTGTCGGGTGACATCGAAGTGCCGCCGACCAACGAAGAAGACCTCTCGACCAAGCCGTCGGTCCAGGAACAGTTCCTGAAAATCTTCAACCTCACCGGCAAGCCCGAAAGCGAAGCCGAAAAGCGCAGCTACCTGAACTTCTACGGCAACCTGATGCGCTCGTCCGACAACTACCTGGTCGAAGTGCTCGACAAGCTGGAATCGAACGGGATGATCGACGACACGCTGATCATCCGGACCTCCGACCATGGCGAGATGGGCCTCTCCCACGGCGGCCTGCGGCAGAAGAACTTCAACTTCTACGAGGAGTCGCTGAAAGTCCCGCTGGTCTACTCGAACCCGAAGATGTACCCGCGCCCGGTCACCTCCGACGCGCTCGTCTCCCACGTCGACCTCGTCCCGACCCTGGCCACCCTGGCGGGGACGCCGAAATCGGCGAAGGCCAACTGGCAGGGCGTCGACTACTCCGACATCGTCCTCAACCACGGGCGCGGTAAGGAGCCCCAGGACTACGTCGCCTTCACCTACGACGACTTCCAGTCCGGCCAGGCCCACGGCCCTTACCCCAAAGAGCCCCGCCACCTGATCTGCGTCGTCGAGAAACGCTGGAAGTTGGCGAAGTACCACGACGTCGACGTCAAGGTGGGCGCCGAAGGCAAGATCGAAGAAAGCCCGGGCCCGAAACCCTCCCAGTGGGAGCTCTACGACCTGAAGACGGACCCCAACGAGGAAGTCAACCTCGCCTTCGACGGCTACGAACGCACCGCCTACCAAGAGCGCGAATTCCTCCGCCTCAAAAAGAAGCTGGCAAAGGTCGAAAAGACCCGCCTCAAACCGCTCGCAAAGACCCCGAGCTAGCGGCAACTTCCCACCGGGCCACGTCCCGGAGGGGGTGAGATCCACGCGCTGTCGACCTTTACCTTGCTATGGCAGGGTCAAAGTCGACAGCGCAAAGCAGGGCGGCGTGGCAGTTGGCCCGGGCGCAGCATGGAGTGCTCACGCGTCGCGACCTAGAGAGCCTCGGCTTCTCGAAGATGGCGATTGAGCATCGGGTCGCGACCGGGCGCCTGCATCTGATCTCCCGCGGCGTCTATTCCGTGGGGCGTCGGGACCTGTCGCCGCGGGGGCGCTGGATGGCCGCGGTGCTCGCCTGCGGAGACCTCGCGGTGCTCAGTCACCGGAGCGCCGCCGAGCTTTGGGGAATCGGCTTCGAGGAGAAGGGGCGAATCGACCTGACGGTCACTGGTCGACGCGAGATCAAGCGAGCCGGGCTCAAAGTCCGGATGCGGCCGAAGCTGCCGGAGGCCAGCGTGGTCAGACGGCTCGGGATCCCGGTGACGAATCCGGTGCAGACGCTGATCGACATCGCTACGGAACTGAAGCCCATGCGGCTGGAGCGGGCGGTCAACCAGGCGGACGTGCATGACCTCGTCGACCCGGAGACCTTGCGGACCGCACTCGACGGCCATGTCGGCGAACCCGGCGTGAAGAAGTTGCGGACGATGCTCGATCGGCACACCTTTCGGCTCTCGGACTCGGACCTCGAGATTCTCTTTCGGCCCCTTGCTCGCGCAGCGGCTTTTCCCTCTCCCCTCTCGAAACATTGGGTGCTCGGGTACGAAGTCGACTTCTTCTTCCCGGGCCAAGGGTTGATCGTCGAGACCGACGGCCTGAGGTATCACCGCACGCCAGCGCAACAAGCCCGCATGGTGAAACGCGACCAGAAGCACACCGCCGCGGGCTACCGGGTGCTCCGCTTCACGCACTGGCAGATCGCCTACGCGCCCACCGAAGTCACCGACATCCTGCGCAAGATCCGGCCGCACCTCTCCGCCGCCGCCTGACCCGAGCGATTCCGGCTGCGACCTCAGCCTGCCCGGGTCGCAGACGGAATCGCTCCGTCCCTAAACCCGAATTCGCCGCCCGGCCTCGACCCACAGGGGCTCGACCTCAGCGTCGCGGCCCTCAGCATGCAACTGGGCGCAGCGGGCGATCAGCTCGGAGAGGACGGCGACGGCCGCCGTGTCGCCCAGGGTCGCGAGGCGGTCCAGGCCCAGGGCGTAGAGGTAGTCGCCGGCCAGCAGGGCGAGGTCTTCGTCGTAGCCCTCGAGCACGCGGGACTCGCGGTAGTGCAGGAGGTAGCCCTCGCGGACCGCCTCCATCACCAGGGCGTAATCGTCGGGGACTTCGCTGCCGACCGGGACGCCCGTGTCGATCACGTGGGCGGCGATCGGGGTGTCCTCGGAGCGCAGCTGCTCGGCGAGGGCGTCGAGGGCGTTGCTCACGCCAGCGCCTCGTCGAGGGCCTCGGCCGCCGCTTCCAGGGTCCGGTCGACGCTCGCCTCGTTGTGGGCGAGGGAGACGAACCAGGCCTCGAACTGGGCCGGGGGCGGGTAGACGCCGCGGTCGAGCAGCGCCCGGCAGAAGTGGGCGTGGGCCTCGGTGTCGCAGGCCATCGCGTCCTCGAAGTTCCGCACCGGCCTGTCGCTGAAGAAGAGCGTCACGAGGCCCGGCGCCTTCGCCACCTGCAGCGGCCGGTCCGCCGCCAGCGCCTCGAAGCCGTCGGCGAGCCGGTCGGTCAGCACGCCTAGGCGCTCGTACGCCGCCGCGTCGAGGCCGTCGAGCGTCGCCAGACCGGCCGCGACCGCGAGTGGGTTCCCCGACAGCGTCCCCGCCTGGTAGACGTCGCCCGCCGGCGCGATCCGTTCCATCGACGCCGCGGGCCCGGCGAACGCCGCCGCGGGCAGGCCGCCGCCGATGATCTTGCCGAGCACGGTCAGGTCGGGTTCGATCCCGTAGAGCTCCTGCGCGCCGCCGCGGGCGACGCGGAAGCCGGTGATGACTTCGTCGAAGATCAGCTGGGTGCCCGCGGCGCGGGTCGCCTCGCGGAGGAACTCGAGGAAGCCGTCCTCCGCCGGGACGACGCCCATGTTCGCCGCGACCGGCTCGACCAGCAGCGCCGCTACCTCGTGCTCGGTGAGCGCCGCCTCGACCGCGGCGCGGTCGTTCCACGGCACCACGACGGTAAGCGCCGCCATCGCCGGCGGGACGCCTGGGCTGCCGGGCACCGAGAGCGTCGCCATCCCCGAGCCGCCCTCGGCGAGCAGGCCGTCGGAGTGCCCGTGGTAGGCGCCGGCGAACTTGACCACGACCTCGCGGCCGGTCAGCGCCCGCGCCAGGCGCACCGCGCTCATCGCCGCCTCGGTGCCCGAGCTGGTCATCCGCACCATCTCGATCGAGGGGAAGCGGTCGACGACCTCTTCGGCCAGCCGCACCTCGATCGCCGTCGCCGCCCCGTAGGAGGTGCCGCGCTTGGCCGCCTCGATTACCGCCGAGACGACCGCCGGGTCGGCGTGGCCGAGGATCAGCGGGCCCCAGGAGCAGACCCAGTCGATGTAGCGGTTGCCCTCGACGTCGACGAGTTCGGAGCCTTCGCCGCGCTCGATGAAGATCGGCTCGCGGCCGATCTGGCGCATCGCCCTGACCGGCGAGTTGACCCCACCCGGCATCACCGCCCGGGCGCGGTCGTAGACGCTCAGAGTGCCCGCCAAGATGAGGTGCGCACTATGAGTGCGCCGCCTCCCACTCGGCGTAGTCCGGAGTGAAGTAGTGGAGGCGGATCTTCTTGTACTCGGTCGACGAGTAGAGCGTGGAGCGGTCGTCGGGACCCATGTCGCATTTCTCGGCGATCGAGTCGAGGATCGCGTCGCACTCCTCCTTGGAGCGGCCGTGGGCCATCGTGAAGACCGAGTAGGGCCAGTCCTCGTAGGTCGGCCGCTGGTAGCAGTGGGAGATCCCCCGGAACGCCGCCATCTGGCAGCCGATCTCATAGATCTTCTCCTCGGGGACCTTCCATACGCCCATGCCGTTGGCGGAGAAGCCGGCGCGGCGGTGGAAGAGGATCGCCGCAACGCGACGCAGGATGCCGCGCTCCTGCATG
>DAIQOT010000095.1:247-13214 GCA_036787695.1 Solirubrobacterales bacterium | reverse complement strand
GCTGGGCCGCCGCGAGGTCGAGAGGCCCAGGACCCTCGGCCTCGTCCCCGCGACGGCGGGCTACGTCGATCGGAACGACTGGGATGAGATCATCGACGTCCAGTCGAAGCCGATCGTCGCCGCCGAGCTGTTGGAAGGTCGCTACGAGGCGGGGCTCACCCACCTCGAGCATCTCGCCGCCCACCCCGACGAGCTTCGCCTGATCGAGGAGATCGGCGAAGTCGACACGACCTGGGTCGTCTACGGAAATCAGAAGCGCTACCAAGGCGAGGTCATCGGGATTCCCTCGCCGGAGTTGTTCCTTGCCCCGCTCCGAGCTTAGACCCGGGCCTCGATCGCCGATGTTCGAGCCCGGCCGGCGAAACGACCCTCCGGCCGACCTGCTGCCACCCCTTTTCGATCGGTTGCGGCCCGGACCCGGCCAGTCGCGTGACGATGTCATCACCAGCCAGCGCGACCGACTTCAGCGGGCGCTTATCGAGATCGCTGCCGACGGAGGCTACGAGTCGGTGACCGTGAGGAGGCTGACCAAGCTGGCGCGGGTGTCGACCGCCGCCTTCTATGCACAGTTCAGCGGCACCGACGACTGCCTGATCAGCGCTTACGCGCGACTGATGGCGACCGCCCGCGAACGGATCGAGGCGGCGAGATCCCCGAGCAGACCAAGGCCGGAGCAAGCCGGGAACTCGGTGGCGGCACTGTTGTCATCGCTGCTCGAGAATCCGTTTGCCGGCCGTCTTGCGCTGATCGAGATCTTCGGGGCGGGACCCGCAGCCGTGAGTTCCGCCCGCACCCAGGAGACAGAGCTGGAGCTCGCGCTTCGCCGGAGCCTCGACCGTCGCGGTCGCCGAGTCGCCCCGACGGCGGTGGCATGGGTCACGGCCGGCCTGCTGCACTGCGCCCGCGGGGCGCTTGGCTCCGGCGACGACATCCCACCGGCCGGCATCCGCAGGTTGGTCGCCTGGGGGCAAGCTTGTCTGGCCGAGCCGCCCGACGACATTCGGTCCCTGCACCTGCGCCTCGACTGGTCAGGGCGGGATCGACCGTCCGGTCGTCTCGCTCCCTGCGACTCGCCCGGGAACGAGACGGAGTTGATCCTGAGCGCCGTCCTGCGGCTCGCGACAAACGGTGGACACCACGGCGTCTCCCCGTCGGTGACGAGCAAGGCGGCCGGGGTCCCGACCGCTCGCTTCAAGCGCTACTTCGTCGACGCCGACGACGCCTATCTGACCGCGCTCGTCCGCGCGGCCGGCGAACTCTTCGTCGCTTTCACGGCGAAGAGCCACGAGCGTGATCAGCCGTGGACCGTCGGTCTCTGCGAGCAGGTGGCGGCGCTCTTGGAGTCGGTCGCATCGGATCCCGATCTTGCCGGACTGGTCTTCAGCGGCATGCTGGACTCAGGCCTCGCCGGACTTACACGACGGGAGACCTTCATCCACGAGCTCGCATCTGCATGGAGGCTCTCGATCCCACCGGCCGAACGACCACAGACGATGCTCGCGGAGGCTTCGTTCGCCGCTTTGTGGGGCTCGATCTCGCGCTCGATCGCCGTCGGGCGGGCGACCCGCCTGCCCGAATGCGCGGCAACGAATTCCTACCGCTTCCTCGTGCCGCTGGTCGGCGGAGACCAAGCCACGGCGGTCGTCACCCGCGAGTTCGTCGGTTCGCCGGGCAGGCCGTCCCGGGAAGCCTCGTTCGGTGCCCGCCTCGAGGCGGAGATCAGCGGTCGTGAGACCCAGCTGCTGAATTGACTTCTTCTCTGAATCGTGATCTCATAACCACGCTTTCGTGCGGTACGACGTTGTACCCGCCGGGTACAGAAGTACCGGCGATAGTTGGGGTCAAGTTGGGCCGGGGCCAGGGAGCTGCATATGGATCCCGGCCAGTACAGGGAAAGGAGAGTGGGGATCCGACGGCGATCAGCCGACGGCCGCAGGCCAAGTGCCTAAGGACCCGTCGACGATCGGCAGGTGGCGACCCGCATCTCGACTAGCTGCGCCGGGGGGAATATCCGGCGGTACAGAAGGAGATAGATCTGATGCTTCAGAGATTTCAGGATCGGGTCGGGACTGCCGGCCTGATCGTCGCCATCGTCGCGCTTGTCGCCGCATTGGGAGGAGGCGCCTACGCTGCCTCAAACGCGTTGAGCGGCAAGCAGAAGAAGGAAGTCGAAAAGATCGCCAAGAAGTACGCGGGCAAGCCGGGAGCCCCAGGTGCCGCCGGTTCGCAGGGTCCGGCGGGTCCCGCCGGCGCTAAGGGTGACGCCGGCGCCAAGGGCGAAAAGGGGGACAAGGGCGAAAAGGGGGACACTGGAACCCCGGGGACGAACGGCAAGAGCGTCGAAGCCGCCGAAATTCCCACTTCGGATTCGGCCCATTGCGAAGGGCAGGGCGGTGCCTTCTACGAAGTCGAAGAAGCTGGCGAAGGGACCGAAATATGCAACGGATCGCCCTGGACCGTCGGTAGCCTACCTCCTGGTAAGACCGAGATGGGTGCGTGGGCTGTCGGGCCCGCCGAGGCTGCTGAATCTCAGTACGTTCCGCTTTCCTTCTCGGTGCCGCTCAGCGAAGGATCGACGCTTGAAATGTTCTTCGTAAACAGCGCCGGACACGAAGAAACTGGGGGGACCGACGAAGGCCCCGCCGTGAATTGCCTCGGCACGGCGGCAAATCCCAAAGCTCCCGCCGGGACGCTCTGCATCTATGAATCCAGCAAATTTGAAGCGCATTTCGAAGGCGTCACCGGAGCGAGCCGTGCCGGGAGGTTCCTTCTCTTCTCGCTGGAAGGTGCGGCTTCACAAGCCCGAGGCGCTTGGGCGGTGACTGCGCCGACCTCCTAAGCGAACAGCTGACGGCGGCGACCAGAGGGCTGGCCCCCAGTGGAGCCTCATTCTGGACACCGCTACCGATAGGGCCGCCAGTAGGGCGGCCCTATCGGTGCTCGGCGGTGTAGTGCGAAGAAGATCGAAGCGTGCGCATTAGGAAACGCGGAGGGGATCGGCCAGTTGCTCAACCCGCCTCCAGCATGGGCGTAATGCCGTGCTTGCAGCAGAGGAAGGGCGGTGGTGTGCTGGTGACGAGGCGAAAGGCATCGACGGCCCGAGAAGGTCACGGCGCCGCGAGATCTTCCCGCCGCCCGGTTCGGTGACCACCACTTCCTCTAGCCGTCGCACCAGCCGGTCGATCGACTCCGCGTAGGCCTCGATCGGCTTGTCGGCGCTCGCTTCGCCCCAACGGGGGACGTCGGGCACCGAACTCGGGAGGTGTCGAGAGCAGCGGCGGCGCAGACGCAGTAGGAGACCGAGTCGACCACGACCTCTTCCGCGGCCTTGCCGAGCTGCGGGTCCCGGTCGAACCGACCAGCGTGTGGGCGAACTCGTAGATCAAGGACGCCGACCTGGGCACTGGCGAGAACCCCTCATCAACCTCTCCGAGGACGATTCGCGAGTACCAGGGGATGAAGTAGCCAGACGGACTTCCGGATCAAGCTCGACGACGAGGTGAAGGTGTTCGACGTAGTGCGGGTCGCTCCGCACGTGGTGCGGGCGTTCTTGGCCGGCCCGGAGGGCCTCGAGATCATCGCGGTCGACGGGCGCAAGCCCGAGGAGGCCGACGGTGTCAACGACAAAGGGCGGTGGCCTGGCGGAGTAGTGCCGGCCGGGTGGGGGCGCGCCGGGAGTGGCGAGGCCGCCGCAGGCTCAGTGGCCGGAGTTGCCGCCGTTGTCGTCGCCGGGCTCTTCGCCGTGGCCGCCGTTGTCGTCACCCGGCTCCATCTTGCCGCCGTGGTCATCGCCGCCCTTGTTCCCGTAGTGGTGATGGTGGTGGGCCGTGGTGATGGTGCTTGCCGTTGTCGTCGCCATGGCGATGCTCCTGATGGTGGCCGGGCGCGTCGTCGACGCCGTTCGCCGCCAGAGCCGCGCCGGTGCCGCCGAGCGCCAGGACCAAGGCCGCGCAGGCCGCGGCTGCGGTTCGCTTCAACATTGTTTGCCTCCTCGGTTGGACGAGTCTCGCGGAGTGGTGATCCGCTTTAGGCCGGGTATACGAAGAACGCGTTGGACGGGTTCAGACCCCGGCCGCATCTAGGATCTGGAGCTGACCATGGGACCGCAAGAGAAGAAACAGACCAACTGGCGCCTCTGGATCATCGGGATCCTCGTCGCGCTGGTCGTCGTCGTCATCCTGCAGAACAGCCAGACGGTCGAGTTCGAAGTCCTCTTCGCCAGCTTCGAAGCGCCGCTGATCATCGTCCTCGCGGTCTTCGTCCTGATCGGGGCGTTGATCGGCTACATCGGCCCGGTCTGGCGCAGCCATCGCCGCGAACAGAAGCGCGCGGGGAAAGACCTCGAGAAGCGCAGTTAGGGACTGAGCCTGTCGCCGCCTGATGCGGGGCCGCCGAGGAGCGCCGCCACCGCGTCGCGGCGGTAGTCGAAGATCCGCTCCAAGTCGCGCCGCACGAAGAGCGCCCGCGCGGCCTCTCCGGCCAACCCGAGCGGGAGCGCGTACCGCACCCGATCGCCGAGCACCGTCGCGCCCTCCCCGTCGGCGCGGAACCAGTGCGTGTGATGCCACAGCGCGTAGGGCCCGCTCAGCTGCGCGTCGACGAAGCGGTGCGGAGGCTCCCACGCTTCGATCCGCGTCCGCCACCTCACCGGCACCCCGTGCAGCCGCAGCCGGTAATCGATCAGCGCGCCGACGTCCATCTCGATCGGGCGTGGCGTGGTCACCTCGAAGCCGAGCCACGGCGGCGTGATCCGCTCCAGGTTCGCGGCGTCCGCGTAGAAGGGGAAGACTTCGGCGAGCGGCCGCTCGATCCGCTGCTGCCTTTCGAGGACGTGGATCCGCATCAGACCTCCAGCCTCGACTCCTCGAGGTCGAGCTCTCGCTCCAACCGCCGCACCACCTCGCTCGATACGTCGCCGCCGTCGCGCAGCTCGACCAGGGTCTCGCGCTGGGAGTCGTAGATCTGGTGCATCAGGCGCTGGTACTGCAAGGAGCGTTCCTCGATCCCATCCTCGTCGGGCGCCTTCCCCGCCTGCACCTTGAAGCGCCGCCTGCGGAACTCGTAGAGGGCGCGCACCCGTTCGATCGATTCGTCGTTCGTCCAGTCGGCGCCGGAGAGCTCGTCGATCCGGCCGAGCGCCGCGTCGGCGATTGCCAGCCGCCCGCGCAGCTCCTCGTTTCGCTCTTCCTCACCCGACTCCCGTACCCCGAGCGCGCCGATCAGCACCGGCAGGCTCAGTCCCTGGACGACGAGGGTGAAGAGGATGACGCCGAAGGTGACGAAGAGGATCAGATCGCGGCCGGGGAAGGCGGCGCCCGAGTCGGTGGTCAGCGGGATCGCCAGGGCGGCGGCCAGCGACACCGCGCCGCGCATCCCCGCCCACGAGTTGACGATCCGCTCCCGCCAGGTCGATCGTTTCGCTTTCTGCGAGGGGCGGCGGTCGACGGCACGGAGCAGCATCGTCGTCCCGAACCCCCACGCGAAGCGGATCGCGATCACGACCAGCGCGGCGAGCAGCGCGTACCAGGCCGCCTCGCCGGTGCTGAAGCTGGTGTGGCCGAGGCCGTCGACGATCTGCGGCAGCTGCAGGCCGATCAGCACGAAGAGCGTCGCGTTGAGCAGGAAGGTGAGGACTTCCCAGACGGTCTGCGTCTGCAGGCGGGTCTGCGGCCCCTGCAGTTCGGGCGCGCGGTAGCCGAGATAGAGGCCGCAGGCGACGGTGGCGAGGACGCCGGAGAGGCCGAGCTGGTCGGCCGGGAGGAAGGCCGCGTAGCCGCTGAAGAGCGACATCGTCGCCTCGGTCATCGGGTCGTCGAGGCGCTTGCGGATCTCCGCCAGCAGGTAGCCGACGACCAGCCCGACGGCGATCCCGCCCGCCGCGACGTAGAGGAATTCGAGCCCCGCGTGGGAGGCCGAGAAGCCCTCGCCGACCGCCGCGGCGACGGCGACTTTGTAGGCGACGAGGGCGGTCGCGTCGTTGACCAGCGCCTCGCCCTCGAGGATCGTCGCGATCCGGCGCGGGACGCTGAGGCGGCGGAGGATCGCGGTCGCGGCGATCGCGTCGGTGGGGCCGAGGATCGCGCCGAGTACGAAGGACGAGGCCCAGGGCAGGCCGATCACCTCGTGGGCGAAGACGCCGACGCCGGCGACCGTCGCCAGCACCAACCCGATCGCCAGCAGCGCGATCACCCGCATGTCGCGGCGCAGCGCCTGCTGGTCGGCGAAGAAGGCGGCCGAGTAGAGCAGCGGCGGTAGGAAGACGACGAGGACCAGGTCCGGGTTCAGTTCGACGTTGGGGATGCCGGGGACCAGCGCCAGCAACAGGCCGCCGAAGACGAGCACGATCGGGAACGGGATCCGCAGCCGATTGGCGATCGTGTTGAGCAGCGCCACCGAGACGAGCAGCGCGGCGATGAAGATCTGGAGCTCGCTCACGCGGTCGAGGCGGTGCCGGCGAGACGGTCGCGGAGCGCCATCAGGGCGATCAGCGTCGAGGCGTCGCGGATCCCGGGCAGCGTGCGCCCGAGCTCGGCGAGCGGCAGGCGGACGATGTCGATCGCCTCGTCCTCGTCGCGTTCGCCGCTCGCCGGGGAGAGGCCGGTGGCGAGGAAGATCGTCACGACCTCGGAGATGTAGCCGGGGCTCGGGTAGATCTTGGTGAGCTCGGTCCACTTGGTCGCGGCGAGGCGCGCCTCCTCGGCGAGCTCCCGCACCGCGCACTCGAGCTCGGTCTCGCCCTCGTGGTCGAGCGTCCCGGCCGGGATCTCGAGCAGCGCGTCCTCCTCCACCGCCTCGCGCGGCTGGGCGACGAGGTAGACGAACTCGTCGTCGTGGGCGAGGATCGCGACCGAGCCGGGATGGTCGATCACCTGCCGCGTCACCTCGGTGCCGTCGTCGCGGCGGTAGCGGCGGATCTCGACGTCGACGCCGTAGCCCTCGTAGGCGACCCTGCTGTCGAGCAGTTCCATCCGGGGAGGCTAGCGCCGATGAGTTACGCCGCCGAGGTCGGTCAAGTACCCAGAGCAAGCGAACGAGGAGGTCGGGATGTTGCTGGAGGACAAGGTTGCGGTCGTGTACGGAGCGGGGTCGATCGGCGGCCCGGTGGCGCTGGCTTTCGGGAGCGAGGGAGCACGGGTGTTCGTCGGCGACCGGACCGCGGCGAAGGCCGAGGCGATCGCTGGCGAGATCGAGGCGGCGGGCGGGTCAGCACGGGGGCTCCAGGTCGATGCGCTCGACGAGGAGTCGGTGCAACGGTTCGTCGAGGCGGTCGTCGGTGAGGCGGGCCGACTCGACATCTCCTTCGACCTGATCTCGGTCGGCGACGTGCAGGGGACGCCGCTGGTGGAGATGGGCTGGGACGACTTCATGCAGCCGATCGAGACCGCGGTGCGGACCAACTTCCTGACGATCAAGGCGGCGGCACCGCACATGGTCCGTGGGGGCGGCGGGGTCGTCCTCTTCTTCGGCGGCTCCGGCGACCCGGTGCCGAACTATTCGATCGGCGGCTTCCAGGTGGCGCTGCACGCGGTCGAGGCGATGCGGCGCCAGTACGCGAGTGAGCTCGGGGCCGCCGGGGTGCGTTTCGTGACGCTGCGGACGGCGGGAATCCCGGGGACGATCCCCGACGTGATGGACGGTGCCGAGGAGCTCGCCGCCAGCCTCAACGAAATGACGATGACCGGGCGGGCGGCGACGCTCGAGGACGTCGGCGCCGTCGCCGCGTTCGTCGCCTCAGACAAGGCCCGGACGATGACGGCGGCGACGGTGAACACCAGCGCCGGGGCGTTGATCGACTGAGAGGCCGCCGGGGTCGGGACGCCCGCGATTGGTTGGCCGATCGGGCCGCGGGGTACTCGACGCTTGCAGCGATCAACGCGAACGGAGGTACGAAATGGCTGCTAGAGACCGCACCGGAGGTAACACCGGAGGGATCTCACTCGGCGGCATCCTGGTCATCATCGGGATCATCCTGATGATCGTCTGGAGCTTCTGGGTCGGACTGATAATCCTGCTGGTCGGGCTGATCGCCTTCGGCGGCTTCGCCCGCGGGAAGTGGTACTGAGTCAGGGGAGCAGGACGCGCCTTGGCGCGCGTCCGTCGCGGCGCGGTCAGGGAGGCGCCGCGCCGCGCTACGGCTTGCCCCGCTGGAACAGCCAGCGGTGGAAGAAGCCGCGAAGGTGCTGGCCGGAGATCTTGTTCGCGAGCGCGATGAAGTCTTCAATATCGCCGTGGCCGTAGCGATGCTGGCGCGCCCAGGTCTTCATGATCGACAGAAGGTCGTGGGTGCCGATCCTGTCGCGCAGCGCCTGCAGGGTCATCGCGCCGCGTACGTAGGTGGAGACGGCGAAGAGGTTCTTCGCCTGGCCCGGGTGGCCCGAGGGCGGATCCCAGAAGTGGGTCTGCGAGGCGGGCCGGCGGTAGAGCTCTTCGAACACCGACTGGGCGCTGCGGCCGCCGTGCTGTTCGGCGAAGTACCACTGGGTCCAGGTCGCGAAGCCCTCGTTGAGCCAGATGTTGGGCCAGCGTAGGAGGCTGACCGAGTCGCCGAACCACTGGTGGGCCGTCTCGTGGACGACCGTCGTGCGGTCGGGGGGGAACGCGTAGATCGGCCGCGTCTGCGTCTCAAGCGCGTAGTCGAGGTTGGCGACGTCGACGACCGAGCCCGCCGTGGCGAAGGGGTAACGACCGTAGATCTTCTGCTCGAAGCGGATGATCTCCGGCAGCGAGTCGATCGCGGCCTTCGACTTCTTCACCAGGCGAGGGTCGATCAGCGTCCACGTCGGCAGCCTGCCGATCTGGCCCTGGACGAGCTTGCCGTCGCCGATGTCGACGAGCGCCAGGTAGGTCGCCATCGGGGCCGGTTCCGACCACGACCAGCGCACTCGTCGGTCGACCTTCTGCCGCGAGACGAGCCTGCCGTTGGACATCGCCTTGACGCCGGCGGGCACGGTGATCTGGATGGCGAAGCTCGCCTTGTCGCGCGGCGCGTTGTTGCAGGCGAGCCATGCAGCGGTGCCGACCGGCTCGCCGACCCCCACCGCTCCATCCGACGTCCGGTACCAACCCTCGGTCGAGCCGTCGGGGTCGATGAGCTTGCGCGGCTGCCCCTGGTAGCGAAGCTCGACCTTGAAGTCTTCCCCGTTGGCGATCGGCGTCGCCGGGACGATCTTCACCTTGCCCCGCCCGCGGCTGTATTCGGCGGCTTCGCCGTCGACCGAGACCGAGGTGACCTTCAGCCCGTCGAGGTCGAGCGAGAACTTCCGCAGCCCCGAGGTCGCCCGCGCTTCGACCACGTCCCGCGCGGTCAGCTGCCCACTGCGCGGCTGGTACCCGAGGCTGACGTCGTAGTGCTTGACGCCGTAGCCCCGGTTGCCGCTGCGCGGGAAGAACGGTTCGCTCGGCTGCTTCGGCGCGGCGAGAGCACCAGCGCCGTTCGCAAGGACGAGGCCGACGACCAGCGCAACGACGAAGGCGGCGTTCCGTGGCAAGGAAACGATTCGCACCTCCGTCATCCTAGGCCTCAGCCGGCGAGGTACTTCTCGAGCGCCTCGCGTGCCACCGCGCTCACGGTGCGCTCCTCGGCGATCGCCCGCCCGGCGGCCGCGTCGTAGAGCTCCCTGGGAACACGGAATTCGACTCGGGGTGAAGTCCCGCTCCCGTCGAGCGACGGCCGTCCCACCGGACGCTTCGTCGTCCACTCGTACTCCTCCTCGGTTTCGACCTCGTCGGCCAAGCGGTCCGCGACCTCGTCCGTGATCACCAGGCCGGATTTCGTTCGGAACTCTTTCTCTTTCGCCTTTACCTTCGCCATTTCCGCGCCTCCCAGTAGTCGTCCTTGAATCGATTCCTCAGCCGCATCGAGTGAACGACCAATAAGTCGCCCACGAGGTCTTCAAATGCAACGACCTCGAGTGGCCGTTCTCGGTCGTCTTCGCCGAAGAAGAAGAGCCGCGGCTCGCCACGCGAGCCGACCCCACGTTCGAAGCAGATCCCAGAGTGCTGGATGACGAACAGAGTCGAGTGTCGGGCGATCCGATGCCTAGTGGCTGATCTCGCCCACGCGATTCGATCTCCTTCGACCCAGTCATTATGTCGGACAATATTAGCGCGAGGTTCTTGGCCGTCGAGCACCTCCGCGAGGAGTGCGGTTGGGTCGACTTCCTCATAAAGGGACTCTCCGACCCATCCGAATGCCCGACCGTCGGCCGCGAGGTGCAGGTACCCCCGGCTGTAGTAGTGCTTGTAGCCCTCCACGACGGTCCCGTCCTCGAAGTGGACGCGGTACATCCACATGAAGTCCCGGATCTCCTCGGGAGCGAACTCGAGCAGGGGGCCCCAGTCGGGGAGGCCTTCCATTTGCAATGGGCCGCCACGAAGGCGGCGACTTCGTCTTTTTGCCATGCCGACGACGCTGGCGAGGAAATGCGCGCGGGACAAGACGTGAGTGGGCCAATTCGGTGACGGATGTGTTGCGAGAGACTGACGGGGTGCGGGTGCTTGCGATCGTTCATCAGAGGGATGCCGGGCCGGGGGTTTTTGGCGAGGCGATTCGCGGGCGCGGGGACTCGCTTGATGAGTGGCTGCTGCCGGAGACCGGGGAGGCGCCGGGGGACCCGCTCGACTACGACGCGGTCTTCGTACTCGGTGGCTCGATGAACGTCGACGAAGGTGAGAAGTACGAGTGGATCGGGGATGAGCACGGGCTGCTCGGTCCGCTGCTTGAGCATCGCGTGCCACTGATGGGGCTCTGCCTCGGCGGGCAGATGGTCGCGGCGGCGGCCGGGGCGGTTCCGCGGCGCGCTCCTCGGCCCGAGATCGGCTGGCACCCGGTTGAGCTGACCGAGGAGGGCCGGGGCGACCCGCTGCTCGGCCCGCTCGCTCCCGGCTTCGAAGCCTTCCAGTGGCACAGCTACGAGTTTCCGCTGCCGCCCGGCGCGCTGGCGCTCGCCCGCAGCGATGTCTCCCTGCAGGCGGCCCGGATCGGCGAGCTCGCCTGGGCGATCCAGTTCCATCCTGAGGTCAGCGCCGCTGACGCCCTCGCCTGGATCGACGATTACGAGACCGATGCCGACGCGGTGCGGATCGGCGTCGACCCCACTGCCCTGGCGCTCGAGACCGAAGCGAAGATCGCCGCCTTCAACCAGCTCGGCCACGACCTCTGCGGCCGCTGGCTGGACGTGGCGGCGGCACGTAGCTAGCCTCCCGCGCGCGTGAATCGCCGACTGTTCAGAAACTTCTCACGCGCAGTTCTCCTCGCAATCGTCGCGTTGCTGCTCGCGGCAGGCGCCGCCAGCGCCGCCGGCCCGGCCGAAGGGGGCTTCGAAAACGGGCTCGCCGCCTGGACCAAGACGAGCTTCTACGGGAACACCGAATGGACGGCGCAGACGAAGGCCGACGCCGAAGCGGAGTTCGAAACGACGCTTCCCACCGCGATCGGTCCATACGTCGCGGCGACCGAATACGACGGCAACGACACCGCGATCCTCGCCCAGACCTTCGCCCTGCCCGCGGCATCGAACCTGAACCTCTCGCTCTACCTCTTCTACGAATCGGCAACGCCGACCGTCGTCCCCACTCCCAACACGCTCTTCGTCAAGCCGTCTGAAGGGGAACCGGGCGGCAACCAACAGGTTCGGGTCGACGTGCTGAAAGCGAACGCGCCGCTCGAAAGCCTCTCGCCTAACGACATCCTGGCGACGCTCTACGCGAGCCCGGCGGGTGGCCCGGAAGTGTTGGAACCGACCCTGCTCAGCGCCGACCTGAGCCAGTTCGCCGGCCAGACCGTGACCCTGCGGATCGCCAACGCCACCTCCGACGGGGAAATGAGGGTCGGCGTCGGTGACGTCTCGTTGACCGCGACGCCGTTGCCGCCTGCCCCTCCAGCCCCGGCCGCCGCCGAAGAAACGCCGACGACGCCGGTCTCCGACGGGGTCGCCAGCCCGGTCGCCCACAAACTCGTCCGCTCTCTCTCGACCGGCGGCGCCCTGCTCGCGGTCCGGCTCCCCGAGGCCGGCTCGCTGGTCGTCTCCGACGCCCGCCGCAAGGCCGCCATCGCCTCAGCGTTCTCTGCTCCGCGAACGGTCTCCGCCATGCCGTCATTCACCGCCCGCCGTAGCACCGGCACTTCGAAGCCGGTCTTAATCCGCACCGCTTCGGTCGCGGTCGACCGCCCGCAGACGGTTCACGTGCGCCTCCGTCCGACTACCGCCGCGAGCAGGTTGCTCGCCAAGAAGGGTCGCGTTCCCTTCCGCCTGCAACTGACCTTCACCTCCGCCCGCGGCGCGGTCTCGACCGCGACCTACAAGGGCGTCCTGGTGAAACGGCTCAGGCCGGCTCCGAGATGACGAGCCGCAGCGAGCCTTCGTAGCTGGGCTGCTCGCGCAGCGCGCCGTGCTCTTCGTCCCAGCGCCCCGAGTCGAGGTCCCCCGCGAGGCGCTCGAAGATGCGCTCGACGGCGCCCGGCTCGATCAGTTCCCAGATCGACTGCGAACTCCGCACGCCCGGATCGAGCATCGCCTCGGGCCGATTCCAGAACGCCTCGAAGAACCCGTCGGCGCAATCGACCGGAGTCGCGATGCGCTCGATCCGAGCCTTGCCGCCTAACTCGGCTGCGACCTGCTCAGGCGTCCCGAATCGAGGCTCCTCGATCGCGATCGCCTCGGCGAAGTAGTCCCGCTGCCAACCGATCAGCTCGGCGAGATCGAAGGTGAAGACGACAACCATCCCCCGAGCGACGCGCCGCAGCTCCGCAAGCCCCCGGGCGCGTTCCGGCCAGTGATGAATCGTCACGCAAGCCATCGCCGCATCGACCGAATCGTCATCAAACGGCAGCGATTCGGCAAAGGCGTCAACACACGGCGCAGCCTCGGCCGGCCGCTGCCCCCGCATCGTCGCGCTCGGCTCGACCGCCAGCACCCACCGATCCCGCGGCTCATACGAACCCGTCCCGGCCCCGACATTCAGCACC
>DAIQOT010000095.1:0-237 GCA_036787695.1 Solirubrobacterales bacterium | reverse complement strand
GGGACGCTCGGCCCGCAGACGCTCGCCCGCTGCCTGCGCGAGGACCACGGCCGGCTGACCCTCGCCGGCCACGAGGAGATCGGCCCGCCGCTCCCGCGCGTACCCCTCGCCATGAGTGTCGTAGTCGACCCGCGCCGCCACCCATCGACCGTACCGCGTTCGCAGAACCCCGCGAATACCGCGGGAAACTGCGAACGCCCCGGGTGGGAGCCACGGAAGGAGGATCGGGGGACCCCT
>DAIQOT010000299.1:0-4047 GCA_036787695.1 Solirubrobacterales bacterium | reverse complement strand
AGAGGAAGGCGACCGGCAGCGTGACCATGAAGGGAGCAGGGAGACCGCGCGGACCTCGCGCGCCGCCGCGCCCAGCGCCGCCCCGGCCGCCGCCGAGGCCCCACCGCCGAGCAGGATCGCGACGATCCAGAGGGCGAAGCGGCTCCATTCGAGCGGCACGAAGATCGCCAGCCCGGCGAGCATCAGGACGGTGACGACGAGGCCGACCGCGACCCCGAGCAGGACCTTCTCGCCGAGCAGCGCCTCCGGCGAGACGAGCCCGCGGACGAGCCGCGGGTAGGCGTTCTCCTCGCGCTCGAGCGCGAGCGACCCGGCGACCAGCAGCACCGTGACGAAGGCGAGGGTGAGCGTCGCGGCGGCGGCGATGGCGAAGGTTTCGAGCGGGGGAGAGGAGCCGCCGACGTCGACCTTGTGGACCTGGATCGGCTGCGCCAGCCGTTCGATCAGCGGCCCGGCGATGTCGAGGTTTTCTCCCGCCTCGTTGGCGAATTCGGTCACTCCGCCGAGTGCCTGCCGCAGCGGGCCGTTCGGGATCGCCGGTTCGAGGCCTTCGAGGATCTTGGCGCTCGATTGCAGGCCGAGGATGTGGACCGAGCCGCCGAGGATCGGCAGGTCGCCGCCTTTGATCACCAGGTCCAGGTACTTGCTTCCTTCGACCGCGATCCGCTTGGCGATCGCCAGGTTGGCCTGGGCGAGCAGCGCGGTGATCTTGTCTTCGGTCGCGCCCGCTTTCAGCGGGTTCGATTCGTTGACGATCACTTCGACCTTCGGCGTGCCCGGCGCGAGGGTGGAGAGCGAGTTGATCTGGTTGATCAGGTCTTCCGGCAGGATCAGCGCCGCGAGGACGTCGCCCGATTCGACCTTCGAGACCGCTTCGTCACGAGAGTGCACCGCGACGCACTCGACTTTGTCGCAGATGCGTTGCTGAACGTTGGCGGATGGGAGTTTGGTGCCGCTGAGGCTGATGCGCGCGTCGCTCGGCACTTCGTTGAGGAAGGCGACCTTCGGCTTTTCCGGCCCGCGCGAGATCGCGAAGCCGACCAGGACCGCGATCAGCACCGGGTAGAGGACCAGCAGCACCGTTTGCAGCGGCGAGCGGCGGAGGATCTGCAGGTCCTTGAGCAGCAGCCAGCGCACGTCAGTGGCCCCGGTGCTGGAGGTAGGTGACGAAGGCGGTCTCGAAGTCGCGGTCGGAGGCGCCCGGGTCGGCGGCGTCGTGGCGGACCGCCTCGCGGAGCTCGTCGGCGGAGCCGTCGAAGAGCGCCTCGCCGTCGGCGAGCACCAGCATCCGCCGGCCGTAGCGCTCGGCCTCCTGGATGTCGTGGGTGGAGAAGATCACCGTCGTCCCCCGCACCGCGAGGCCCGAGACGAACTCCCAGAGGCGCGCCCGCTGGCGCGGGTCGAGGCCGACGCTCGGCTCGTCGAGCAGCAGCACGCTCGGCCGCGAGAGCAACCCGATCGCGATGTTGATCCGCTGCTGGTTGCCCCCGGAGAGCCGCGCGACGATCTCGTCGCGGCGGTCGCCCAGTCCCGACAACTCGAGCATCTCCTCGACCGAGGCGTGCGGGTCCTCGTGCTTCTCGAGCCGCGCGAAGAGCAGCAGGTTCTCCTCGACGGTCAGCCGCCGATAGAGCGCCGCCTGCTGCGGCACCCACCCGACGGCCCCCTCGGCCACGACCACGTCCCCGCCATCCGCCTTGAGGATCCCCGCGAGGATCGACAGCAACGTCGTCTTCCCGGCCCCGTTCGGCCCGATGACCGCGACGAGTTCCCCCGGAGCGGCCTCGAAGCTGACCCCCCGAAGTGCTTCGCGGTTCCCGAACCGCTTGACCAAGCCCCGTGCCTGCACAGCGCGAAAGCTACCTTCCCTAGACTTGGCCTGATGCCCTTCCCCGCCACCCGCATGCGCCGCCTGCGCGACAACGCCACCTTCCGCGGCCTCGTCCGCGAGACCGAGCTCTCGCCGGCCCACCTGATCCAGCCCGCCTTCGTCATCGCCGGCGAGGGGATCCGCGAGGAGATCCCGTCGATGCCCGGCGTCGAGCGCTACTCGATCAACAACCTGGTCGAGCACGCCGCCGAGGTCTCCGCGGCCGGGATCGGGACGATGCTGCTGTTCGGCATCCCCGCGACCAAGGACGAGTACGGCACCGGCGCCTACGACGACGAGGGGATCATCCAGATGGCGGTGCGGGCGCTGAAGGAGGCGCACCCCGACCTCACCGTGATCACCGACGTCTGCCTCTGCGAGTACACCTCGCACGGCCACTGCGGTATCCCCGACGCCGACGGCAAGATCCAGAACGACCTCAGCGTCGAGCTGATCGCGAAAACCGCGATCTCCCACGCCGAGGCCGGCGCCGACGCGGTCGCGCCCAGCGACATGATGGACGGCCGGATCGGGGCGGTGCGCTTCCAGCTCGACGAGGAGGGCCACTCCGACGTCCCGATCATCGCCTACAGCGCCAAGTACGCCTCCGCCTTCTACGGGCCGTTCCGCGACGCCGCCGAGTCGACCCCCGGCTTCGGCGACCGGCGCGGGTACCAGATGGATCCGTCCAACGGCTCGGAAGCCGTCCGTGAGGCCGAACTCGACCTCGAAGAGGGCGCCGACATGCTGATGGTCAAGCCCGCCACCCCTTACATGGACATCATCCGACGGGTCAAGGAGGCGACCGGAGCGCCGATGGCCGCCTACCATGTCTCCGGCGAGTACTCGGCACTGAAAGCCGCCGCGATGAACGGCTGGCTGGATGAGCGCGAGGCCGTCCTCGAGACGCTGACCGGAATCCGCCGCGCCGGCGCCGACGCGATCATCACCTACTACGCGAAGGAGGCCGCAGGTTGGCTTCAGTGAAAATGCCCCAGTCGAAGGCGCGCACGCGCAAAGACGGGGCGGCGATCCCGCTCGATGAGACCGACAAGCGGGTGATGAACCTCCTGCAGTCGACCTTCCCGCTCGACGCCGAACCGTTCGCACCGGTGGCCGCCGAGGCGGGGATCGAGCTCGATGACCTGATCGGCCGCACCCAGCGGCTGCTCGACAACCGGATCATCCGCGAGATCACGCCGATCTTCGACACCCGCGCGCTCGGCTACGAATCGATGCTGGTCGCCGCCAAAGTCGACTCCGAGAACCCGCAGCGGGCGGCGAAAATGGTCAACGCCCACCCCGGCGTCTCGCACAACTACCTGCGCACGCACGACTTCAACCTCTGGTTCACGATCGCCACGCCACCGGACTCGAAGCTCGGGCTGAAAGGGTCGATCGACGCGCTGATGGAGGAGACCGGCGCGGTCTCGATGCGCGAACTGCCGACGCTGACCCTCTTCAAGATCAACATGAACCTGGAGATGGAGGGCGGCACCGAGGCGCTCGCCGCGCAGGTCGAGGCGGCCCCGCCGCGTGAGCTCGAGGCGCAGCCCTACGACGAGACCGACATCGCGATCATCAAAGCCCTGCAGGGTCCGATGAAGGCGGTCGAGCGTCCCTACGACGAGGCGGCCCAGGAGGTCGGGATGTCGACCGCCGACTTCCTCGCCCACCTCGAGGGGATGAAAGATCGCAAGATCCTCCGCCGCGTCGCGGCGATCCTCTACCACCGTCGCGCCGGCTTCTCGGCCAACGGGATGGGCGTCTGGAAGGTCCCCGAGGACCAGATCCTCGAGGTCGGCGGCATCATGGCGGCGACCCGCGGGATCAGCCACTGCTACCAGCGGCCGACCTACGACGACTGGCCCTACAGCGTCTTCACGATGGCCCACGGCCGCTCCAAGGAGGAGTGTGACGCGGTGCTCGACTCGATCGCCGAGACCTGCGAAATGGGTCCCGACGACCGTTCCACGCTCTACTCGTCGACCGAGTACAAGAAGATCCGGCTCCATTACTTCACGCCGGACTACGCCGAATGGGACGCGGCGCACTCTTAGGAGTGCCCGCGCCCTGACGACCGACGCATGAGCGCCGTCAACGACCGCGCCCGGAAGGTCCTTCCGGGCGGGGTCAACTCGCCGGTCCGGGCGATGCGCCAGATCGGCCGCGAGCCG
>DAIQOT010000298.1:0-4059 GCA_036787695.1 Solirubrobacterales bacterium | reverse complement strand
TCGATCGCGCGCGTTTTCTCCGGCGCCAGCGCTTTCATCTCGTCTTTGGTCAGCGGCACGTACTGGCCCGGGGTCAGCTCGTAGGCTTTGATGATCTCGTCGTAGGGGACCTCTTCGTCGGTGCCCTCGGCGACGCGGCGGTGTTTGATCCGCGACGAGTCCGACTCGCGGATCTCGCGCAGCGCGATGTTGCGCCGCGCCACGGCGCTGTACATGCGCACGGGCACGTTCAGCAGCCCAAAGCTGATCGAACCGGACCAGATCGCTCTCGCCATTTCGGGATTGTCCCCACTTCGGCCCTGGATGCAAACCTTCTGAACGGTGCGGCAGAGAAGTTGCGCGGGACGGCCGCGGCCGAGGTGGCGCGGAGCCGGACGCGGACGCGGCCGGCGGAATGATCCGGGTTCCTAGACTCGATGAGTGACCCGGCAGCAGCGCCTCACCCTGATCGCGACGATCCTCGGCTCGACCGTCGTCTTCCTCGACGGCACGATCGTCAACGTCGCGCTGCCCTCGCTGGGGCGGGAGCTGAACGCCGGGCTCGCCGGCCAGCAGTGGGTGCTCGAGGCCTACATGCTCACGATGGTGTCCCTGCTCCTCGTCGGCGGCAGCCTCGGCGATCAGTTCGGGCGGCGCCGCCTCTTCGTCATCGGCCTGATCGCGTTCGGCGCGACCTCGATCCTCTGCGCGCTCGCCCCGACCGAGGAGTTCCTGATCGGCGCGCGGGCGCTGCAGGGGATCGCCGGGGCG
Organism: Solirubrobacterales bacterium; assembly: GCA_036787695.1. Classification (GTDB taxonomy): domain Bacteria; phylum Actinomycetota; class Thermoleophilia; order Solirubrobacterales; family 70-9; genus VAYN01. The sequence goes on along the minus strand of DAIQOT010000298.1, from coordinate 3,309 downwards.
CTGCTCGTGCCGGGGTCGCTGGCGATCGTCGCCGCCACCTTCGAGGGTGAGGCGCGCGGCCAGGCGGTCGGCACCTGGACCGCGTGGACCGGGATCGCGACCGTCTTCGGGCCGGCGGGCGGCGGCGCGCTGGTCGGGCTGATCTCCTGGCGGGCGATCTTCTGGGTCAACATCCCGCTGATCGCGGCGACGGTGACGCTGGCGCTGCGGACGATCGAGGAGTCGAAGGACCCCGACGCGTTCCGCGGCATCGACGTCCCCGGCGTGCTGCTCTCGGCGGCGGGGCTCGCCGGCCCGGTCTTCGCGCTGATCGAGCAGCCGACCCACGGCTGGGGCGACCCGCTGGTCTGGGTGCCGCTGATCGCCGGCGTCGCCTGCTTCGTCTCCTTCATCCTCTGGGAGGCGCGCGCGTCGCGGCCGATGCTCGACCTCTCGCTCTTCCGCATCCGCAACTTCGCGGTGGCGAACGCGACGACGCTGACCGTCTACGCCGGGCTCGGCGCCGGGCTCCTCTTCGTCGGCCTCTACCTGCAGCAGGTCGTCGGCTACACGCCGTTCGAGGCGGGGCTCGCGACGATGCCGATCTCCCTCTGCCTCTTCTTCCTCTCGCCGCGCTTCGGCAAGCTCGCCGCGGAGGTCGGGCCGCGGCTGCCGATGACCGCCGGGCCGCTCGTCGCCGGCGCCGGGATGCTCCTCTTCATGCGGCTCGACCCGGGCGCGTCCTATGTCGTCGACGTGCTGCCGTCGGTGCTGCTCTTCGGCCTCGGGATGTCGATGACGGTGGCGCCGCTGACCGCGACCGTGCTCGACTCGGTCTCCCCGAATCGGGTGGGGATCGCCTCGGGGATCAACAACGGCGTCTCGCGGGTGGCGGGGCTGCTGGCGATCGCGGTGCTCGGCGCGGTGATCTCGGCGCACTTCGGCGCGCGGCTCGACAGCGAGCTGGGGTCCCAGCTCTACAAGGGCTTCAGCTCGGCGGCGGAGGCCAAGGCCGCCTTCCGCGGAGAGGACGCCGCCGTTGCCGAAGCCAAGGAACAGCCGCTCGGCGTCCCGGACACGAGCAAGCTGACGCCGATCGCGCGGAAGGGGCTGGTCGCCGCCGCGAGCGATGCCTCGACCTCGGCCTTCCACCTCGGCGCCGGGCTCGGGGGCGCGCTGATGATCATCGGCGGCATCGTCTCGGCGGTCGGGATCCGCGATCCGAAGCGGCGCAGGGACGGCGGCGAGGAGGCCGGCGACGCCGATCCCGGCGAGCGCTCGCCGCCGGCCGAGGAGCCCGCGCCGGCGGGCGCCCGGGGGGCCGCGACCGCGCCGAACGCGGCCACAAATTAGAGTCGCCGTCCATGGCTGACCGTCCCATCATCTTCTCCGGCATCCAGCCGACCGGCCGCAAGCACCTCGGCAACTTCATCGGCGCGATCCGCCAGTACGTCGAGGGGCAGGACCGGGGCGAGCCGGCGATCTACTGCGTCGTCGACCTGCACTCGATCTCGGTCCCCTACGACCCCGCCGACCTGCGGGAGCGCGTCCTTGACACCGCCGCGATCCTGCTCGCCGCCGGGCTCGACCCGGAGCGCTGCGTCTTCTTCCGCCAGTCCGACGTCCGCCAGCACTCCGAGCTGACCTGGCTGCTGTCGGCGGTGACGTCCCATGGCGACCTCGACCGCATGACCCAGTTCAAGGAAAAGACCGGGAGCGCGCGGGAGCTGGCCTCGGCGGCGCTCTTCTATTACCCGGTGCTGATGGCCGCCGACGTGCTCGCCTATAGGGCGACCGAGGTGCCGGTCGGTGACGATCAGCGCCAGCACGTCGAGCTGATGCGGGAGATCGCGCGGCGCTTCAACGGGCGCTTCGGCGCCGAGGGCGAGGACACGCTGGTGGTGCCGGAGCTGGTCGTGCCCGCGGTCGGCGCGCGGATCATGGACCTGCAGGAGCCGGAGCGGAAGATGTCGACGACCGGCGGGACCGAGGGGGGGACGGTGCTGGTGCTCGACGACGAGAAGACGATCCGCAAGAAGGTCGGCTCGGCGGTGACCGATTCGGGGCGCGAGGTGCGCGCCGCGGCGGACAAGCCGGGGGTGACGAACCTGATCGACATCCTCGCGGTGGCGCGGGGGGTCGGGCGGGCGGAGATCGAGGCAGAGTTCGCCGACGCCGGGTACGGAGACTTCAAGAAGGCGGTCGCCGACGGGGTGGTCGAGCTGCTCGGGCCGGTGCGCGAGCGCTACGCGGAGCTGCGGCCCGACGAGGCGGCGCTCGAGGCGACCCTCGAGGCCGGCGCCGAGAAGGCGCGGGCGATCGCCGAGCCGGTGCTCGAGGACGTGCGCCGGGTGATGGGCTTCGGCTGATCCACGCCTGGCTTGTGCCTGGCGGTGTCCGGCGCGTCCCAGAAGGGCCTAAATAGCGGGTTCCGGGGCCGAGAAGGGCGTCCCAGCGCGGGTCTACCCTTTGTCGGGTGACTGTCTCCGAACTTGAGCTTGATCTCGACCTGGACGTCTTCGCCGGGCCTTTCGACCTGCTGCTCGCGGTCGTCCTGCGCGAGGAGGTCAGCCTGCTTGAGCTGCAGCTCGGCGAGGTCGTCGTCGCCTACGTCGATCACCTCGAAGAGATGGGGGAGCTCGACCTCGAGGTGGCGACCGAGTTCCTCGTCCTGATCGCCTCGCTGCTGGAGCTGAAGTCGCGCCTGATGCTGCCCAGCGAGGAAGGCGGGATCGACGCGATGAAGCCCGAGGAGGCGGTCGAGGAGCTGCTCGCGCGGATGCTCGAGTACCGGCGCTACCGCGACGCCTCGGCGGTCCTGGTCGAGCGCTTCGAGGCCGAGCGTCCTTACCTCTACCGCTCGGCGCCGCTGCCCGCCGACCTGCGCCGCGTCGCGGTCGAGTCGGCGCACGCGGTGTACGACCCGGAGCGCCTCGGTAAGGCGATCGGCGACCTGCTGACCGAGCCCGAGGAAGTCGACGTCTCCCACATCCGCCCGACCGTGTCCCTGCAGCGTCGGCTGCGAGTGCTGCGCGACGCGCTCGAACGCAAGTCGAGCTTCGACTTCGACGAGGAATTCGGCGGGGAGGACCGGCTGACCCAGGCGGTGACGATCTTCGCCCTGCTCGACCTCTACTCGAAGGGCGAGGTGACCTGGGAGCAGAAGGAGAACTTCGGGCCGATCCGGGTCCTGCGCGGAGCCGCGGCGGTGGCGGCGTGAGCGATCTGGCGCGTACGGTCGAAGCGCTGCTTTTCCTCTCGCCCGATCCGGTCAGCGTCGCCGACCTCTCCGAGGCGACGGAGGCGACCGAGGGCCAGGTCGCCGAGGCG
>DAIQOT010000297.1:0-4070 GCA_036787695.1 Solirubrobacterales bacterium | reverse complement strand
CCGCGCCGCCGAAGACGGCGGCGGTGTCCTGGTCGTCGTCGACGGTGTCTTCTCGATGGAGGGCGACGTCTGCGACCTGCCCGCGATCGTCGAGCTCTGCCGCCGCTACGGCGCCCGCCTGATGGTCGACGAGGCGCACGGCGCCGGCGTCCTCGGAGCGCGCGGAGCGGGCGCCTCAGAGCTCTTCGGGCTCGAGGACGAGGTCGACCTGCGGATGGGCACCTTCTCCAAGAGCCTCGCCTCCTGCGGCGGCTTCATCGTCGGCCCCGCCGACGTCATCGAGTACCTCCGTATCTCCAGCCGCGCCTTCATCTTCAGCGCCTCGGCGGTGCCCGCCGCGGTCGGCGCGGCGCTGGCGGCGCTGCGGGTGATCCGCAGCGAGGGCCCGGACCTCTTCGCCGCCCTGCTCGGCAACGCCGAGTACCTGCGCGAAGGCCTGCGCTCGCTCGGCCTCCGCGTGATCGAGCCGGGGACGCTCCCCGACGGCACCGTCGCCACCACCCCGGTCGTGCCGGTCATCGTCGGCGAGGACTGGCAGGCGACGCTGCTCTGGAAGGCGCTCTACGACGCCGGCGTCTACACCAACGTGGCGATCCACCCGGCGGTCCCGCCGTCCGGCGCGCTGCTGCGGACGAGCCTGATGGCGACCCACACGCGGGAGCAACTCGACCGCGCGCTGGCGATCATCGAGAAGACGATCGCGGGCTTCCCGGACCTTCCCCGCGTTTAAAGAACCTGTTACCGACCCTTAACCATCAGTTGACATCCCCCGTCGTGGGTAGTTTCAGACTCGTGCGGATGGGGGTTGGGTTGCGCGCCCTCCGAAATTGTTGCTCTTAGCGGGCGACCTGGGCGTCGATACGCCGACGTCGGGTTGACGCCGCGCACCTCCAAGCCGTAGCTTCGTCTCCTCGCCGCCGCCACCCCAGGGGGACGCCGGACCGCCACTCCAGGTCCGTCCAAAGGCAGGGAAATCTGACGGTGGATCGTCGGCGAGATAACCCAGTTAACGATTCCTTTTGAAGGGAGGAGTCCAGTGGACGCTGCCATGACGGCACACCCCGTGACGACCGCATCTCCAGAACCGCCTCAGCACATGCAGGCACTAGAACGCGCCAACTCCGTGAGGCTTGCTCGCGCCGAGTTGAAGCGTGCCGTGGCACGAGGTGACCTCGACCCGGCGGAGGTCGTCCGCGACTGCCCGTGGCAGACCGAGAGCATGACCATCTCCGAGCTCCTCACCAGCCAGCGACGCTGGGGCCGCACCCGCGCCCGCAAGTTCCTGATCCCGCTGTCGCTGAACGAGAACAAGCAGCTGGGGACGCTGACCCCGCGCCAGCGCTCGATCCTCTCCGACGAGCTCGCCGCCCGCACCGGCGGTGCTCGCGTCCTCGCCTAAAGCAGCCCCCCCAGGCGGTCCCGCCGCCCTCGCCTAGCCGCGCATTCCGCCGATTCGGAAGCTGAGTCCTCCGGAGGCCCGCTGGAATGCGCGGCGGGCGAGGTAGAAGGCGGCCGCGAAGCAGACCGCCCCGATCGGCAGGGCGTAGGCGAGCACCATCCCGACCTCGTAGAAGAGGACGGCGACCACGACGACGAAGACGAAGCCGGCGAGCAGGGTCGTGTGCGAGCGGTAGCCGGCGAAGTGCTCGCGGATCGCCACCTCCATGCCGCCGAGTCCGGCGAGCGCGACGCCGACGCCGATCAGCGTGTAGTGCGTTCCGATGACGCCGACGACGAGGCAGATGATGCCAGCGAGGATCGCCAGCTCAGCGAGCGGCGCTTTGCCCCAGGGAGCCTCGGGACGCTCATCCTCTTTCGGGACGCGGCCGCGAGCCGCGCGGGTCTCGGGCATCCCGAGGAGACCTTGACCCGCCACCAGCCCATCAGCATCCCGAGCGGGCCGAGGACGGGGCGCGAGTGCCAGTGGCCGCAGCCGGGAAGGCCGACGTCGGCGCGGCTGACGCGGACCCAGCGGTGCTCCTCCGGGGCGGCGAGCAGGTCCTCGAGCAGGGCGCGGTTGGCGCCCTCGAAGGCGGCGCGCTCGGCAAGCGCGTGGTGCGCGTCCGAGAGGCGTGTGGCGAGCGCGTCGCGCACCTCCTCGAGCTCCCCGAGCCCGAGCACCCGCGGCGGCCCGGCGGCCTCGACCCGGTGCGGGACGACGACCCGTCCCAGCCCCTCGGCGACCAGCCCCGCGAGCTCCCGCTCGAGCTTGCCGATCTGCCGGCGCAGCTCGGCGCGAGCCAGTCCCTCATCGACGACGGATCTCTCGAGCAATCCCGGCATGGTCAGATTCTAAGCCGACTCGAGGGCCGAGGCGGCGATCCAGAGGGCCTCCTCGACCGCGATCATCGGAACCGCCCCCACACCGATCGCCGCGATCGTGAAGCGGCGGCTCTCGCGCTCGACCGCGCGGCCCGCCCCGGTGGCGCCGAACAGGAGGCCGACCGGGCCGGTGTCGTCGGCGATCGTCAGCGTCCCGGTCGCCAACTCGCTCGAGCGTCCAGGCAGCCACTCGCCCGGCGCCGCGTCGCGGATGCAGAGCTCGCCGTCGAGTCGGTCGGCGTCGAAGACCCGCAGCGCGACGCCGGTCTCGATCGTCGCGATCGTCAGCGCGTCGAGCGGTAGCCCGCGGCTACGGAAGCAGCCGTCCTGGAGGCGGTCGAGGACGAGCTGCTCGACCGGCGTCCGATGGCGATCGGGGTCGAGACCGATCTGGCGGAAGAAGACGCGGTAGGCCCAGGGGATCGGCCGGCCGCGGAGGCGGATCGCCTCGGCGCCGAAGAGGCGGTCTGACAGGTCGCGGAGGCGGCGGCGCACCGGCTCCGGACTGCGGCCCGGCCGGCCGTCGACCTCGACTGTGGCGAGCGAGAGGCCCGGGAACTCAGCCTCTAAGTGCGGCGCCACCCAGCCCGGCGTCGGCGCCGGCTCCCAACCGATCCCAACAGCCCTGGCCCCTTCGGCGCTCGCCATGACATTCAGCCCCTTTCCGCCACCCGCGTTGCGTTCAGAAGTTCGTCCACATGGTGGCTGAGCGGCCCGACGGCAAGTTCGCCGAGGCTCGAGCTCTGCAGCGTGCCGCCCGGATAGACGTAGGCGAAGGTCGGGCAGGCAGCGATCTGGAAGAGCTCGGCGACGGCGCCGTCGCGGTCGAAGCCGACCGGCATGTGCCAGCCGTGGGCGCGGATCCCTTCCCTCACCGAGCCACGCGAATCGAGGCTGTCGAGCGACAGGAAGTTCACCTGACCACGGTAACGCTCGGCGACCTCGCTGACCACATTTTGCTCGCGCTCGCAGTTGTTTTCGGTGCCGAACCAGAACGAGATCACCAGCGGCCGGTCGAAGAGGTCGCAGACGCGGATCGCGCCGGCGGTCATGATCTGGCAGGCCGGGGCGCGCGGCGGGTGTTCCGGGCAGGGCAGTGAGGCGCTGCCGCAGTCGTCCTGGTAGACGTTGGCGTCGCCTTCGAGGGCCCCCGCCGCGTTGGGCACCGCGAACTGGGGGATCGGCCAACGCGCCGGCTCGTCTTCGAGCCCGAGGATGTGTTCGCCGCCGCCGGTCAGGGTGTGGATCGTGGCGATCGCGATCAGGACGAGGAAGGCGAGACCGACCAGCAGCGAGTAGCGGTTGGTGACCGACTTGACGCTGCTCACGCGGGCTCCCCGTCGACCGCGGGATCCGCGTCGGGGGCGCGGCCGCGTGCCTTCGCCGAAGAGCGGCGCTCGACCATCACCAGCGTCGCCGGGAGGATCACGACGACGCCGAGGAGCGCCGCGGCGAGGTCGATCACGGTGACCGCGCCGAAGTCCCGCAGCATGCGGATGTCGGAGGCGATCAGGACGGCGAAGCCGGCGATCGCGGTGAGGCCGGAGGCGAGCACGGCGGCGCCGGTCCGCTCGTAGGCGCGGCGGAGCGCGGCGGCGACGTCGAGCCCGACCGAGCGCTCCTGTTCGAAGCGGCCGGAGAGGATCACCGCGAACTCGGTGGCGATCGCGATCGTCAGCGCGCCGAGCGCCGCCGACATCGGGTTGAGCGGGATGCCGGTGATCCAGATCAGCAGCGAGGCCCAGCCG
>DAIQOT010000094.1:0-13238 GCA_036787695.1 Solirubrobacterales bacterium | reverse complement strand
GGGAGGCCGGGCGGTCGTCCTTTGTCCCGGGAGACGGGCCTTAAGACGACCGCGATAGACGGAACGGGCCAAAGGTCGACCCCGGGGGTGGGGGACGTGGTCGTCCTGTTCGAGCCAGAGGAGCCGGTACATCCGCTGGCAGGGATCGTCGCGGCGCTCCGCCAGACGGGGCGGCCGCTCGTCGTCATCGGTTGCGACTTCCCCTTCGTACCGCCGGCGCTCCTCCGCGCCCTCGCCGACGCGCCCGAGGCGCTCGTCGTCCCGACGCCCGGAGACGCTCCCCAGCCGCTCGTAGCCCGCTGGACGCCCGCGCTGCTCCCCGCCCTCGAGGCCGCCCTGGCACGCGAAGAGCCGCTGCGGCGCACGGTCGCGGCGCTCTCCCCGCGCCTCCTCGAAGGCCCCGAGCTCGCTCCCTTCGGCGACCCCGCCCGCGTCTTCTTCAACGTCAACACCCCCGCCGACTTGCACCACGCCGAGGGCGCGGTATCGTCGCTCGATGGCGACTGAAGATCCTGGCTTCGTCTCGCGTGGCTTCGTCGGTCGCCCGCACGGCCACGGTGGCGAACGGCTCCCGCCGGGCCAGTACCTCGAGCGCGGCTTCCCCGTCCTCACCGCCGGCCCGACGCCGCGGGTCGAGCCCGCCGAGTGGAGCTTCCGCATCGACGGCATGGTCGGCAACGAGCTCGAGTGGAGCTGGGACGAGTTCGCCAAGCTGCCGTTCGAAGACATCCCCTGCGACATCCATTGCGTCACGAAGTGGTCGAAGCTCGACACCAGCTTCCGCGGCGTCTCGGTCGACGCGCTGCTCGAATCGGCGAAGCCGCAGGGCGCCTTCTCGATGGCCTACTCCTACGGCGGCTACACGACCAACCTGCCGCTCGAAGAGATGACCGGCGGCCGCGCCTGGGTCGTTACCGAGCATGAGGGCGCCCCGCTCCCCCGCGAGCACGGCGGCCCGGCCCGCCTCCTCGTCCCCCACCTGTACTTCTGGAAGAGCGCCAAGTGGGTGCGCGGGCTGCGGATCATGGACCACGACGAGCCCGGCTTCTGGGAGGCCAACGGCTACAACAACCACGGCGACCCGTGGAAAGAGGAGCGGTATTGGACGGACTGACCGCCGTCCCGCAGCGGGCGCCGGGCCGCTGGCAGATCGCCGACGTCGAAGAGATCCGGGTCGAGACGCCGCGCGCGAAGACCTTCCGCCTGCGCCTGCCGATGTGGATGCCGCACCTGCCCGGCCAGCACTACGACGTCCGCCTCACCGCGCCGGACGGCTACCGGGCCGAGCGCTCCTACTCGATCGCCTCCTCGCCCCTCGACGAGGGCGTGGTCGAGCTGACGATCGACCGGCTCGACGGCGGCGAGGTCTCGACCTACTTCCACGACGTCCTCGTCGAGGGCGACCAGGTCGAGGTCCGTGGCCCCTTCGCCTCCTACTTCGTCTGGCGCGGGGAGGAGCCGGTCCTCCTGATCGGCGGCGGCTCCGGCGTCGTGCCGCTGATGTGCATGCTGCGCCACCGCCGCCGCACCCAGCCCGACCTGCCGATGCGCCTGATCTACTCGGCCCGCACCCGGCGCGAAGTCCTCTACGCCGACGAGCTCGGCGACGACGCGATCGTCGCCCTCACCCGCGAACTCGAGGGCGTTCCGACCCCGGGCCTCTCCCGCGTCCAGATCGGCCGCATCTTCCCGGGGCTCGTCGCCGCCGAGGCGTTCGACTCCGGCCTCGCCTTCGTCTGCGGCTCCGACCGCTTCGTCGAGCCGATGGCCAGCATGCTCCTCGCCGCCGGCTATAGCCCCGACCGGATCCGCACCGAGCGCTTCGGCCCCACGGGCTGAGCGGCGGCGGGTAGCCTGGGACCATGGCCGACGACCTCACCCTCGGCGAGGCGGCGCGGGCGCTCGACGTCAGCGTCGACACCGTGCGGCGCTGGGCGCGCGCCGGGAAAATCGAGACGACGCGGGACGACGCGAATCGCAGGCGCGTCCCGGCGGCCGAGATCACGCGGCTGAAAGCGCGACCGAGCCGTCACAAGACGAAGGACACCTTCTCGGCCCGCAACCGCTTCCCCGGGGTGATCCGCTCGGTCGAGGTCGACGGAGTGATGGCGCTGGTCGAGATCGAGGCGGGCCCGCACCTGGTCACCGCGGCGATCACCCGCGACTCGGTCGACGAGCTCGGCCTGGCGCCGGGAGTGCCCGCGGTGGCGATGGTCAAGGCGACCTCGGTGATGATCGACACCTCCGCCGGCGACGGCTCCGGCAAGCCCCACTCCGCCGCCTAGTTGAGGCGGGGCCGCAGGGCCGCCGCGTTCGGCTAGGCTGGCCGCCTTGCACTACCTAGGCAGTTCATAGGCAACCTGTTCGGAGGACGCGGTGAGGAAGCGGTCGGGCCGCCCGGTCTCAACCCGTCGGCGTGAAGCGCAGCACGTAGGGAAAGTCGCCGAAGCTGACTTCGACGAAGTACTTGCCGTGCAGCCGCATCGTCCGCTTGCCACCCGCGGCGGCCTGGTGGAAGAGGGCGATCTTCTTCGGCCTGCGCCCGAGCCCGCTGAGGTCGGCGACGAATGGAGTCTGGTCGGCGAAGCTCGTCCGCGGGGCTTCCGGGTCGTACTGAGCGAACCGGACCAGGTAGGTGCCGTCGAACCGGTAGGGACCGTCGCGGTGCGGCGAGTATTCGGCGTCGACCATCACTTCGCCCTTTCGAACCTTCTGCTTGAGCAGCGCCGGCGCACCCTGGGCGGTCGGCCCGGCGGCGGGCGGCGGCGTGGCGCTCGTCCCTCCGCACCCCGCGATCACGATGGTGAGCGCCAAGAGTGCGAAAAGGGTGGGCGGGCCGAACTTACGGTTAAGCATCTTCCAGGCGGTATATCGCAATTCCGGAGAAAGGAACAAAGTTGGGACTCGACCTGCCCCGTTTGAGGTCACGATGGCTCGTGGCGCCCCTCGTCCTCGTCGCGCTACTGACGGTGACCGTCACGTCCGCGCGAGCCGAACAGTACCCACCGGCACCAAAAGGTGAAGACATCGCGTTCCTGCAGCTCGGCGCGGTGGGCGAACTGGTGACGCTCGAACTGTTCCGCTCGGCGGCACACTCAGACGCGTTCGGGGCGAGCGAACAGCACACCTTCGATGCGCTGGTGAATCAGACCTCGCAGGCCTGGCGAGGGTTCAATTCACTGCTCGGCGAAGGCGCGATCTCGCGTGAAATCTTCGCCGTCCACATCCCGGCGAGCGTGCTCGCGTCCCGAGGTAAGACGCTGGCCTTGGCGGCGCGCTTCGAGCGTCTGCTCAGCGGCCTCTACCTCAGCGGCGTACAGAGCACGATCGACCCACCGACGCGACTCCTGATCGGCAACCACCTGCTGATGAGCACGCAGGGCCTGACCGTGCTGCGTGGGATGCGGGGCGCCAAAGTGAACCTGAAGGTGCCGAAGCAGCTCAGCGTCCAGTACGTCGGCGACCAGTTCGACCACTACCTGGCGATCCCCAGTGAATAGCCCGGGACAAGGAGAACTCATGAAGATGAACTTGAGCAAGAGGAACCCGCGCCGCCTGATCGCGCTCGTCGCCCTGGCGGTCGGCCTGCTGATGGCGGCACCCGCGGCGGCCAACGCGCTCACGGTCTACGCGGCCTCCTCGCTCCGCGAAGCGTTCCCGAAAATGGCTCCCGCCAACACGTACAACTTCTCGGGCTCCAACGAACTGCAGCTCCAGATCGAACACGGCGCGCCGGCCGACGTGTTCGCCTCGGCGGCGCCGGAAGAGGCACAGGCGCTCTTCCGTGAGGGACTTTGCACCCGTCCGGTCACCTTCGCGACCAACACCGTCGTGCTGTTGGTACCGAACGGCAATCCCGGCAACATCAAATCGGTCTACAACCTGCGGGGCGGCGGCCACACCCTGGCGGTCGGGACGCCCGGGGTGCCGATCGGTTCCTACACCCGCGAACTCCTCGCCCGTCTACGCCTGACCTCGATCCTCACCACCAACACCGTCACGTTGGAAAAAAACGTCGGTGGGATCACCGCGAAGGTGGCGCTCGGCGCGGTCGATGGGGGCTTCGCCTACGTGACCGACGGGCGGATCGTCGCCGACCGGGTCGAAGTCATCCGCCTGCCGACCTGGGCTCAGCCCCCGGTTCGCTATCAGGCGTGCGTGGTGAAACGCGCGGGTGCCGACACGGCGGGCGCCGAACGGTTCATCAAGCAGCTGGTCGGCAAACCCGGGCGCGCGGCCCTCAAAGAAGGCGGCTTCGGCCTGCCGCCGAGCGCCTGAGGCGTCGCCGATGCGCCTGCCTGCGATGCCGGGCGCCGGGAGGGCGGGCTTCACCGCTCTCCTGGCGCTGGCTGCGGGCATCCTGCTCGCGTTCTTCGCGCTGCCGCTGGTCGCGCTCTTCACCCAGGCGCCGCTGGGAGAAATCCCGAAGCTGCTCTCGGAACCGGTGCTGCAGGAAATCCTTCTCGTCACCCTGAAGACGAACCTGATCGCCAACGCGCTGATCATCGCGCTCGGCACGCCGACCGCCTACCTGCTGGCGACGCGGCGCTTCCCCGGCCGGGCGCTGCTGGTGACGCTGGTCGAGCTGCCGCTCGTCCTGCCGCCCGCCGTCGCCGGGATCGGGCTGCTCGCCGCGTTCAGCGCCGGCGGCCTGCTCGGCACGCCGCTCGAGGAAGCCGGGATCGTGATCCCCTTCACCCAATGGGCGGTGGTGATGGCGATCACCTTCGTCGCCTCGCCCTTCTACGTGCGCCAGGCGATCGCCTCCTTCGAAGCGGTCGACCCGCAGTTGCAGGACGCCTCGCGGACCCTCGGCGTCGGCCCCGCGCGAACCTTCCTGCGCGTGTCCCTGCCCCTCGCGGCCGGCGGCCTGATCGCCGGCTGGGTGCTGGCGTTCGCCCGCGGCATCGGCGAGTTCGGCGCGACGATCATGTTCGCCGGCAACGTCCCCGGCGTCACCCAGACGCTGACGCTCGGCATCTACGAACAGCTCGACGCCAACTTCGACCTCGCCCTCGCGATCGGCGTGCTGCTGGTAATCCTCAGCGCCGGCGTCCTGCTGGCCTACAAGATGATCTCCTCGTGGCGCACCTCGATCTCGACTTCGACCTCCCCCTTCCGCCTTTCACGGTCTCTGCCGCGCTGAGCGTCGGCGCGGAGACGGTCGCCCTCGTCGGCCCGTCGGGCGCGGGGAAGACGACGGTCCTCCGCGCGATCGCCGGCCTGGCGCGTCCCGAGCGCGGTCACATCAGGCTCGACGACCGCGCCTGGTTCGACGCGGAGGCGGGCGTCTCGCGGGCGCCGGAGGAACGGTCGGTTGGCCTCGTCTTCCAGGACTACGCGCTCTTCCCCCACCTCTCGGTGCGAAAGAACGTCGCCTTCGGGGCCCGCTCCGACCCGACCCGCGTCGACGAACTGCTCGAGCGCCTGCGGATCTCCCACCTCGCCGGGGAGCGGCCCGGCACCCTCTCCGGCGGCGAGCGTCAGCGGGTCGCCCTCGCCCGAGCCCTCGCCCGCCGGCCCGAGGTCCTCCTGCTCGACGAGCCGCTCTCTGCCCTCGACGCCCACACCCGCGCCGAGATCAAGGTCGAGCTGCGCGAGCTCCTCGACGCGCTCGCCCTGCCGACGATCTTCATCAGCCACGACTTCCGCGACGCCGTAGCTCTCGCCGCCCGCGCCGCGGTGATCGTCGCCGGCACGATCCGCCAGGTCGGCTCGGTCGAGAGCCTGGCCCAGAGCCCCACCGACGCCTTCGTCGCGGCCCTGACCGGCAACAACGTCCTCCGCGCGATCGCCTCCCCCGCCGAGGAGGGCTCGACCCTGACCCTGGCGGACGGCCAGCAGCTCCAGGTCCCCACCCGCACCGCCGGCCCGGTCGGCGCCGTCATCGCCCCCGGCGACGTCGAAGTCCTGCCCGAGTCCCCCACCGACGGCCACCCGACCAACGCCCTCCATGACAAGGTCGCCTTCCTGACCCGCCTCGGCAAACGAGTCGAGGCCCGCGTCGGCCCGGTCGACCTCGAATGCCGATCCGAGGACGCCACCTCGCTCCTCCTCGCCCCCGGCGCCACCGCCTGGATCCGCCTCCCTCCCGACGCGATCACGGTCGTCCCCCTCGACGGCCCCGACTCGCGAGTTTCGTAGGCGCAGGATCCATTCCATATTCCAGAATCTGGAATATGGAATGGACTAGTCGGTACCGTCAGGCCGATGCTTCTCCCCCAGGACATCTTGATCTTGCTGAAGCTCCTGCTGTTGGGGCGGGAATGGACCTACGACCAGATCGCCCGTGAACTCGGACTGAGTTCGTCTGCCGTCCATCGAAGTATCGAGCGGGTGGCAATGGCCGGCCTCTACAGGCCGGAGAGTCGGGAAGTCAATCGTCCGAGCTTGGCCGAGTTCCTCGTTCATGGTGTCCGCTACGCCTTCCCGGCGGACTGGGGAGGGGAGGCTCGAGGCGTGCCTACGGCTTGGGCCGCTGAACCGCTGGCGAGGAAGCTCTCCTTGTCGGGGAAGAACCCGCCGGTCTGGCCCGATCCACAAGGGTCCGTCTTCGGGATCGCCCTGATCCCACTCGATCCCAGGGTTCCGGAAGTAGCTCGTCGCGATGAGCTCTTAGGAGAACTGTTGGCGCTCGTCGATGGGATCCGGATCGGCGGCGCCCGGGAACGGGGGCTCGCCGCCAAAGAGCTTGAAAAGCGCCTGAAGAAAAGTCGTCGATGAGCGCCGCCAACCTCGAGATGCTGGAGCGAGCAGCCGTGGCTCTTGGAGGTCTGATCGACGACGAGGTCGTCTTTGTCGGCGGTGCCACCGTCGGCCTCTGGGCGACCGACCCAGCAACGGCGGAGTTCCGGCCCACCGAGGCGGCCCGCGCCTGACGCCTCAGTCGGGCGGCGGGGGGACGCCGTCTTCGCGCTGCCGCTTCATCTTTTCCGGCAGCAGTGGGATCCCCGCTCGGGCGCAGCCGATGCTTTCGGCGTGGGCGAGGAGGTCTCGGTGATGGCCGTGGAAGGGCCAATAGCCGCTTGGCATCGCCGCGGCGACTTCTTCGATCTCTCTGGCGGGGTAGGGCGCACCGCCCTTCGCGTCGCGGAAGACCGGCCAGTTGTGAGAGCTCGCCATCGCCTTCTCGGCTTCCACTTCGGCGGCACCGTCGCCGTCGCGCCGCGCTTCGCCCCACTGACGTAGCCAGAGGCAGGCGACCGTGCCCGTCACTTCGCCCGCCACATCGTCGCGCGAGGTCGTCAGGCCGGGATTGGGGACGCGCGAGATCGCGAAGGTCTTCGGCAGCGGGATCCCCTTGAGGATCTCCTTCACCGAGCCTTCGAAGTCGGCGGCCTTGACGACTTTGGCGGGCATCGCTTCGAGCCAGGTCTGCGAGTCGACCTTGGTCACCCAACCGAGCCGTTCTTCCATCCCCGCCAGGTCGGGGACTGCGGCCTGCAGTTCGATCACGACGCCACCTTCGGTCCAGGTCGCGAGCATTTCCCGGTCGGGCGGTCCGACGTGGCCGGGAAACATTTCGGCGTGGGTGTTGACGGTCGCGGTCGTGTCGAGGACGGGCAGCTCGACCCGGTGCTTCCCGCCGGCGCCCGCTTCGATCGACCCCTCGCTGACCGGGCGCCAGCGCAGCTGGACCAGGCGCTGCCGGACCGAGGCCGGCTGGACGCCGGTGACCACCACCTGTCCCGACTTCGTCGTGCGGGCCGGGCGCACGGGCCTGATGTTCGGTTCCGGGACATCCTTGCCGGTGACGAATTCCATGAAGCCGACCGACCCCTCGCGGGCCGGTTGCTCGATGACGTCCTGCACCCGCCAGCCCGGCTCTTCGAGCAACAGCAGCGGGGTCGATTCGGCGAAGCGGATCAGCTCGGCGCCGTAGGCCCGAGACGATGACCCGCCGCCGCCGCCCGCGAGGACCAGGACCAGGGCGACGACGATCACGGCGAGCGCCCCGGCGCCGCCGGCGAGGACGAGGTTGCCGGGGCGACGGCGGTACGGCCGCGGCAGCAACCCCGCGTCGGCGGCGCGGATCTCTGTGGCCCGCCCCGGATCGGCGACCGGCCAGGACCCCTCGAGGTCGGCGGTCAGCTCGCCTTCCATCGCGGCGAGGTCGAGTCGTCCGAGCCGCGCGCGGTCGACCGGGTCGGCGCCGGCCAGCAGCCGCTTCAGCTCACGCGTGCTCATCGTGCTTCCTCCATGTCGAGCGCCTCCCCGGCTCCCGCCATCTCTCGTTCCCGCAGAAGTCCCTTGAGCCGCCGCCGCGCCCGGTGGAGGCGGCTGCGCGCCGCCAGCGCCGTGATCCCGAGCACCCGCGCCGCCTCACCCGGCGCCAGGTCCTCCCAGCTGACCAGCATCAGGAGCTCGCGGTCCTCGGGGCCGAGCTCACCCATCGCCCGGAGGATCTCGGCGGCCTCGCCGCGCGGCGCGGGGTGGGTGGCGATCTCGGTCTGCAGCGTCTCCGCCAGTCGGGCCCCGAGGCGCGTCCGCCGCCGCTCAGCCCGCCGCTGGTTGGCGATCACGTTGCCCGCCACGGTGTAGAGCCAGAGCAGCGCGCCGCCGTCGACCGGGACCTCGCCGAAGCGCCGCCAGGCGACGAGGAAGGTCTCGGCGACGACGTCGGCGGCGTCCTCGGGCGCGGCGACCCGGCGCAGCGCGTAGGCGAGGATCGCCCGTCCCTGCTCGCGATAGAGCCGGTTGAACCGCGCCTGGGCGACCTCGTGCCCGAGCGCGCCAGTGTCGACTGGGTCGATTCGCATTCCTCTCCTATATGTCCGGCTCCGCCCGAGCGTTGCACGCCAATGCGAAACCCGTCACACAGCCCCATGGGATATTAGTTCAGCGCTAAACTATTAGGTACCGAAAGACTTCTTCGATACACCCAAGGAAGTGATGTGAATGAGCAGCGCAGCCGCCGCCGGCGGTTCCAAAATCGAGTCCCACGTGTGGCGGATCGCTGCCGTCGTGGTGCTCGGCACGATCATGTCGGTCCTCGACACGACGATCGTCAACGTCGCCCTCGACACCCTCGGTCGCGACCTCCACGCCACCGTCGACCAGATCCAGTGGGTGGCGACCGGCTACCTCCTCGCCCTCGCCGCCGTGATCCCGGTCAGCGGCTGGGCCTCGCGCCGGTTTTCCAGCCGCAGCGTCTACATCGTCTCGCTGGTGATGTTCACCGCGGGCTCGGTGCTCTGCGGCCTCGCCGACTCGGTCGGCTCGCTTGTCTTCTTCCGCGTGATCCAGGGGATCGGCGGCGGCATGCTGGTGCCGACCGGCCAGATGATCCTGGTCAAAGCCGCGGGCCCCAAGAACCTCCCCAAGGTGATGAGCGCGATCGGCGTCCCGATCGTCCTCGCCCCGATCTTCGGCCCCACGATCGGCGGCCTGCTGCTCGAGCACGTCTCCTGGCAGTCGATCTTCCTGGTCAACCTGCCGGTCGGCATCGCCACCCTGGTCGCGGCGCTGAAGCTGCTGCCGAAGGACAAGCCCGAAGGCGCCGAGAAGCTCGACTTCCTCGGCCTCGGACTGCTCTCGGTCGGCCTCGTCGGCGTCACCTACGGGCTCGCCGAGACCGGCTCGGCCGGGTCCCTGGTCGCCGCCTCGGTGCTGGTGCCGCTGGCGATCGGCATCGTCGGCATCGCCTCCTTCGCCGTCCGCGCCCTGCGGATCCCGAACCCGCTGCTGAACGTCCGCCTCTATAAGAACCGCGCGTTCACGGCGGCGTCGATCACGACGTTCTGCCTCGGCGCCGCGCTCTTCGGCGCGATGGTGCTGATGCCGCTCTACTTCCAGACCGTGCGCGGCGAGGACGCCGTGACCACCGGCCTGCTGCTGATCCCGCAGGGGATCGGCGCGGCGGTCGCGATGGCCCTCTCCGGGCGCGCGACCGAAAGGTGGGGAGGCGGCGTGACGGCGACGATCGGCACCGCGATCACGCTGGTCGCGACGGTCCCCTTCGTCCTGCTCGGCGCGAACA
Source organism: Solirubrobacterales bacterium (assembly GCA_036787695.1). Lineage (GTDB taxonomy): Bacteria > Actinomycetota > Thermoleophilia > Solirubrobacterales > 70-9 > VAYN01. The sequence continues at coordinate 3,259 of DAIQOT010000094.1, read as the reverse complement.
CCGCGTTCGTCCTGATCGGCGCGGCGATGGTGATCCGCGGCTTCGGCATCGGCATGTCGATCATGCCCGCGATGACCGCCGCCTACGCGGTCCTGACGCCGCAGCAGGTGACCCACGCGACGCCGCAACTGACCACCCTCCAGCGGGTCGGCGGCTCGATGGGCACGGCGATCCTCACGGTCGTCCTGCAGGGACACCTGGAAACGGCGGGCGCGTCGCAGAGCGCGATGGCGAACGCCTACGGCACCACGTTCATCTGGGTGATGGGCATCACCGCGGCGGCACTCCTGCCGACCCTGATGCTGGCCCGGATCGAGCGCCGGGCGCGGCGCGCCAAGGCCGACCCGGCCCCGTCCGCGAAGCCGCGGCTGCCCGAGCCCGACACCCGTGAGCTCGCCTGGGAGTCGGCATGAGCGCCGCGCCGTCCCAGACCCAGACTCAGAGCGATGGTGCGTCCCAGACCCGCGAGGCGGCGCTGGCCGGGCTGCGCGAGGAGTTCGGCGCGCTGCTCGGCGCCGAGCGCCGGCTGCGTAGCCGCGACTCGCACCGCAAGGAGGCGGGCGGGCTGACCAACGCGCAGGTCCGCGCGCTCTTCGTCCTCGGCGCCCACGAGGAGTCGACCGCCGGCGAGATCGCCGAGCGGGCCCGCCTCAGCCCCGGCGCCGTCAGCGGCATGCTCGACGAGCTCGAGGAGGCGGGGATCGTCAGCCGGGTCCGCTGCGCCGACGATCGCCGCCGCGTCCTCGTCAACCTCACCGACGCCGGGCGCAAGGTGCTCGGCGAGCGCAAGCGGCGCTGGACGAAGCGCTGGGAGGACGCGATGGACGGGGTCGACGACCGCGACCTCGAGGCCGCCGCCGAGGTGATGCGGCGGATCGCCGCCTCGCTCGAGGACGTCTGATCGGGAGCGCCCGGCGCTCAAGGCAGGGCCGCCGCGCGCCGATCTATAAAGAGGCTGACCGCTCGGCAGGGCCAGGCGGTCGGACACTCCCCGATTTGATGGTCTCGACGAACAACTCCCGCGAGCGCGGCCCGCTTCCGCGCCGCTTCCTCGGCCGACTGCGGCGCCTGCCGGCGCCGGTCTGGACGCTGGCGACGATCTTCGGCATCGCCGGCGCGATGTGCCTGTTCGCGGCCGCCTTCCCGATCTCGAAGACCGCCCCACGCGAGCTGGCGACGATCGTCGGCGCCTGCCTGATCGTCGCCTCGCTGGTCCTCCTGCGCTTCGGCGCCCGGCTGCCCGAGGTCGGCCTGCAGGGGCTGGCGATCGGCGGGACGCTGGTCAACGCGCTGCTCGTCTCCCAGGCCACCACCAGCTACGGCGCGACCCTGAACAGCATGGCCTGGATCTGGGTGGCGATCTACGCGGGCCAGTTCTTCGACCAGCGGGCGGTGCGGATCCAGGTCGCGGTGATCGGCGTCGCCTCGGCCGCGGCGCTGGCGATCTGCGGGCTGCCGGGGGTGGTGACCGCCTGGGTCCTGGTCGCGGGCTCCTGCATCCTCGCCGGCGAGGCGCTCGGCCGTCTCAACACCCGCCTGCGGACCCAGCTGGTGACCGATCCGCTCACCGGCCTGCTGAACCGGGCGGGATTCGGCGAGGCGGCCGGGCGGCTGCTGGCGCTGGCGGCGCGGGAGGACCTGCCGGTCAGCGTCGCGCTGATCGACCTCGACGGCTTCAAGCAGGTCAACGATCTCAACGGGCACGCCGCCGGCGACGAGCTGCTGGTCGATCTCGGCCGCGCCTGGGCGGGGGAGCTGCGCGGCTCCGAGGTGCTGGCGCGCCTCGGGGGCGACGAGTTCGCGCTCCTCTTCGTCGCCGACGGTGACGCCGCCGTCGACGCGCTGGGACGGCTGCGCGAAGCCGCGCCGGTCGGCTGGAGCGCCGGCGTGGTCGAGTGGCGCCGTGGCGAGTCGCTCGAACTGGCGATGGCGCGCGCCGACGAGGATCTGTACCGGGCCAAGCGCGAGTCGCGCGCGGTCCGCGGCGAGCGCGGCCCGACCGCGCTGACGGTCAGCCGCCATGCCGGCGAGCCGACGACGCCGCTGGTCTGAGGCCCCGGCTTGCCATCATTGGGTGGTGCCCGCGCGCCTCATCAGCGTCAACGTCGGTCTCCCGCAAGTGGTCGACACCGGGCGACGCCCGGTCGAGACGGCGATCTGGAAGTACCCGGTCGAGGGCCGGGTGAAGGTGCGCGGCGTGAACCTGGAGGGCGACCGACAGGCCGACCTCACCGTCCACGGCGGCGAGAACAAGGCGGTCTACGCGTACGCGATCGAGGAGACGCGGCTGTGGGAGGAGGAGCTCGGGCGTGAGCTCGGCGCCGGCGCCTTCGGCGAGAACCTGACCACCGAAGGGGTCGACGTCTCCGGCGCGGTGCTCGGCGAGCGCTGGCGGGTCGGCACGACGCTGCTCGAGGTCGTCCAGCCGCGCCTGCCCTGCTTCAAGCTCAGCCTGAAGATGGAAGACCCGGCTTTCTTGAAGACCTTCGCCCGGGCCTCGCGGCCGGGGGCCTACCTGAAGATCATCGAGGAGGGCGATCTGGGCGCGGGCGACGCGATCGAGGTCGACCTCGCCGGGCGCCCCGACCACGGCGTCAGCGTGCGGCTCGTCTCCGACGCGATGCTGGTCGACCACAGCCTGATCCCGCGCGCCAAAGAGGCGCCGCAGCTGATCGACACGCTGCGCCGGCAGATGGGGGAACTGGCGGCATGAGCGCGCGACCGAGTCAGGAGGAGCGTGGCCGACGCTTCGCGGCGCTGCACGAGGAGGGCTGCTTCCTGATCCCGAACCCCTGGGACGCGGGGACGGCGCGGGTGCTCGAGTCGCTCGGCTTCGAGGCGCTGGCGACGACCTCGAGCGGCTTCGCCTTCACGCTCGGGCGCGATGACGGCGGGGTGACGCTCGACGAGGTGGTCGGGCACGTCGCGGCGCTGGCGGCGGCGAGCGACCTGCCGATCTCGGTCGACCTCGAGAACGGCTACGGCGCGGCGCCCGAGCACGCAGCGCGGGCGATCGAAGCGGTGGCGGCGGTCGGCGCGGTCGGCGGCTCGATCGAGGACTGGGAGGAGGAGGCCGGGCTCTACGAGATCGGCGCGGCGGCGGAGCGGGTCGTGGCGGCGGCCGAGGTGGCGCGCGAGCTGCCGTTCCCGTTCCTGCTGACGGCGCGGGCCGAGAACCACATCCGCGGCAACCCGGACCTCGACGACACGATCGCGCGGCTGCGGGCCTACGAGGCGGCGGGCGCCGACGTGCTCTATG
>DAIQOT010000296.1:0-4093 GCA_036787695.1 Solirubrobacterales bacterium | reverse complement strand
CCCCGGGCCCGAGGCGCAGGACCGCGCCGACGTCGCCGCCGAAGGTCCGCGCCGACCACCCGACGCGCGAGCCGTCGACCGAGAGCTCCTGCTCGGGATGGAGGAACGCCCAAGGCTCGGCGCCGAGCAGCTCGACGCCGCCGACATCGACCGAGCCGGTCCAGGTCGCCCAGCGGTAGCGGTCGCGATGGCGAGCGCCGCCCCAGCTGACCCGCACGAGGTCGCCGGCGACGGCCGCCCCCGCGCCGTTGCCCGCCGGCTCGGTCGCGCCCACCGTCGAATCCGCGGCGCCGTTGGCCGGCGCCGCGCCGTCGGCGCTCGCCCTCGCACCAACCTCGTCGACGAGCCGACGACGCAGCAGCACGCCCTCGGTGTCGAAGACGGTCAGCTCCTCCCAGGGGGCGTCGCCGTAGAGGGCGTAGCTCGCGACGATCGGCTCGCCGTCGACCTCCATCTCGTCGCCCATCCAGGCATCGCCGGCGCGCAGGAGCGCCACGGCGCGGGTGCCGGTCGTCGCCCAGGTCCGCCGCGCCCGCAGCGCGACCCCGACCGCCGCGTGGCTCAACTCCGGCGCGAGCACCCCGGTCAGGCCGCCGCGGGCGCCGAAGACGTTGGCTCCGGGCGCGCCCGCGCCGGGCCGGCCGCGGTGCTCGTCGCTGCTCGCCGAGGCGCCGAGGCGTAGGCCGCGCGTCAGCGCGTCGCGGAGGAACCAGCCGCCGGTGCCCCAGGACGAGTGGACCTCGATCAGCCGCTCGAGCTCCGGGTGGTGCCAGTCGAGCATCGCCCGCCGACCGCCGAGGTGGGGGATCAGCAGGTAGTTCTCGGGGCTCGCCGCGTAGGCGTCGTAGAGCTCGGTGATCGGCCAGTGCTGTGGCTCGGGCACGGCGGCCTTCATCGAGTCGTGCCACTCGAGCGAGCGCGCCAGCGTCGTGTCGTCGCCGAGGAAGACGACGTTGTGATCGCCGCCGACCGAGGCGTTCCCGCACCACTCGACCCCGGGATAGACGACGAAGGCGCCCTCGTCCTCGGCGGCGCGGCAGCGGCGGACGACGTCGTCCCAGGCGGCGGCGGTGATCTGGAAGTCGTTGGCGGTGTAGCCGAGGGCGTCGAGGCCGCCGACCCGCCGCGCGTAGTCGAGGTTGTAGGCGGTGTCTTGGGTCCCGACCGTGTCGTCGGAGTGGGCGTGGAGGTCGGCGAAGTAGGCGCGCTCGCCGGGCAGCTCGGCGACGACGTCGACCGGCGCCGTCGTGCTCAGCTCGCGGCCGTCCGGGAGCGTCGTCGAGAGGTCGACGACGTGGGACCCGAGCGGAAGCGGCGCGAGGTCGACGCTCGCCGTCGCCCAGCCGGTGTCGGGGAAGTCGATGAGCGATTCGTCCGCCGGGTCGCCCCCGCCGTCGCTCGCTCCGCCGGCGACCGTCTGCGTTTCGTCCCGCATAGCGGGCTCAAGCGCAGACACCGCCAGCGTGGACTCGACCCCGACCCGCGCCGGCGCGTCGCTCACGACGTTGCCCCAGCGGTCCTCGAGGTGGACGCGGAGCGGCGCGCCCGCGCCCTCGCGCACCACGCGCGGCCCGACCGCGACCAGCCGCTCCGCCGGCCCCGCGATCACGTCGACCGTCACGTCGCCGACGTGGCCCATCCGCGAGGTACCGAGCACGTCGGCGTAGAGGCGGAAGGTGAAGCCGTCCTCGACGAAGGTCTGCACGCGCGTCCCCGGCCCGCCCGCGCGGCGGTCGCCGAGGCGGATCGTGATTTCGTCGCCGGGCCGCAGGAAGCCGTCCTCGAGGTGGATCAGGAGCGCCTTCTGGAACGGCCGCTCGCCGCCCTTGACGTCGTACTTCGTCGCCAGCCGGCGCACGCTCGCGAGGCTCTCGGGCGAGGCCCCGCCGAGGTCGCCGCGGTGGGTCACCTCGGCGCTCGCGTAGTCGCGGCCGCCCGGATCGACGGTCTGCAGGTCCCAGTCCGAGTAGTACTTGAAGCAGAGCTTGAGCCAGCCGCTGTCGGCGATCCCGGACCGTCCGACCCGGTAACGCAGCACCACTTCGGCGACCTCGCCGGCGGTCAGCGCCCCGCGCTCGATCGCCAGCTTACCGAGGAACGGCAGCGGCTCCAGCGCCGCCGCCAGCTCCCGCCCGACCGCGGGGTCGCGGGCGTCGCGGAAGCTGGGGGTCGAAGGGCGGGGGGAGAGCGCTCCCGGCTCTCCCACCCGCTCCCGATCTTGGTTGGCCAAGTCGTGTGCCACGTTATTTCTTGTTGAACGCCGGGACGCCGCCCGCCGCCGCGATCACTTCACCGGCGAGCTTGCTCTTCCGCGCCCAGTCGATGAATTTGAGCAGCGCCGGCGGGCTTTCGGTCCCGTTGCCGGGCAGGACGAGGAAGAGGTAGCGCGACAGCGGGTACTTCAGCGGTTCGACGCTGATCTTCTTCGGTTCGCAGGCGATCCCGTTCACCTTCAGCGTCTTCACCTTCTTGCTCTGCCAAGAGAGCGCCGCGTAGCCGATCGCGTCCGGGTCCTGCTGGATCGCGTTGATGACGAGGCCGTCGGCGGTCAGCGCGTTCACGTTCGACGCCTGCAGTTCGTTGTTCAGCACCGCCTGGAGGAAGAAGTTGTAGGTGCCGCCGTTGCTGTCGCGGCCGACCGGGTCGATCGTGCCGGTCATCCCCGAGCCGGGGATCTGGCTCCAGTCGGTGATCACCCCGCGGTAGATGTTGTGGAGCTGTTCGATCGAGATGTTGGTCAGCTTGTTCTTCGGGTTGACGTCCATGCAGAGGCCGTCGAGGTCGAGTTTCACGTAGGCGGTGCCGGCGTCGCTCGGCAGCGGGCTGCGGCCCTGGCCGGCGAACATGCTGGTCCCGGTCTGCACGTCCTTGACCCCCGCGTTGCCGCCGTCGGCGGTGTAGACGAAGTGGACGCTCGGCTTGACCTGCTTGGTGTAGGTGCGAAACAGCGCTTCCAGGACCGGCTGCGGCGCGGTGCCGCCGGACCCGATCAGCGTCACGGCGCCGGCCGAGGCTGGCGCCGTCAAGGCGACGCTGGCGACCGCCGCGATGGCGAAGCTCCTCAATCTCATCAACTCATCGTTCCTTTTCTGCCGGGCCTGGTGGTGGGAGAGGTGAGGGTGCCGGCGAGGCATCGATTCGTCAAAGACATAGGTGAGACAGGAGTTATCACCTGCTTAGATAAGTGACGTGGAGCTCCGTCAGCTGCGCTACTTCCGCGCGATCGCCCGCACCGGCAGCTTCAGCGCCGCCGCGGCGGAGGAATTCGTCGTCCAGTCGGCGCTCAGCCGGCAGATCCGCAAGCTCGAGGAGGAGCTCGGCGTCCGCCTCTTCGAACGCACCACGCGGATGGTCCGGCTGACCGACGAGGGAGCGCGGCTCCTCGAGTACGCCGACCGCGTCCTCGCCGACGTCGACCTCGTCGTCGCCGAGGCCGACGCGCTTCGCGGGGTGGTCCGCGGCAAGGTCGCGGTGGGGATGATGGAGTGCCCGCCCGCGTCGCTCGACATGGCGGTGCTGCTGAGCGAATTCCACGCCGACCACCCCGGGGTCGAGGTGGCGCTGCGGAGCGGCGGCAGCGACCGGATGCTCGACGACGTCCGCGCCGGCGACCTCGACTTCGCGATCCTTGGCCTGCCGCCGACGCCGCTCGACGACCGACTCACCGCGCGCACGCTGCTGGTCGAGGACCTCGTCGGCCTGGTCGAGGTCGACCACCGGCTCCGCACCCGCACCCGCGCGAGCTCGCTCGCCGAGGAGGTCTTCGTCGACTTCCCGCCCGGCTACGGCCTGAGGGAGCAGACCGACCACTGCTTCGCCGAAGCGGGCATCGACCGCAAGGTCGGCTTCGAGGTGGTGCGGGTCGAGGAGATGATCCGCTTCGCCACCCTCGGGCTCGGCATCGCCGTCCTGCCCCGCTCGATCGCCGCCGCGATCGGCCGCCGCCGCAACCGTCCCCGCATCGTCGACATCACCGGCGCCGACCTGCGCCGCACCGTCGCCCTCGTCCACCGCCCCGACGGCCCCCACGATGAGGGTGGTGGCGGCCAGGATGCGCTGCTGGCCAGCATCGGCCGCGTCTTCCATGCCGACA
>DAIQOT010000013.1:27059-32625 GCA_036787695.1 Solirubrobacterales bacterium | reverse complement strand
CAGGCTGGTGCGCCCGTTCCAGCATGCCCTGACATCCTCGTCGAGCTTCTACCTGGTCTATCCGCCGGGTGCCCTGCGCCAGCGCAAGGTGAAGGAATTTCGCGATTGGCTGTTCTCGGAGCTGTCGCCGCAGGCGGGGCAGGGCGGGTTGTCGGGGCCCGCGCCCGCCTCTAGCGGAACTCGGCGTGCGGAAGTCGTCAATTCATCCATGGGCTGTAGCGTACGGACCCGTGCGCGAGGGCATCCAGAGTTGAACCGCCGTAAGCAGGATGTCCTGGCCTGGGAGTCGCGCTGGAGCCTGCCGACCGGCCTCCTGACCTTCGTCGCCGTGATCATCCTGATCGTCTCGGCGATCGTGATCGCCGGCGTCAACGGCTCGCACGAATTCCAGCTGCTCGAATCGGCGAAGGAACACGCGTCTTCGGTGACGATTTCCTCGGTCCTCGAGGCGATCGGCTTCCTGATCCTGATCGCGCCGCTCTACTTCCTCTTCCGCGCCGCCCTCTCCCGCTCGGGCGGGAAAATGAAAAGCCAGCTGGTCGGCGTGATCGTCGTCGCGCCGCTCTTCTTCGCGATCAGCGGGGTGCTGAACGGGATCGCCACCAACGAAGCGGCCGACACCTACGCCAAGGGCGAAGCGAAGTCGACGCTCAGCGCCGAAAAGGGCACCGAAGAATGCCGCGACGAAGAACGTGAAAAGAGCGGCACCGAATTCGCCGAAAAGTACGACCGCGGGGCGAGCCCACTCAAAGACTGCGAAGCGACCGAACAGGAAGAAAGCGCCGCCGAAAACGCGCTGAGCGAAGCCTCGCTCCGCGACGCGGCGACCGGGTTCGGGCTGGCGGGACGGATCGGGCTCGCGGTAGCGCTGGTCTACTGCTGTCTGTGGGGGATGCGCGTCGGTCTCCTGAGCCGCTTCTGGGGCTCGTTGGGGATGGCGCTCGGCGTCGCCGCCTTGCTCCTCCTGGTCCAGTTCTGCCTGATCTTCTTCATCTACTTCGCCCTGCTCTTAGTCAACAAATTGCCGGGCGGAAGACCGCCCGCCTGGGCGGCGGGAGAAGCCGTCCCCTGGCCGACGGCGGGCGACCGGATCGCGAAAGAAATCGAACCGAAAGACCCAGGACCGGATCCGGGTGGAGACGGCCCCGGCGACGACGAGGGCGACGGCACCTCGGAGCCCGGCCTACTCGAAGCCCCCGAGCCCGATGAAGCACCCGACCCCGACGGCGACGGCTCGTCTCCGGGCACCGGCCCCCAGAAACGCAAGCGCAAGCGCCGCGACTAAACGGGATTGACGGGGCGCCGGAAGCTGGCGCCCGGTGGTTGCGGCCGTCCGAGTTGCGCCCGAAAGGGGTCACAGGGATGCGCGGAAAGTCACGACTCCACAACGGCCCCGCGACGACTGGTCACTTAGACCGGCTATAGGCGGCTCAAGTGCACGGACGTCGCCACGACTGATCACCTGTCCCCCCTCTGGCGAGGACAAGTGATCAGTCGTCGGCGCGGTCGCACGGAACCGTGACGAACGTGCCGAACCCGTTCCGTTCCCGGCGAAAGCCTCACGTCCCGGGCGTCTCGTGGCGGCCACAGCCTGCCCGGGCCGCCACGAGACGCCCGGGACGCTCCTCGGACGGCCGCCGCGGCCGCGAGCCGGAGGAGCCGGGATTTACTCGGCTTCGAGGGCGGCGCGCTTGCGGTGGGTGCGGAGCTCGCTCATCATCCGCTCGAGGCGGGGCTCGGTCTCGGTGTCGACGAACTTCATCGTCGCGGCGACGCCGGGGTGGACGGCGGCGATCTCTTCGTGCATCGCTTGCGCGACCGCGCGGTAGGTGGGGTGGCCCTCGCGGCCGGAGCGCAGCTCGACCAGGTGCATCGCCTCGCGGGCGTTGAGGTCGAGGACGTAGCGGATCCGGAAGGCGAGGCTGAGCGCGTACGGGGCGAGCTCGTCGAGGCCGGCCGTGGCCAGCCGCTCGTACTCGCCCTGGGAGATCTCCAGCGCCCGTTCGAATTCGCCGCCGACGCCCGCTTCGCGTACCTCCTCGGGGATGCCGGCGCCGAGGTCGGGGCCGAGCCGCTGCCACTGCACGGTCAGCATCCGGTGGCGCTGGAGGTCGCGGAAGGCGCCGTAGTCGGAGACGACCTCGAAGCGGTAGCGGAGCGCCTCGAAGCCGCGCCCGGGACGGTGCCGCCGGTTGTCGCGATCGCCGACGATGGCGGCGAGGATCTGGCCGCGCTCGTCGTCGCCGAGCGCCTCGACCGCGGCGCGGACCTCCGGCTCGGGGACCCCGGCCGCCTCGAACAGCGCCGCGGCGAGCAGGTCGACTTCCGAGCCCTCGACGTGGAGCAGGTCGACCGCGGGAGCCGGATCGGCTTCCTCGCGGCGACCGAGGCCGAGGCGCTCGACCCATTGCTCGGTGCCCGCGCGCCGCGCCTCCAGGTAGTTGATCCACTCGCCGCCGCGGTCGGGCCGCTCGACCCGGGAGACGAAGCTCGGCATCACCTGCTGGAGCTCGCGCAGGATCATCGCGCCGAAGTCCCTCGCCTCGGGCAGCGGCGAGGCCATCAGCCGCAGGATCAGCTGCTCGTAGGCCTGGCCGGAGGCGTAGATGCCGACGTGGCTGAGCGTCGCGGCGGGGAGGAGGCCGCGCAGGAGGTCGAGCGCCTTGGCGCGGATCGAGCGCCGCCACACCGCCTCGGGCTCGCCGTCGCCCCGCGGCCAGCGCCCCGCGGCCCACTCCTCGACCTTGCCGAGCGAGCGCGAGTAGATGACGAAGAGCTCGTTCATCGCGTCGACGAACTCGGGCCCGAGCCCGTCTTCGCGGTAGAAGCGGTAGCCGCCCTCGGGGAGCGCTTTGTCGTAGGGGATGTAGCGGGTCGACTGCTCGAGGTAGGCGGCGAGGCGGCCGCGCTGCAGCACCTTGGTGAGGATGTTCGAGACCCACTCGCAGGCGACGTGGGCGCCGCCGACCTGGGCGATCGAGTCGTCGCCGTAGCCGACGAAGATGCGCTCGTAGAGATCCGCCGCGCGGGCGCCCTCCTCGGCGTCGAAGGGGCGGCCGGAGGCGGGCATGTCGGCCGCGAACTCGTCGAGGTAGAGGCGGCGGACCGACCCGGAATAGCGCGAATAGCGGGCAAAAAGCGCGCCCTTCACGGTCTCCGGGAGATTGACCAGCCCGAACACCGGCCGATCGAGGTTGGTGAAGTGAGGCGCCAGGAGCGCCCGCTCCTCGTCGCTGAAATGTTCGGCCGGGTAACGCATGGGTTGGCCATCGTAGAGAGGCCGTCCGATGGCGCCGCCCGACCCCTCAGGAGTTCCCGTTGCGACGCGCTTTCGGCTCCGGGATCTCGATCTCGTCGAGCTCGTAATGGGTCACCGTGGAGAGGACCGCGTCGAGGGCGAGGCCGGACAGGGTCTCGTGCTCGAGCAGCGCGTTGGCCGTCTCCTGCACCGACTCCCAGTTGGCCTGCAGCACCACCAGCGCCCGGTCTTTGGCTTCTTCGACCAGCCGCTCGGTCTCGTCGTCGATCGTGTCGAGCGTTTCGGGGCCGACCGATCCCATGTCCTGCAGTGACGCGCCGAGAAACACCTCACCACCCGCCTCGCCGATCGTCACCGGGCCGAGCGCCGGGCTCATCCCGAACGAGGTGACCATCTGGCGGGCCAGTTTGGTCGCCGCGTGCAGATCGTCGGATGCCCCGGTCGAGCCGTGTCCGAATTCGTTCCACTCCGCCGCGGTGCCGGCGAGGATCGCGACCAGGTGGCGCTCGAGGTCGGGCTGGGAGTGCATCACCGCGTCCTTGTCGGTGAGCATGTCGGCGGAGGTGCCGAGCTGCCGTCCCCTGGCGACGATCGAGAGTTTCTGCGCCGAGACGACCTGGCCGATCGAGCGGGTGGCGACCGCGTGGCCGGACTCGTGGACGGCGATCCGCCAGCGCTCGTCCTCGGAGAGGACGTGGGTCTTCTTGGCGGGCCCGGCGACGACCCGGTCGATCGCCTCCTCGAGCGTCGGCTGGTCGATCTCGACGTAGCCTTCGCGTACGCTGAGGAGCGCCGCCTCGTTGACGAGGTTGGCGAGCTCCGCCCCCGAGAAGCCGGGGCAGAGTTTGGCGATCTCATAGAGGTCGACGCCCTCGGCGAAGGTCCGCCCTTTGGCGTGCAGCTCGAGGATCTCGAATCGCCCGTGCACGTCGGGGACGTCGACGACAACCTGTCGGTCGAAGCGCCCGGGGCGCAGGAGGGCGGGGTCGAGGATGTCGGGGCGGTTGGTCGCTCCCATGACCACCACCCCGGCATCCCCGCCGAACCCGTCCATCTCTACGAGCAGCTGGTTCAGCGTCTGCTCGCGCTCGTCGTTTCCCTGCCCGACACCGGCGCCGCGCTTTCTCCCCGCGGCGTCAAGCTCGTCGATGAAGATGATCGCCGGCGCCTGTTTGCGGGCTTTGGCGAAGAGGTCGCGAATCCGCGCGGCGCCGACGCCGACGAGGCTCTCGACGAACTCCGCTCCGGAGGCGGAGAAGAAGGACGCGTCGGCCTCGCCCGCGGTGGCGCGGGCGAGCAGCGTCTTGCCGGTGCCGGGAGGGCCGACGAGCAGGACGCCCTTCGGCGCCGCCGCGCCCATCGCCTGGTATTTGGTCGGGTCGTCGAGGAAGTCGCGGATCTCCTTCAGCTCGGCAAGCGCTTCGCCCGCGCCCGCTACCGAGTCGAAGGTGATCGGCGCCTTCTCGCCTTTCTTCTTCTTCTTGCCTTTGCCGCCGAAGGCCGAGAAGGCGCCGATCCCCGAGGAGCCGTCCCCGGTCTGGCGCATGAAGAAGCTGAACAGGCAGACGAGCAGGAGGATCGGGACGAGGAACTGGACGATCAGCTCCTTCGAGCCCTTTCCCGACTGCGGGTCGACGCTGACCAAGGCGCCGCCCTTTTCCAGGTCGGTGACCAGCTGCTGGGTCGCGCTGCCGTCTTCGGGATAGTCGGCGAACAGTTCCGACCCTTCGTCGGTTTCGACCACCACCTGGTGGTCGTAGTCGAGCAGTTCGGCGGTCCGCACCCCTTCGTTCTTGGCGATGTGGGAGATCGTCGAGAGCGGCACCTCGGTCCCCGACGCTTCCGACCCCAACGAGCCGACCAGGCTGAGGAACAAGATCAGCAGGACGATCGAGGCGAACAGCAGGAAGGTCGAGAGCGGATCCCTTGCGAGGAACTTGCCGATCGGCGTGAGTTTGGCGAGGACGGCCCCGGACACCCGCTCGCCGGTCGAGCGGGTGTCCGTGCCGCCACTGAGGCGGGGGTTCGACATCTGACTCCTTAAGCCGGCGTGGCGCTGCCGGTCGAACTACTTCTTGCTCTTCTTGGGCGCGTACTTGGCCTTGGCCTGCTTTTCACACGCCTTGCGCTTCTTGCCCGACGCCTTGCGCTTGCACTGCTTCAGCGCCGTGGCGAGCTTCTGCTTCGCCGTCGGGGCGGGCTTCGGCGCCGGCTTCTTCGCGCCGCCGCCGGTCGAACCGCCGCCACTCGGCGGGGGCGGCGTCGTCGTGGTGCCCCCACCGCCCGTCGAGCCGCCCGGCGTGAGCG
>DAIQOT010000013.1:0-27049 GCA_036787695.1 Solirubrobacterales bacterium | reverse complement strand
TGTTGGTCGAGCCACCGCCGCCGGTCCCGGTCCCGCCGCCGCCGCCGGAGGAAGCCGCGGTGACCGTGATCTGGTGAGTGACCGCGGTGCTCTGCTGGTTGTTGTCGTCGGCGACCGTGAGGGTCACCGTGTAGGTGCCCGCCGCGGCGTACGCGTGGGTCTCGCTCGCCGCCGCGTTGTCGTCTTCCTGCCCGTCGCCGAAGCTCCAGTGGTAGTTGGTGATGCGAGCTCCGGCGTGCGCCACCGATCCCGAAGCATCGAAGCTCACCGTCTGATTCGCCTGCGCCGAGCCGGGCAGCGTGAACGCCGCCGCCGGCGGGCTGCTGGCTTCGACGATCACCGTGCCGGTGGCGTCGTACTCACCCAGATCGCCGAACGCTTTCATCTCCACCGTGTACGTGCCGGGCGTGGTGTAGAGGAATTCGTCGGTCGTCGGCGGCGTGCCACCGGTTCCGAGCGGCCAGACCGTCGACGTGCCAGGGGCGTTCTGGTCGACCAGCGTGTAGCCGGGGTCCCCGGCGCTGCCGCCTACCGGATCCCACTCGAAGGCGTACACCGCGGCGGGCGGGTCGACGGATCTGTAGGTGAACGGATATTCGAACTGCTCGGTGCCGAACCGGACTTTCGAGCCGACCGAGACGGTGAGCGGACCGGCACTCGCCGCGTGGGGCGTCGGCGACGCCGCCGACAGGTCGGTCAGCGAGAACGTCGTCCCGCTCGGCGGCGTGAGGCACGGGTCGGCGGCCCCCGGCGCGAGCTCGGCGACGATCCGCCCGCTGGTCGTCGCACCCGGTTCGGTGCCGACGTTCAGCATCCAGACCGACCCGTCCTTGCCCGGCGCCAGCACGATGTCCCCCAGAGTCCCCGTCGCGGTCGTCCCGCCGGCGGCGACGTCGCAGGCTCCCGACGCCGATTTCCCGAGGGTGTCGTAGACCGTGTCGAGGGCCGTGGGACCGGCAAGCGTTCCGTCCTGGAGCGGTGAGATGAGCCTGATCCCTTGGCGCGACGACCAGTAGCTGAGCGCGGCTGGTGCCGGGTTGGCCGCGACCAGCCCGTTCGAGAGCCACACCGCGTGCGGGCCCGCGGGCGGGACGAGGCCGGCGGTCTGACTGTCGAGCGCCTGGTAGACGTTCCCGGTCTGCTGCGCCTGGCTCTCCAGCAGCTTGGGCGAAGTGAGGGACGGCGAGAGTTGGACCATCGCCCCGCCTTCCGCGGTTTCTTCGGCGGCGGTCAGCCAGATGTCGATATTCCCGGCGGGATCGGTGGTGATCGTGTCACCGAGCTCGGTAGGGAGGCTGCTCAGGGACGACGAGGACCAACTGGCGGTCTCCGCGCCGTTCGCCAACGACACCTTGACCGCGAGCGCCGGGGCGTTGGTCGGTTCTCCGGTGACACCGCGGTTGGTGGCGTCGCCGAGCAAGACGAGGGAGTCGGCACCGTCGGCGGTCAGGCCGCGGGGAGCGAATATTTCAGTCGACGCAAGATCGGACGCGGTGCTGACCACGCTCGGGACCGAGTAGGTGGTCCCGCCTGCGGTGACAGGTGAGCTCAGCCCGTCCGGCGTCCCGGGGGCGCCGACCAGCTTCCCGCCTGACGGCGTCGTCGACCATCCGACGACCTCCTCGGCGTAGCTGGTGGCGAGGCAGTCTTCACCGACGACGCCGGCGATGACCGTGTAGACGTTCCCTCCGGATACCGTGAGCCCGACCGGTTCGGTGTTCGACCTGAAGGGGCTGCAGGTCAGTGGTCCCGCGGTCGGCAGGAAGAATTCGGTGAGGGCGACGACCGAGCCGGTGTCGCTCAGCTTCTGCAGCCGCCAGCGCGTCCCTCCCGCGGGCGAGGCGTCCGACACCGCACTGACCCGATCCAGAACGTAGATGGCCGTGCCGTCGGAGACCGACGGGTCGTCGGTGTCGACCGCGAAGCCCACCGGGTTCAGGAATTTGCCGGGCGTCGGCGCGGTCTCGGATGCGCCGCCGTCGTAGGCGCCGCCGTCATACCAAGTCGAGTCGAAGCCGCCGAAGCGCGCGCTCGGCACTTCGCCGTACTGGCCCTGCGGGTACTGACTGCCGGCGGCCGCGTGGGCGTTTGCGACGCACACCAGAAGTGAGGTGAGGACGAGGAGGATCAGGGACGTGAGGAGCGCCGGCCGGGCGGCGACGCCGCGAGTGGGAGAACTCTGATGTGTGTGCATGGCGGCGCAAGCTATGGCTCCCACGGCGACCAGACAACACTTTTACTGTGGAGTTACATCCAGTTTTACCGTGGAGTTACATCATGTGTGACACCACACACACAAAATGGCCCGCCGTCCACTACGGACGACGGGCCATTGCTCCCTACCCTTGCGGGCCGGCGCGCGACGGCGCCGAGGCTGCGCTCAGAGAGCGCCCGCGATCGATGCCGCGTCGGTGGCGATCGCGCTAGGCAGTGGGGCGAAGTGAGGAGTCGCCGTCGCCGCCTGGCCGGTGCTGCTGGTCACATATTTGAAGTAGCTCGTGACCGTCTCCTCGACCGAGTTGGTACCGGTCGGTTTCGGGTAGAGCGTTCCTTTGAGGTTGCCGGTTCCCCAGGCCGGGTGGTCCCACGACAGGTCCCAGAGGGCGATCCCGATCGGGTAGTACGCCGTCCCGTTGTTGACGTGATTGAACACGTTGTCGTCCCACGCGTGCGTGTAGGACGACACGGTCGTGCCGTTCGTGGCCCACTGCCCTGTCGTGTTGAGCGTGGTGCCACCCGGAACGAGCCAGTTGCCGGCGCCGACTTTGCTGTTGGTGTTCGAGAACGTGCCCGAGGTGTTGATCGTGGTGCCGGAATAGAGGTTCGACGCGCCCGAGGGGAGGATCTCCGGGTTCGCGTAGACGATGCCGGTGGTGGCGATGCCGTTGTCCTGGACGAACGCGAACAGCGTGTGCGTGCCGCCCGCACCTGGCGAGGCGACAAATCCCGCCGACAGCGCCGCGCCGAGGGTCCCGTAACCGACGAGGCCGCCGGTCCCGGCGACGGTCGTGGCCTGGGTCGAGTCGGAGCTCTGGCGGCTGGAGACGGTCGCACCGCTGGGCCACTCGTTCGTCCCCGAGGTGCTCTCGTCGATCGTCGTCGACGACCAGTCGGAGTTACCCAACTCCGAGGCGACCCAGGAGAGGTACTGCTTGAGCGTCAGCGTGGCGCCCGCGCCGTTGGCGCGGAGGACCTGGCTGAGCCCGGTGGTGCCTCCGTTCGTCCCGTCGTCGACGAACTGTCCTACCGCGGGTGCGCTGGCGACTTTCGTCAGCCCCGAATTCTGGAGCAGCGCGCCCCAGGTGTTGGCGGAGTAGGGGGTCGACGCGGGCACGGTGCCGGCGAAGAGCTCCTCGGCCAGTGTGTTGGTGAGTTTGATGTTCTGCCCCGAGTTCAGTGTGATCCCGGCGGGGACATTGAGCTCGATCACCTCAGATACTTGTGCCACCGGAATCGACAGCAGGTTCTGCGTGCCGGTCCCCGCCGCGGTGTCGGCGCTCGTCGCCTCGGCCGGGGTGGGCGGGCTGTCGGTGGCGACGAATCCGTCCAGCACCGGGTTGGCGGTGGAGTCCTGGGTCGCGTCGAGCGTCCCCGTGTCGAGACCGAACTCGAGTTGCCCGGCGCCGCTGGTGGTGCCGGTGTAGGTGATGCTGTCACCGCTGGGTGGGGTCCAACCGCCCAGCCAGGCCGCCTGGATGTTTTTCTGTACCGCGGCGCCGGAACCGAACGCCGTCGCGGCCGCGGCCGGCGACGCTCCCGCCAGCGCCGGTGCCGCCGCGACACCGAGCAGACCGGCGACGAGCGCACCGGTCCGCAGATAGTCCTTCAGGGGTTTCATAGCTAATTGCTCCCTTGTCAATCGAGTTAGTGAGGAATGACTGCGAGAGCGAATCTAGCCACGGGGAGTCACCCGTCAAGAGTTTTACTCCGGTGTTACACACAGTGATCGGTCAAACCTTTCAGCGGGTGAAAGGGCGACGCTTTCAGGTGTGTAAGAAAAGGGGAGAAGCCGGGACCGATGGTGTGTCGCGCGAGCGCGAGGCGCGGCGGTCATTCCTCAATAACTGCGAGCCACTCGGGAGCGTGAGCTTCCAAGGCACCACCGGGGGCCTCCCCCCTGGGCGCGAGGGTATCAGCGGTCCGGCGGGCCGGCCGGCCGTTCCGAGTAGGCCCAACGGCGGGCGCGTTGGCGCCGCTGCTTGCCGATCCCGGCGCCCGCGCCGACGATCGCGATCACCAACGCCAAGGTGAGGCCGGGGACCAGCCTGCCCGGGTCGCGATGGTGGAGCGCCGCCATGTGGTGGGCGGCCTCGATCGCTGGCTGCTCGTCCTCTTCTTCCTCGGTGATGCCGACCGGCTGGGTGACCTGGGAGGTCCCCGAGGGCGGCGTCGGCTCGGGCGGCTGCGGACTCGGCGGCGGCACCACCGCTCGCGGCGGGATCGGCGACGGGTTCAGCGTCGGCAGCAGCGGCGCCGGGACCGCCGGAAGCGGCGGCTTCGGCGCGGGCTTCGGCTTCGGCGGGCTCGGCGGTGGCGACGGTTCACGCGGTTGGGCCTTGGCCACCGCCGGCTTCGCCGGGACCACCGGCGCGGGGGCCGGGGACGGGGCGGGCGCGGGGGCAGGCGGCGGCACTTCGCCGACCGCCGCCTGCGGCACCTGCTGGACCACCGGCGGGTTCTTCAGCGGCACCGTCCCGCACGGCTGGGCGACGCTGCCCGCCTCCACCGTGACCGGCATCGACGTCGACAGCCCGCCCGCGGTCAGGGTGACGGTCGTCGTCCCCGGGTTGTAGGCGCAGAAGAGGCCCGAGCTCGGGTCGGGCACCGGCTTGCCGTTCACCTGCTCGACCGCGCGCGCGTTGGTCGAGTTCGGGTCGGCCGCGACGAAATCGCCGACTTCGGGATCCGACGAGGTGAAGGTGTACTGCGGCGCGATGAACTGGGAGCAGCCGCTGCCCTGGCAGTGCTCGGGGATCGGCACGTACGGTTCGGGGAACTCCTGGATGACGCTTCCCTGGCTGTTGATTTCGATCGCCCCGCCGCCTTCCGGGATCCGCGCCAGCCCGCTGAAGAGCCCGACCGAGCTGCGCCGCAGCAGCGCGCCGTTGGTCGCTTCGAGGCCGAGCCGGTCGGCGTTCGGCACCAGCGCCGCGCTCACCGGGGCCCGGTTGGTCGACGCGTTGCGGCCGGCGGTCGCGACGCTGACCAGGAGGAAGCCGTTGGCGCCGAAGAATTCCTTCGTCCCGCTGACCGGGTACTTGACGTAGCCGAGGGTGCCGGTGCCGATCGCCGGGATCGATTCGGCGCCGCTGCCGATCTGTTGGAGGACGTTCTCTTCGGTGCTGTCGAAGAGGTAGGCGGAGGCGCCGCCGCCGAGCAGCACCTGGTCGACCGCGGTGGCGTCGGCGGCGTAGCCGGGAGCGCTCGGCGCGCTGAGGTTGGCGTTGCCGAGGACGATCGCCGGGATCCCCGCCCCCTTGGCGTAGTAGAGCTGCGAGCAGAGCCACTGCAGTTGGTTGGCCGGCGCCGCGGGGTCGGTCGCGCAGCCGCTCTGGCCGGAGTCGCCTTCGGCGAGCACCGAGCGCGAGTAGTCGAGGACGATCACCCTCACCGGGCCGCCCGACGAGCCGGTCGATTCGAAGGCGTAGGCGGCTTCGCCGTCGGGCGGCGCCGGCGTCCCGCTCGGCACCGTCCCAGTCGGTACGTGACCGGCGAGCGCTGCCGCGAAGGCGCCGATCCCGGTTTCGGTCAGGTCGCCGGGGGAGCTCGCCGCGTAGACCGGCAGCGGACCGCCGCCGAGCAGTTCGTCGTAGCGCGCGAGTTCGCGTCGGAAGAAATCTTCTCCGTGGGCGGCGGCGCCGACCGCCAATCGTCCGCCGGCGTAGAGGAAGGCTCGCAGCCCACCGACCCGGCCCGCGCGTCCGATCGCCGAGCTGAGCCAGGTGTCGGATCCCAGCTGCTCGTTGGCGAATTCGACGCAGGCGGTTTCGCACTGCGCGTTGCCGCCGAGGGCGAACGTCGCCGTCCCGGCGGCGGCCGCGAGTGGCGCTTCGCCCTGCTGCGGCGGCGTCGCCCCGGCGCCGAACCGCGACACGTCCGCCGTCTGGATCTGGCTCTTCCCGATTTGCGGTTCGTAGTACCCGTTGCCGGTCTGGCCGCCGAGCGCCCAGCCGGAGCCGCCTCCGGGTTCGACCAGCAACGCCAGCACCGGGTCCGGCCAGCCCGGCAACCCGCGGCCGGTCGGCTGGGGCGAGTACGCGTACGCCTTGCCCTCTTCGTCGCGCCAGCCGCTCGCGGTCTCGCGCAGCAGGTAGCCGGTGCCGGGCAGCGGGTCGGCGGGGAGGAGGCTGCCGTATTCGCCTTGCGCCGGCGACGGCGGGTTGTCGATTTCGCCCCAGCTCTTCTGCCCGCCGCTCGCCACCGCGAGCGAGACCAGCGCCCGCACGCTCGAGCCTTCGCGGAAGGCGGCCAGGGCCGAGACGTCGGCCGCTTCCGGCAGGGGCGAGGCGGCGAAGCGCCAGGCGGTGCCCGGGCCGCCGTCGCGCTCGATCACCAGGCCGGGACCGGCGGCGACCGCGCCACCGTCCGGCAGCCCGGCGACCCGCGAGAGGATCGTCGCGTCGCCGGGCAGCTGGGCGAGCAGGCGGTCGGCTTCGAAGTCGCGTTCCCAGCCGCCGCCGTTGTCGACGATCAGCCCACCGACCTCGCCGAAGGGGTTGGAGGCGGTCGGCGCGGGCTGGCGGTAGGTGGCGATCGCCTCGCCGCCGGCGAAGGCGACCGAGGTGAAGTTGGCGTTCGACAGCCCTTCCGGCAGCGTTTCCTGGGTCCAGGTCTTGCCGTAGCCGAGCAGCACGCCCTGCTTGCCGACCGCGTAGCCGACTTCGGGATGCTGGGGCGAGAAGGCAACCGCGGTCAGCTGGCCGCGGAAGCCGAGCGGCGCCGCCGGGTCGGCTTCCCATTGGCCGGTCGACGCCTGCCAGACCCACATCGCTCCGTTGTCGCCGACGGCGAAGGCGCGTTCGGCTTCCGGCCAGGCGACCCCGCGCAGGTTCGGGGTCTGCCGTTCGCCCGCCGCGTTGTAGAGGTATTCGCCGTCCCATCCCTGACCCGGGTGGTACCGCGCGACCTCGCCTTCGGCGCCGACCGCGAGGGCTTCGCCGTCACTTCCTCCCGCGGTCGTCCCCGGCGCCGCGGCGGCCGCCAGCAGGGGACGGCGGAACGGCACCGGCCAGGGCGTCAGCTGGTCGGGGCTCGGCGACCCGGCGACGCGCAGCGGCGGCGTCGGGCCGCCCAGCCAGCCTTCGCCGGGCGAGTCGAACGCGGCGCCACCGGCGACCGACGCGCTCGCCGTCCCCGGCAGCGTCCCCAGCGTCACCCCGCCGGGGCCGATCGAGCCGCCCGCGCCGCCGGCGCCACCGCCGACGACGTAGGAGAAGCTGCCACCGGCTTCGCCGAGTTCGAGCAGCGCCCCGTTGGGGAGGCCGGTGATCAGGCGCGTCCCCGGGCTGGTCCCCGAACCCGGCCAGGCGAAGCTGCCGTAGTCGCTCGGCAGCGCCGCGCCGAGCGAGGGCGTGCCGACCGGGCAGAGCGAGGTCGGGTAGCACCAGGTCCCGAGCACCGTGCCGGTGTCGGTGGCGAGCGGCGCTTCGCTCTGGGCGCCGGCGACGAGCACCGTCGCGTTGCCTTGCGTCGTCGCCCCGCTCAGGGCCAGGTCGACCCAGGCGCCCTGGTTCGTCACCGTGAGCAGCGGCCCGCCCGCGGCCGCCGAGACCGACTCGCCGGCCGGCGCCCCGCCGCTCGCCAGCAGGCCGGCGGCGAAGCTCACCGGCACCCAGGCCGGCGTCGTCAGCGCCGGCGTCACGCCGTTGATCCGCACCCGTTGGAAGAGCTCGAGGCCGCCGCTCGCCCCGCTCGCGAGGAGGAAGGCCTGACCCGGGGCGGAGGCGGCGAGCGCGAGCGGTCGGAGGCCGGCGTCGGCGGCGACGCAGCCGCTCGCTTCGAGTTCCGCGCAGATCGGCTCGCGGGTCCAGGCGGCGCCGTCGAAGTGGAGGATGGCGGGGGCGCCGAGTTCCCCCGCCGGCACCGCTTTTTCCGACCAGACGGGAGCGATCAGCGCCCCGGTCCGGCCGCCGCCTTCGTCGAGCGCGGCGAATAGCGGGGCGGTGGTCGGGCGGGCGGTCGAGGTGGCGGTGGGGAAGAGGGCTTCGCCTTCGGCGAGGACCGCGGTCGACCCGCTCGCTTCCGGTGCCGGGGCGACGGCGAAGGCCCCGCCCGGGGCGCGGACGACGATCCTCTGCGCGCTCGCGGGCGTTTCCCCTTCGATCGCGGGACCGGACCCGGCGAGGACGATCCCGCCGGCCGCGGTCGTCTCGCTCCCCCACCATTCGAACCCGAGCGGGTGGCCTTCGGCGTCGTCGACCGGAACCACCTGCCAGGTCCCGGTCGCGTCGGTGTATCGGAGCAGCACCTGGCTGCCGACGGGCGTCCCCGGCGCGGCCGCCGCCGGGACCGCGCCGAGCCGTCCCTGCGCCCAGGCCTCGCCCGCTTCCTCACCCGGCGACGCGCCGATCACCTGCATGCCCGAGGCGGGGGTGCCGAGCTGCGGCTGGAAGCTGGCCGCCCGCGCCGACCCCGCCGCGAGCAGCAAGAGCGTGACGCTCACCGACGCGAGGAGCACGGCGAAGCGGACCGCGTCGGCCCGCTGCCCAGCAGCCGAGCGACTCGGTCGCAACCATTGAATTACCGAAAAAGAGATTCCTGACAAGGTCGATCGACATAGTAGCTATAGTGCGCGCGAAATAAATCACGCATTGGAAGGCAGGGCCGATGAGAAGACAGATTTCCGGGCGCGCGGCGGTGGCGATCGCGGTCACCGCATTGGTCTTCTCGATGGCCGGACTCGGTCGCGCGGGTACGAGCGTGATCGAGCGCCCGGCCGCCCACCAGCACCACGCCGCGGCGAAGAAGAAGCCGAAGAAGCCGGCCAAGCAGGTGCCCGCGAAGCTCGTCTGCGAACCGCTCACCGTCGACCTCGGCACCTACTGCATGGACCGCACGCCGCAGCCGGTCCCGCCCGCCGACCAGGGCCAGAACAACTACTTCTACGCCAGCCAGGTCTGCACCGCCGCGGGCGGTTGGCTGCCGAGCGCCGCGCAGCTGATCGGCGCCGCCAAGGTGGTGCCGCTGGAGTCGACGATCCACGACTCGACCGCGACCTCGACGGTCGACGAAGAACCGGCCAACGGGTTGAAGGACCAGCGCGAGATGAGCTCGACCCTGGTCACCACCGCGGCGGGCTCGAACGCCGCGGGCAGCGAGGGGGTCAGCGAAGGCAGCACCGGCAACCCGCAGATCGGCGAACCGAACCCGGTCCCGGCGCCCGCGATCCCGTCCCCGCAGACGCTGCAGTACGTGACCGTCTACAGCAACGGGACCAAGGGCGGCTTCGCCGGCTCCGAGCCGGTCGGCCAGGCCGAGAACTTCCGCTGCGCCTACGCCAAGACCCTCGCCAAGCCGGCGGGGAAGAAGGGCAACGGCGAATCTCCACAGGTCATCGACGAAGGCTGACCGCGTGGCCGAGGACCCTGGAGGACGGCGGATGCGGATGGCGATCATCGATCGCGACACCGAGCTGGTCGACGCGCTGCGCGAGGCCGCGGTGCGCCGCGGTTGGGAGAGCCACGCCCTGCTCCGCGCGGTCGGCGCCCGCCAGCTGGCCGAGATGGGGGTCGACGCGCTGGTCTTCGATCCGGCCGCGGTCGGCGCCGACCCCTGGGCCTGGGTGGGGGACCTCGCCGGCCGCCTGCCGGAGCTGGCGCTGCTCGTCTGCACCGCGCACTCCTCGGTCGACGAACGGGTCGAGGCGCTGGCGCTGGGGATCGACGACTGGGTGGTCAAGCCCGCCGACCCGGAGGAGCTGATCGCCCGGGTCGAACGGGCCACGCAGCGGGTCAGGCGGCTGGTCGACGACGGCGCCGAGGAGGCTCCGATCCGTGCTGGGGAGCTAGATGTGGACCCCGTCGCCCGCCAGATCTCGGTCGCCGGGGTCGGCGCCGGGCTGACCCCACGCGAGTACGAGGTCTTCGCCGTGATCGCCCGCGCGGGCGGCGCGGTGGTGGCCCGCGAGGAGGTCTTCCTGCGGGTCTGGGGATACGCGATGGGGCCGAGCGAGCGCTCGGTCGACGTCCACGTCGGCAAGGTGCGGGCGAAGCTCGCCCGCGTCTCGCCCGGCTACGCCTACGTCCACACCCACCACCGGGTCGGCTACCGGTTCGAGCCGCAGCCCCTCACCGCCGCCGCGGCCGATCCGGTCGGGGAGGGGAAGTGACCCGCTCAGGCGATCGCCAGCGTCGGTGTCACGACGGGAGCGCCGAGCCGCTCGGCCGCGAACCGGTAGCCGGCGCCGGGGTGCGTGTGCAGGTATCCCCAGTCGGGCGAGACCGACTTCAGCTTGCGGCGAATGCGGCTGACCAGCACGTCGACCGTGCGGTCGCCGGCGGGCGGCTCGCGGTGCCAGAGGGCGCGGTGGATCCGCTCGCGGGAGACGACCGCGCCGTCGCAGGCGCAGAGCAGCTCGAGCAGCTCGAACTCGCGGGTCGTCAGCTCGGCGTGGCGCTCGCCGACGACGGCGTCGAGCAGGTCGCGGCGGACGTCGAGCTCACCGTGGCTGCGGACCGCCCGCTCGAGCCGCTCGCGCTCGAGCCGCGGCCGCATCACCGCCGCCATCCTGGCGACCGCCTCACGCGGCTCGCTGTCGGGCTCGATCCAGCCGTCGAGGCCGGCCTGAAGCCCGGCGACGCGCTCGGCCACGGTGGTGCCGCCGCCGATCGCGACGAGGCCGACGCCGGCGCCGGCGGCCGCCTCGAGCAGCGGTCCCAGGAGCTCGGCGGAGCCGACCGCGTCGGCGTCGAGCAGCAGCAGGATCGCCCCCAGCCGGGCGAGCATCGCCGGCGCCGGCGCGCCACCCAGCAGGACCACCTCCCAGCCGCGTTCCTGCATCGGCGCGACCAGCCGTCGCGCGGCCTCACCCGCCCGGCCGAGCAACCCGATCCGGGGCCTTCGACCCTCCGGCCCGACGCACGGCCCGGCACCCGCCCGGGGACCCTCGATTGTGCCCGTACTGCTCGATTGCGACATCCGTCCGGCACCTCCATGCCCGCCTTCGTTGATACCCGACAAATTCGATCAACTTTCTCAAGTTTTATCAAGTGGGTGACGAAATTGCTCCTTACGGCGATCGCGATCGTCCTCTTCGCGGCGGCGCCGGCGGGCGCCGCGATCGTCCCGCCGACCGTCCTCGACGGGCCCAGCTCGAGCGTCGTCGACGTCGATGGCGCCGCCCTCGCGCCCGACGGCAGTGGCGGCATCGTCTACCGCAAGCTCGAAGGCGGGGCGATCCACGTCTTCGTCGCCCGCTTCCTCGACGGCACCTGGAGCGCCCCGATCCGCGTCGACTACGGGCAGCTCGGCCCGGCCACCCAGCCGACGATCGCCGCCGCCGACGGCGGCCAGCTGCTGGTCACCTGGGTGCAGCCGTGGACCTGGATCGCGGCCACCGCCGGCGCCGCCCCGACCCTCCACTACGAGCTGATGTCGGCGCTGCTCCAGCGCGGCGCCTCGAGCTTCGGCCAGATCGAGCGGGTCGACGACGTCGGCGACGGCACCGCCGCCTATCCCTCGTTGGCGATGGCGCCGAACGGCAACGCCTACGTCGCCTACCGGGTCGTCACCAACGCGGTCCCGGTCCAGCCGCTGCGCCCCGGCGACGAGAACGTCGAAGACCGCGTCGCCCGTTTCAACGGCCTCGCCTGGTCCTCCCTGGGGACGATCGACCGGCTGCCGGGACAGGTGACGGCGCGCCGCCCGAGCGCCACCGACGGCCCGGTGGTCGGCGTCAACAGTGGCGGGCAGGCGCTCGTCGTCTGGCAGGAATCCGACCCCGGAGGCGTCGCGCGGATCTGGGCGCGGCGCCTCTTCGGCACGGTCAAAGGGCCGGCGATGGAGGTCAGCCCGACCTCGATCGAAGGCAAGCCGGTCAGCGCCGACGCCGACGCGCCCGCGCTGGCGCTGAACGAATTCGGCGGCGCCGAGGTCGCCTTCCGGCTGGCCGGCGGCGCGGGCTCGCCACTCGGCTCGAGCGCCCTGCTGCTCGACCGGCTGAGCACGCCTGCGGCGGGCAAGGTCAGCGCCTTCGCCGGCGCCGCGGCGGTCGGCACCGGCCCGACCGTGGGGACGCCCGACGTCGTCGCCTCCGGCAACGCCGGCTTCGTCGTCGCCTGCCCGATCGGCGGCAACGTAGGCCTGGTCAACGTCGGCGAAGGGACGGAAACGCCGCAGACCCCGCTCGGCCCGGGCGCCGGCGCCGGCCCGGTGTTCGTCAGCGCCAGCCCGACCGCTGGCGCCGAGGCCGCCTGGGCGGCGACCGGCCCGGAAGGCCTGCCGGCGGTGCAGGTCGAGGAGCGCTACCCGACCGGCGGCTGGCAGAACGGCTTCCTCTCGGCGCCGATCAGCGGGCCGATCGGCGGCCTCGTCGCGGCGGCCTCGGGGGAGGGCGACGAGCTGCTCGGCTTCGAGCAGGGAAGCGGCGAAAGCTCGCAGGTCGTCGGCACCTTCGCCCAGGCGCCGCCGGAGAGCTTCTACGCCAGCGCGCCGACCGGCTGGGTGGGGCCGAGCAAGGCGTGGCTGACCTGGAAGGCGGCGGGGCAGGGGGTCGGCTCGGTCACCTACTCGGTGCTCGTCGACGGTCGGCTGGTGGACGGGGGGCTGCACCGGCTGTCGACCCAGCTGCCGCGGGCGGCGCTCGGCAGCGGCCTGCGGCAGGTGCGGGTGCTGGCCACCGACCAGCTCGGCCAGCGGACGATGAGCCCGGTGGTGAAGCTGCGGGTGCAGGGCGAACCGCCGCTGGTCGAAGTGAAGGCGCTGCCGCGGCGGCGGGTGCGGGTGCGGATCTACGGCGACCGCGCCGGGCTGAGGAAGGCGGCGACGCTGGTCCGCTTCGGCGACGGCGAGACGACGCGCCGGCGGCCGACCGTCGTCCACACCTACCCGCGGCCGGGTCGCTACACGGTGACCGTGCGGGCGCTCGATCGGGTCGGTAACCACCGGCTCGCCCGGGTCGAGGTGACGGTGCGATGAGGGCGGGGCGTCTGCTCACTTGGCGTCCCGTCCTCGTCGCCGTCGCCGTGCTCGCCTGGGCGGGCGCCGGTGGCTGGGCGGGAACGGCGCGGGCCACCGAATACAAGACGCCACGTCTCGTCTCCTACGAAGGGGTCGACCAGGCGCAGGCGGCGAGGCAGCCGGCGTTCGCCGCGGGCGGGGGATACGTCGCCTTCACCGGCGAATTCGACGGGGCGAGCGGCGTCTGGCGCAAGGACCTGGGGAGCGGCGCGGTCGAACTGGTCGCCGGGAGCGACGAATCCGCCCCGGCGCTCAGCGCGCCCGACGCCGGTGCCCCGTCGATCTCCGCCGACGGCCGCTACGTCAGCTTCACGACGACGGCGCCGCTCGACCCGGTCGACGATCCCGGCGGCGGTTGCGCGAGCGTCTACGTCCGCGACATGGCGGTGCCGATCGGCGCGCCCGGCGCCTACGTCCTCGCCTCGGCGCTGAACGGGTCGGCGGCCGGCCTGACCTACGCCGGCAGCGGCACCGCGGGCTGCCCCGGCGGCGGCTCGGCGGCGGCAGCGCGGGTCGCGCTCAGCGGCGACGGCCGCTTCGTCGCCTTCACCGTGCTCGGCGAATCGGACCTCGTCACCGGGGCGGGTGGGGCGACGACGACGCCGCCCTTCCAGGTCGCCGTCCGCGACCTCGCGACCGACACCACGACCCTGGTCAGCCAGACGCTCGAATCGCTCGGCGGGGTGCCGCAACCGGTGCCCGGCGGGGCCGCCTACGGCAACGCCGACGCGGCCCGCGGGCAGATCGGCGACAGCACCGCGACGATCAGCGCCGACGGCAGCACGGTGGCCTGGATGGGGATCGACATCCCGGCCCAGGCGCCGGCCTCGAGCGCCCCGATCCCGGCGGGCGAGGGGATCCCCGCGACCTACCCGGCCAACTCCTACGCCGAGCCGCTGTGGCGGCGGATCGCCGCCGGGCCCGCGGCGCCGACCCGGCGGGTCACCGGCGGCGACGATCCCCTCTGCGGCTGCCCCGGCCCGCTCGCCACCGGCTTCAACCTCGGCTCGACCGAACCGAACCCGACCGGGCTCGTCTTCGGCACCTTCATCGGCGACTCCGTCAACAGCTCCTCGGCGGCGGTCCTCTATCCCAACATCACCCCGCAGCTGAGCGCCGACGGTGACACCGTCGCCTTCCTCGCGACCGCGCCGCTCACCGGGCAGGTCGCCCAGATCAAGGCCCAGCACCCGCTGTCGGGGTTCACCCTGCGGGCCAACGCCTACGTCGTCGACATGGCGGCGGGCCTCAGCCGCACCGCCGCGCTGACCCAGCTGACCACCTGGGCGAGCGCCAACGCCGAAGACTTCGCCGCCGACGGCGAGGTCTCCGACATCGCCCTCTCGCCCGACGGCGAGGAGGTCGCCTTCGTCACCCAGCGGACCGAGTTCCCGCTGGCGCCGCCGGCCCTCGTCACCCCGGCGCTGCAGGCCGGCGTCAAGGCGCAGCTCTACGTCGCCGACCTTCGCGCCGGCACCCTCTCGCAGGCGAGCCACGGCTACGACGGGCTGCCCGCCGACGCGGCGATCGCCGAACCGTCCTTCGCCGGCGCGGGTGGCGATCTCGCCTTCGCCTCGGGGGCGACGAACCTCGTCTACGGCGCCGTCAACCGGGCCGGGTCCGATGTCTTCCTGGTCGAACCGAACGCGGCGCCGGCGGTGGCCGGGACCAGCAGGATCGGCGCCGCGCCGATCCCGGCCACGGTGAAGCCGCGCTGGCAGCTGCTGCTCTCGGCGCACCGGCGGGCCGACGGCAGCGTGGTCGTCGTCGCCACCGTCCCCGGCGCGGGAGGGTTGGCGGCGACGGCGCGGGCGGCGGTGCCGGTGGTGGGAGCCGCTCGCAAGGGCGGCGCGGCCGGCCGGCGGGCGCGGAGCGGCGCGGTGGCGACGCGGACCGTGGGCAGCGCGCGGGCGCGGGCGAAGGTGGCCGGCACGGTGCGGCTGGTGCTCCGCGGCCGGAGCGCGTTCCGCCACCTGGTCCGCGACGGCGGGCTGTTCGCGACGATCACGGTCCGCTTCCACGCGGCCGGCCACGGGACGTTGACCGGCAAGGTCCAGGCGACCTTCGCCCGCGGCAAGAAAGCGAAGAACGGCGGGAAGGAGAAGCGATGAGCGGACCGGTGTCCTCACCGATGACGGAGCCGGGTCGGGCGCTGTCCCGGCGGGCGATCGCGATGGCCCTCGCGGTCCTCTTCGTCCTCCTCGCCACCGCGGGCCCCGCGCGGGCCGGCGACGTCGGCGCGATCTGGACCTCCGCCCCGGCGCAGGCGCCGCCGCCGCCGACCGGAGCCGCGCCTTCGCCGTTCCCGGCCGCCGTCGGCAAGGTCGGCGACATCGAGTTCTGGGCGCCGAACCGCGGCGTCCTGATCACCGGCGGCAACGCGCTCGTGCCCGCCGGGCTCTACGCCTACGACGGGGTCACCTGGCACCAGCTGTCGACCGTCTGCGGGGGCGAAGGTGGCCGCATCGCCTGGGCGGGGCCGGACGACTTCTGGACGATCTCCGATCAGCGGGCGGGCCAGATCCTGCCCGGGGGCTTCGAACCGGGCGCGCTGCTGAACGTCTCGCTCTGTCACTTCGTCGCCGGCCAGGTCGTCGCCTCCTACGCGATGCCGCTGCAGCAGCCCGACTCCTACCGGCCGATGTACGCGGCGGCCTGCAGTTCGCCGTCGAACTGCTGGTTCGGCGGGGCGCTCGGCGAAGGGTCCCTGGCGGGCGCCTTCCACCTGCACTGGAACGGGACCGGGCTGAGCGTCGTCTACAGCTCACAGGGACACGCGATCGCCGCGATGGCGCCGCACGCGGGCCAGATCTACGAGAGCGTCCAGCTCGCGCCGACCGACCAGTACGGGTCGGAAAGCACGGCGAGCCCGGCGCTCCTGCACACGGTCGTCGCGACCGACCCGACCAACCCCTTCCACAACGTCGTCCCCGCCAACACGCAGAACCCGTCCTGCGCGCCGTTCTGCCCGCCGTTGCCCGAATACGGCACCGACGCGGAAGGTCACGCCGTGGCGCCGGTGACGCTGGCGGGCCTCTCCCTCTCCAGCGACTACAGCCTGGCCGGGACCGGGCCGGCGACGCCGCAGCTCTGGGCGGTCGCCGGGCCCGACCGGACCTCGCCGCTGGGGGGCCAGGGGGTCGCCCATCCGATCGCGATGCGGCTGAGCAAAGGGGTCTGGACGCAGGTGGTGCCGAACCTCGCCGGCTTCGGCGAAGGCGAGGACCCGGTCGGCGTCGCGGCCGACCCTGGCGAGGCGGCCGCCTGGGTGGCGGTGCGGGAATCGGGCGCGGGGGGCGCGGGGGTCGACTTCCTGTCCTCGGCCGACGGCGGCGCGACCTGGTCGGTCGCCGAGCACGACGAGCTCGGCCCCGAGCAAGGTGTCGGGCCGCGCGGCGAAGCGGGGCCGATCGCCTGCCCGGCGGCGCACGAATGCTGGCTCGCGACCACCGAAGGCTGGCTCTTCCACCTGACCGACGGGGCGGTGCTCGAACCGGATACCGACCCCTTCTTCGACGGTGGCGGCGGGGTCATCACCTTCCGCCCGCAGGACGGCGGGCAGGTCGAAACGCTCCCCGACGCGCCGCCCGAAGACGACTCGCTGGCCAACCAGCAGCCGCCGACCCCGGTGGCGCCGACCCAGGTGAAGATCGGCGGCCGCAAGCCGAAGCCGGCGAAGCCGTTGGTGTCCGCCAGTCACTCGCGGCTCGAACAACGGAAGGTGAAGGCGCACGGGCGCGAGGTGACCCGCCAGGTGCTCGTCCTCAGCTTCAAGCTGCGGGCGCGGGCGCGGGTCTGGCTGCTGGCGGAGCTGCATGGGAAGGTGGTCGCGCGGAGCCCGAAGCAGGTCCTGGAGAAGGGCCCGCAGGAGCTGCGGCTGACGCTCGACCCGAAGCGTTGGCCGAACAAGCTGAAGCTGGAAGCCCACCCGGCGGGGGGGCTGCAAGAGCACACCGAAGGCGCGCGGTTCGTGCCGATTCGCCTCGCTTTGCGCCAACTCACGCACTTTTCTTGACCCCGGGGCGGGGGCGCGCTTTGGTGCTCGCCATGCGGATCGCCTCCCTCACTCTCCTCTTCCTCCTCCTTGCCGCCGCGCCCGCCGCGGCGCGGTCGACGGCGATCGTCTCGATGGGGGACAGCTTCATCTCCGGCGAGGGCGGCCGCTGGTCGGGGAACGGGTCAGAACCGTTCGGGACGCGGTCGGGGACCGATCGCGCCGCCTTCGGCTGCGGGGCGCTCGGGTGCGAATACGACCCGGCGCGGGTCTACGGCGCGAGCGAGGCGAACGACTGCCATCGCTCCGACGTGGCGCCGATCGAGAGCGCCCCGGTCGCGGTCGAAGCGAAGGTGAACCTCGCCTGCTCGGGCGCGAAGGCCCGTGACCTCTGGCCCGCCGCCGAAGGCGGCACCGAACACTTCGGTGAGCCGCCCCAGGCCGACCAGCTCGCCGCGGTCGCGCGGCGCGACGACGTCCGGATGATCGTGGTGACGGTCGGGGCGAACGACGTCGGCTTCGGCGAACTGGTCGTCGACTGCGCGCTCGATTGGGCGCGCAGCCCGGAGGACGAAGCGAGCACCTGCCACCGCGACGCCGAGGCCCGGATCCGGAACGCCTTGCCCGGCGCGACGCGAGCCGTCACCGCGGCGCTGCACGGGGTGCGGCGGACCATGCGGGCGGCGGGATACGACCGCTCCGACTACCGACTGGTCGCGATGGGCTACGCCTCGCCGTTCCCCGAGGGTCGGTGGTTCCGCTACCCCGAGGACGGCTGGAGTCGACTGACCGAAGGTGGCTGCCCGGTCTGGGACGCCGACGCCGACTGGGCCGCGGACCAGGCGACGGTCGACCTGGCCGGGATGCTCCGCGAAGCAGCGGCTGCATCGGGCGCCGAATTCCTGGACCTGGCGCACGCCTTCGACGACCACCAACTCTGCGACCGCCGCGCCCAGCGAGTCGGCCCCGCCGGTCCGTCCCCGCTCACCGCCGAGTGGTTCCGCCGCCTCTCCTTCGGCCAGGGTTCGACCCGCGAATCCCTCCACCCGAACGCCTACGGCCAGCGCGTGATGGGCACCTGCCTAGCCCTCCTCTTCGTCCGCCCCCGCGGCAACTACGCCTGCGCCGACTCGCCAGACGAATACCTCGCCGGCGTTCGGCTGGAGTCACTTCGATGAGCACCACGGTCGGTCCCGAGGCATTGCGACAAAGCCATACGAAAGTGCAAACTTCTCGGTGGTCCCCTGTAGAAGTGACGGGGATGCGGTCGAAGGTCAAAAAGCGAGCAGAAAATGACGCGCTGCGAGTGCTTAAGCGCTCCTTCAGGGACAGCATCGCCGTCGAGCCTGTCGGAATCGCCGAACGTCTCGGGGTCCAGGTTCGTGAAGCGAAATTTGACGAGAGAATTCTTGGCGGTCTCTTTTTGAAGCCTGGCGTGGATCCAAAAGTCGTGCTAAACCGACGACATAGCTTCTTTCGGCGGCGGGTCACCTGTGCGCTTGAGATAGGCCACTACGTTCACATGTCGGCGACGGTTGACGAGTACAAACGCGCCGATTTGTACGACGGTTGCGAGGAGATTGGCGGAGAGTCGGATGGCGAGTACGCGCACGAATTTGCCCGGAGCCTCTTGATGCCGGAGGAGGACATCAAGATCTTTGTCGACCTTCGGGTGGACGACCTCGAGATGGCAGTGCGCTTCCGGGTTCCTCGGGAAGAGATGCGGATCCGGCTGAAGAATCTCGGTATCCGCGTTTCCGAATTGGGAACGGTATGACGGTCGGCGACCCTAACGACGGATCGGTCGGCGAGCTTGAAGCCGGCGAGGAGGACGAACCATCTCCGGCTCCCGCGTTACCAGAGAGACTGAGGTACCTCGACGAGGAAGAACAGGCGCAGGGGATGTCGTTGAGGCAGCTTTTCGCTGAGCAGGAGCACGGGTTACGTCAGAGGTACGCCGACTGGATTCTCTGGCTGCTGGGAGCGCAGTTCGTGATCGCCGATGCCGTCTTCGTCACCTTTGCCTGGGTGGGTCGGAGTTGGGACCTGCCGCCGGGGGTCGTCGAGG
Organism: Solirubrobacterales bacterium; assembly: GCA_036787695.1. Taxonomy (GTDB): domain Bacteria; phylum Actinomycetota; class Thermoleophilia; order Solirubrobacterales; family 70-9; genus VAYN01. The sequence goes on along the minus strand of DAIQOT010000013.1, from coordinate 7,811 downwards.
TTTGGCTGGCGGCGACGGTGGTTCAGGTCGTCGGGGTTGTTGCCATCGTGACTCGGCATTTGTTCCCGAATCGCGATCAGGGCGAGGCTCACGCGTAGCGCTGCGGGGGCGGATCGGGATTCGCTTAGGTGGAGCGGGGCGGTGGGGCGGACATCAGCTCGACTCGGTGGCCGCCGGGGGCGGTGGCGAGGGCTCGGGGCTCGTTCCAGTATTCGCGGCGGCGTTCGACCTTGAAGCCGTGCTCTTGGAGGCGGGCCAAGGCGGCGTCGAATTGGGGGACGACGACGGCCACGTGGGCTCGGGGTGGGACGGTGGGGTTCGGCTCGGGCATGAGGTGGATCTGGGTGCCGGCGCATTCGAGCCAGGTGTAGGCGCCTTCGGTGGGGTCGGGGACGCGGGCGAAGCCGAGGATGGCGAAGAACTCGATGGTGCGGTCGAGATCGGCGGGGGAAACCTCGATACCGGCGTGCTGGAGCATCTGGGCCTTTTCGGAGGGGTTCGGCGTCAGAACAGGGGGGAGAGCAGTGCCACGGTGATCACGATCGCGGTCGACCAGACGATCGACTCGGCGACGGTTCGATTATCCAATCCATAAGCGTGGGAGACGATCATCGCGTTGAGGCCGGTCGGCATCGCCGACATCAGCCGGTAGGCCGACGGAAGGTCGATCAGCGGCGCCGCCAGGAGCATCAGCAACGCGGGAGCGAGCGCCAGGCGCGCGCCGACCGCCAGCGCCACGGGCCGGGTGAACGGCGGCGGCAGTGGAAGCTCGCCCTGCTCGGCGCCCTCCGCCAACGTCGCGCCGACGACGAAGAAGCCGATCGGCAGGATGCAGATCGCCAGCACCTGCGAGGCGTGGACGAGCGCCGATGGTGCCAGCGCCCGCGGCGCCAGCAGCCCCAGGATCGCCGCGTAGAGCGGCGGGTTGCGGATCAGGAAGGTCTTCGCCCGCTCGCCCAGTCCCTCACCCGCGCGGTCCCCGAACGCCGCCCCGACCGCGAACGCGCCCAACATCAGCGCCGGGCCACCGACCAACACGTCGTAGAGCACGCCGGTCGAGAGGTGGTCGTGACCGAGCAGCGCCACCGTCAGTGGATAGCCGAGATACGAGGTGTTGGCGACCAGCGCGCAGACGATCACCGCGCCGGTCTGGTTGCGACCCAGGCCCAGGACCCGCGAGGCGACGAACCAGACGATCACCCCGACCAGCGCCAGGTTGACCCAGGCGAGCCCGAGGCCGACCGCGTTGTCGAGGCTGATGTGCGCCTTCGCGAGGTTGAAGAAGATGACGATCGGCAGCAGCACGTAAAGGATCACGCGCATCAGTCGCCGGCCAAGCGCCACCGCGGCGGTCGGCCGCCGCTGCTCGGCACCGACCCCGACCGCGGTGCCGGCGATGATCAGCGCGGCGGTGAGGAGGACGCCCATCGGAGACCGTCAGATATATCGACCGCACCGTCGTCGTGCTCGGCGGTGCGGGGCGCGGGCGGCGGCTAGAAGAGGCTGGCGCCGGCGTGGGTGGCGAACTCGACCAGCGGCTGCGGGATGACGCCGAAGAAGACGGTGACGGCGGCGGCGAGGATCGCCGGGCCGACGAGGTACCAGCGGCTGCCCGCCCGCGGGTCGATCGGGTCGGCTTCGGGGGAGGCGCCGGCGATCGCCGGTTTCGCGCCGGGGGCCGTCGCGACTTCGTCGCCGGTCATCCACATCGCCGCGATCACCCGCAGGTAGTAGCCCAGCGAGATCATCGTGCCGCCGACGATGAAGATCGCCAGCCAGAGGTAGTTGCCTTCGACCAGCGCCTCGATCAGGTAGAGCTTGCCGATGAAGCCCGCCGTCGCCGGCAGGCCCGCGAGCGCGAGCATCGAGATCGTCAGCGGCCAGGCCAGCGCCGGGCGCTCGGCCCCCAGCCCGCGGACGCCGCGGATGTCATCGCCCCAAGGCGTTTCGCGCTCGCGGGCGACGATCACGGCGAAGGCCGCCAGGTTCATGAAGAGGTAGATCGCCAGGTAGAAGATCAGCGAGCTGATGCCCTTTTCGCTCGCCACCACGAGGCCGCCGAGCATGTAGCCGGCCTGCGCCACGCCCGAGTAGCCGAGCATCCGCTTCAGCGAGCTCTGGCCGAGCGCGCCGACGTTGCCGACGACGATCGAGATCGCCGCGAGGATCGCCAGGCCCATCTGCCAGTCGGCGGTCTCCGGCCCGAGCGCGACGACGAAGAAGCGGACGAAGACGGCGAACGCGGCCGCCTTGGTCGCCACCGCCATGAAGCTGGTGATCGGGGTCGGCGCCCCCTGGTAGACGTCCGGCGTCCACTGGTGGAACGGCGCGATCGAGGTCTTGAAGGCGAGCCCGACCGCCGCCAGCGCGATCCCGATCAGCAGCAGCGGGTCGTGCAGCATCCCGTGGGATTCGATCCCGCGGGCGATCCCGGCGAAGCCGGTCGACCCGGTCGAACCGTAGATGAAGGCCATTCCGTAGAGCAGCGTCGCCGAGCCGAGCGAGCCGACGATCAGGTACTTCAGCCCCGACTCGAGCGAGCCCTCCCGCCGCAGGTTGGTCGCGCAGAGGATGTAGAGCGGGATCGAGAGCGTCTCCAGGGCGACGAAGAAGGTGACCAGGTTCTCGGCCTCGGCGAGCAGGACCATCCCCAGCACCGAGCCGATCAGCAGCGCGTAGTACTCGCCGTGCCCGGCTTCGTCGGCGGCCCGCTCCCTCACCGACAAGAGGACCGTCGTGAACGCGCTGAGGATCGCGATCAGCGAGATCGAGATCGCCAGGTCGTCGACCCGCAGCGCCCCCGAGACGAGGCTGATGTTGTCGTCCCAGTGCCAGAGCAGCAGGCCCGCGGTCGCCGCCAGCGTGAGCACGGCGAGGCCGGGAGCCCAGCGCTTGGTCGGCCCGAACACGCCGCTCATCAGGATCACGATGAGCCCGACGGTCAGCGCGATCACCGGCGCGAGGCCGGCGTAGTCGACGTGCGGGGCTACGAAACCTTCGCCGGCCATTACTTGCTCACCGCCAGTTCTTCTTGGGAGGACGAGGGTTCGGTCACCGCGGCGACGGACTTCTGCACGCTCGGGTCGGCGCGGTGGAGGATCAGCTGCGGGTAGAGCGCGAGGCCGAGGATGCAGAGCACCAGCGGCGCCAGGATCACCCCGTCGCGGAGGCTGATCTCACGCGACGCCACCCCGTCGGGCTTGCGGTTGTGCATCGTCCCGATGTAGAGGCGCAGCGCGTAGTAGGCCGACATCGCCACCCCGGAGATCGCGATGATCGCGAAGACGACCTTCGACTCGAAGAGCCCGTTGAGGATGTAGAACTCGCCGATGAAGTTGGCCGACCCGGGCATCGCCAGGGTCCCGAGGGCGACGATCAGGAAGAGGGCCGCGAGCACCGGCGCCCTCAACGCCATGCCGCCCATCGAGCGCAGGTCCTCGGTGCCGGTCCGCTCGAACAGGATCGCGATGATCACGAAGAGCGGCGCGACGACGAGGCCGTGGTTGACCATCTGCAGGATCGCCCCGTCGGCCCCGTCGGCGCGCAGGGCGAAGATCCCCGCGGTGATGAAGCCGAGCTGCGCCACCGAGGAGTACCCGGCGATCAGCCGCACGTTGGTCTGGGTGAAGGCCATCACCGAGCCGTAGAGGATCGAGGCCAGCGCGACCAGCAGGATCACCGTCTGGAACTGCGCCGTCGCCTGCGGGAAGAGCGGCAGCACCACGCGCAGGAACCCGTAGGCGCCGACCTTCGCCAGCACCCCGGAGAAGACGACCAGCACCGGCAGCGGCGCCGCCTTGTAGGCGTCGGGCATCCAGCCGTGGACGAGGAAGGCGGGCATCTTCACCAGGAAGGCGGCGGCGAAGAACCAGAAGATCCAGCGCTGCGAGCCGAGCGGCACGCCCGCTTCCTGGATCGCCTGGATCGAGAAGGTCAGGTGGCCGCCGTGGGCGGAGACGATCGCCGTGGCGATCGCGCCGACCAGCATCAGCAGCGAGCCGATCAGCGTGTAGATCATCATCTTCAGCGTCGCCTGCGCCGCCGTCGGCCCGCCTTCGGCCGTCCGGTCGACGCCCCAGGAGCCGAAGAGGAAGTAGAACGGCACCAGCATCAGGTCGAAGAAGAGGACGAAGAGCAGCAGGTCCTGGGAGAGGAACGAGCCCAGCGTCGCCGTCTCCGCCGCCAGCATCAGGAAGAAGAACGTCCGCGGCCGCTCGGTATCGCGGAAGGCGGCGAGGGCGATGCCGGCGATCCACAGCACCGCGGTGAGGAGCACGAGGAAGAGGTTCAGGCCGTCGATCCCGAGGCTGTATTCGACCCCGAGCCCGGAGATCCACATCGTATGGACCGTGTCCTGCAGCCCGCCCTGGCCGTTGTCGAATTCGAACGCCATGATCACGGCGATCACCAGCGTCACCACCGCGCCCGCGGTCGCGAACCAGCCGACCAGCCGCTTCGGCAGGAAGAGGCCGACGACGCCGAATGCGAGGGGAACCCAGAGGAGCGCGTTGATCATGACTGTTGGATGAGGAAGTAGAGGGCGAGGCCGACGGCGCCGGCGATGAGGAAGAGGCCGTAGGTGCGGACGATCCCGTTCTGGAACCCGCGGACGACCTGGCCGGCCTTGCCGACGACCTCCTCGGTGCCGCCGGTGATCGCGTCGTCGATGACGAAGCGCTCGAAGACGTTGTTGGCGAACCGCCCGATCGCCAGCGCCGGGCGGACGATGAGGATGTCGATCGCCTCGTCGAAGTACCACTTGTTGTAGAGGAAGGTGTGCATCGCGGAGAAGCGCTCCTGTAGTCGGCGTGGCGTCTCCGGGCTGGCGACGTAGAGGTAGTAGGCGATGCCGATGCCGGCGACGCTGATCAGGCCGCCGATCAGCAGGCCGACCCAGCTCGCCGTGGTCGAGGGCTCGATCGAGGCCAGCGGCGAGTCGGCGAAGACCGGGTTGAGGAAGTTGGTCACCGCCTTGTCGACGCCCGGCACCTGGATGAAGCCGGCGAACAGGGCGAGGAAGGCGAGGATCCCCATCGCGACCTTCATCGGCGGCGACTGCTCGGCGATGTGGTGGTCGGCGCCGGGGAAGCCGACGTCGGTGTCCTCGACCTCACCGGTTTTCGGGTTGGTCGGCTCGTGCGCGTGGACGACGTGGCCGGTGTCGATCAGGTGCTGGGCCTCGGCGCAGGGATCGCCGCGCAGGACCCGGAAGATCAGCCGGAAGGTGTAGATCGCGGTCAGCAGCGCGCCGAAGTAGCCGAGGATCGTGAAGATCAAATACATCCCGCCGCGGGCCGAGGCGTAGGCGAGGATCTCGTCCTTGGAGAAGAACCCCGAGGTGAACGGGAACGCGGCCAGCGCCAGCGCTCCGCAGAGCATCGTCACCGAGGTGAATTTCATCGCCTTGCCGAAGCCGCTCATCTTGTCGATGTTCTGCTCGTTGGCCATCGCGCTGATGATGGAGCCGGCCGCCATGAAGAGCAGCGCCTTGAAGAAGGCGTGGGTCATCAGGTGAAACATCCCGGCGCTGTAGGCGCCGATCGAGACGCCGACGATCATGTAGCCGATCTGGCTCATCGTCGAGTAGGCGATCGCCCGCTTCAGGTCGGTCATCACCAGCGCGATCGAGGCGGCGACGAGCAGCGTCGCGAGGCCGACGAAGGCGGCGATGTCGGCGGCGGTCGGGGCGAGGACGAAGAGGACGTGGGTGCGGGCGATCAGGTAGACGCCCGCGGTCACCATCGTCGCCGCGTGGATCAGGGACGACACCGGCGTCGGGCCCTCCATCGCGTCCGGCAGCCAGGTGTGGAACGGCAGCTGCGCCGACTTGGCGAAGGCGCCGACCAGGAGCAGCAGGCAGATCGCGGTCACCGTCCACGAGTTGGTGTGGAACGTTTCCGGCGCCTTGGCGAAGACTTCCGTGTAGTTGAAGGTGTGGAGCTGCTGGAAGATCAGGAAGGCGGCGAGGGTGAGGCCGATGTCGCCGACGACGTTGATCACGAAGGCCTTCAGCCCGGCGCGGGTCGCGGTGGTGCGCCGGTACCAGAAGCTGATCAGCGCGTAGGAGGCGAAGCCGACGAAGGCCCAGCCGACGATCAGCAGGACGAAGTTTCCCGCCAGCACCAGCAGCAGCATCGAGAAGACGAAGAAGTTCAGGTAGCTGAAGAAGCGGTGGTACCCCTCGTCTGACTGCATGTAGCCGAACGAGTAGAGGTGGATCAGGGTCGATACCCCGGTTACCACCAGCACCATGAAGACCGAGAGCGGGTCGACGTAGATCCCGAGTTCGATGTGGAGGGAGGCGACGCTCGCGTATTCCCACAGTGAGGAGGCGTGATGGCGGCTCGACGGGTCTTCGCCGAGCAGCTTGATCAGCGCCAGGATCCCGCAGACGAAGGCGAGGCCGATCGCGGCGGTGCCGATGATCCCGGCGGTCCGCCACGAGGTTTTGCGGAAGCTCAGCGCGATCAGGATCGAGCCGGCGAGCGGGAAGAGCAGGACCAGCCAGCCCCAGGCGGTGGCGCTCATCCGCGCAGGCTCCTGAGGTCGTCGACGTCGAGTGGCAGCTTGCGGCGGAAGATCGCGACGATCAGGCCGAGCCCGACGACCACCTCGCAGGCGGCGACGACCATCACGACGAGGGCGAAGACCTGGCCCTGGGCGTTTCCGACCTCGCGGCTGAAGGCGACGAGCGCCAGGTTGCCGGCGTTGAGCATCAGCTCGAGGCAGAGCAGGATGACCATTGGGCTGCGGCGGACGAGGATGCCGATGGCGCCGATGGTGAAGAGGAGGGCGCTCAGGACGATGTACCAGGAGATGTTCACTTCGGCGCTCCCAGGGGTGAGGTTTGCGGGGGCGGCGACGCGGCAACGCCCGCCGGACGCGCCTCCGGCGCTGAGTGTCCGGCGGACGTCGCCGCGTCGCCGCTATCGGAGCCGTTGCCGGCGGTGCTTACCGGACGGCCGCCGATGCTGCCCGACTGAGCCTCGCGCGGTTTCCGGTTGGCGAGGACGATTGCTCCGACGGCGGCGATCAAGAGGAGGAGGGACGAGGCCTCGAAGGGGACGAGGAACTTTTCTAGGAGGAGGTTGCCGATGGCGGCGGGGTCGCCGAAGCCGGCGGGGACCGAGGGGCCGTGGGTCGAAAGGGCCTTGAGGCCGGAGGAGAGGATCGCGGCGGAGATCTCGACGAAGAGGAAGAAGGCCAGGAGGCCGGCGAACAATCGCTGGCCGGGGACGGGGTCCCACTTGGCCTCGGCCGCGTCGCCGACGTAGGCGACGACGAATACGTAGAGCACCATCACCGCCCCCGCGTAGACGACCACCTGCGCCGCCGCGACGAACGCCGAGGTCAGCAGCAGGAAGAGCACCGCCAGCGAGAAGAGGTGGGCGATCAGCGCCAGCACGCTGTAGAACGGGTTGCGGGCGGCGACGACGCCGATCGCGCCGACCACGGCGCCGATCGCGGCGATGAAGAAGATCACGCCTTCCATCAGAGGGCGCCCATCGTCTCTTCGCCCTCGCTTTTCAGCGGGGTCCGCTCGATCGACTCGGCGAGCAGCATCTCCTTGGTGAAGATCAGGTCGGTGCGGTTGTAGTCGGCCATCTCGTAGTCGTGGCCCATCGTGATCGCGTCGAAGGGACAGGCGATCTCGCAGTAGCCGCAGAAGATGCAGCGGCTGAGGTTGATCTCATAGACCGCCGCGTAGCGCTCGCCCGCGGAGACGCGGTCGCCGGGGATGTTCTCGGCGGCGACGACGCGGATGCAGTCGGCCGGGCAGGCGGCGGCGCAGAGCGAGCAGCCGACGCACT
>DAIQOT010000093.1:0-13473 GCA_036787695.1 Solirubrobacterales bacterium | reverse complement strand
GGTGGCCAAGCAGGTCATCAACGCTTGCAATGACGTGGCCCAATACGTCGTCGACGGCCTTGAGCTTCGAAGTGCCCTGCAGCAGTACCACCTCCCACTGCTACGGGTGGGAGTGCTTTTGAACCTCTACCTGTTACAGATCAACTCCGAGCACGATGGGAAGGGGGAGAAGAAGGTCAACCTCGTCTTCCTCGACGCTGACGGTGGCGGAGTGAAGCAGTTCCCTTGTTTCCCCGACAGCCCCGCGGAATCGCTCCTTCTGCCCGACGACCAACTCTCGAAAGTGATCACCGCTGCTGCGGCAATAAACCTCCCGGTCTTGCCTCGATGCGATGGGCCGGTCGATTCAAGGTCGATCCGGTTGGCCGTCCTAAGATCGAAGAGCGCCTTGCCGTCCTCAGGAAGCGGCCTGATGAAAGCGGGCGGGTCTTCCCCGAAGGCTTGGCGCGCCCGGTCGAGCACCTCCTCGCCGACCTCGTACCCCTCCGGTCCGATCGAAGGACCGATCACCGCGGCCAAGTCGGCGACCTCGACGTCGAAGCGATCCCTCATCACCTCGACCATCCGCGAAGCGATGCGCGAGACGGTTCCTCCCCATCCGGCATGGGCAAGCCCCAAGACTCTCCGTAGCGGGTCATGGACGATGACGGGAACGCAGTCGGCGAGCGTGACACACAGTGCGATTCCTGCCGAATTCGTAACCAAGGCATCGGCGTCAGGGACGATGTCATCCTCGTCGAACGCTCCTCTTCCCGCGTCCTTTGCCTCGACGACTACGACGTTGTCCGCGTGGACCTGTTTGCACCAGACCGATCGCTCGAGATCAACGCCGTCACCACCGCGTCGAGAGATCCTGGATCGAGAGTCTCGAACCGGTACCCAACCACACCGTCTCGCGTCTCGCGTCGCACGACCACACCATAGCCGCGACCGAGACTAAGATTGGATCGTCGCGCAGAGGACGGCGCGGGCGGCTACGGCGCCGTCGGGGGCTCGGGCGGGGCCGAGGTTGTAGGTGGCGTCGGCGGCTTCCGCCGGGGTCGCGCGGCGCCAGCCCTCGGGGGTAAGGAGGAAGACGGTCTCGTCGCGGCGGGGGGCGCCGGCGCGGTCGAGGAGGTCGTCGACCTCGGCGCGGTCGAGCTGGCGCAGCCAGCCGAGGTCTTCGGAGTGGCCGTAGGGGACGCTGATGTGGACGCGGCCGCCGGGCTTGACGATGCGAAGGAGCTCGCGCAGGGCTTTCGCCGCCTCCTCCTTCGGATCGTCGGCCCGGGGCGTGTCGGCGCCGTAGATCGCGGTGTCCATGCCGACGTGCTCGAGGGTCGAGAGGCAGACGACCTCGTCGAACCAGTCGTCGCGGAAGGGCAGGTCCCGGAGGTCGGCGAAGAGGTAGGAGATTGCCATCGAGATGAAGGCGACCGGCTCTGGCGCCAGCGTCGCGATGGTGAGTTCGTCGACCTCCGCGAGGATCGCTTCGACCACGTGGCGATGGTTCAGCACCGAGCCGGCGTCGAGGACCCGCCCGCGCAGGCCGCAGCTGAAGAGCCAGGGATACTCGACGACCCGCTCGTCGTAGCCGACCCCGAGCCCGGCCGGCAGCTGGGAGCTCCCGGCGAAGAGCGCTCGCCACTCCTCGCTCGCCAACAGCGAGCGGATCAGCGCCCGGTGGGTCGCGTTGTACTCGAGCGTCACCGGCTCGGTCGGCGGGAAGCGCCGCGCCCAGGTCCGCCCCAGCCGCTTCTCCGCGGGCAGCATCCGCTCCGCCAGCGAGGGCTCAGCGTCGACCCTCTCCAGACGCAGCTTCGTCAGCGGCGGATCGCCGGCGTCGACGGCGAGGACGAGCTGGCCAGGGTCGTCGGGAAGCTCCACTTCCGCCCCACGCGCTCGCAGGCCTTCGGCCCGCCAACGGTCGATCACCGCGACCGGATCTTCGCCGGCCTCGCGTAGAGCCTGCGGGTTGAACTCGACGAATGCGGGCGGCACGGCACCAGCATAGGCTGCTGTCCATGAGCGAGGAACAGCTCACCGCGGCGCAGGTCCGGGCCGTCTACGAAGAGGTCCTGGGGCGTGAGCCGGCCGAGGCGGAGGTGAGCGAGCAGCTCGGACTCCCCGACCTGCGGGCGATGCTCCGGCTCGCGCTCGACTCCGGCGAGTTCGACGAGCGCTTCCGCGAAGCGGTCGCCTCTGAGATCGCCCGTAAACCGCCGATCGTCAATATCTTCCACCCGGACCTCGCCCCGTACGCGACCCAGTTGGGGACGCGGTCGCCCGACGGGATCGCGATCGTCGGCCATGAGGGCGTGTTGCACCTCTGCGGAGGAACCAACGCCATCCTCGACCAGTACGTCGGTGAATTCGAGTTGGCGCCGGACTGGCTGGACCAGTGGCGCGCTGTGATCCTCGGGCGCCGAGCGGAGATGCGCGCGATCGGCGCGGCGAGCGCGCTCCTCGTCGTCCCCGACAAGCTCGCGGTCTACGAGGACCGGTATCCAGAACCGCTCGAGAAGGTCGGCCCGCGCCCGGTCGAGCGCCTGTTGGACGAGCCTGACCTCGAGATCCTCTACCCGCTGGCCGAGCTGAGCGCGACGGCCGCGACCCAGGACGTCTACATGCGCAACGACACCCACCTCACCTTCCGCGGCAACGAGATCCTGTTCCGCGCGCTGCTCGAGCCACTGGGGATCGCCGCGGCGGCCGTTCCCGACTTCGCCACGATGCCGTTGCGCTCCTATCCGATCTTCGGTGACCTCGGCGAAAAGTTCGATCCGCGCATCGTCAACATCGTCAGCGAGCCGAACACGCTCGGGGCGGCGGAGATCGTCGAGGACAACCGCGGCGAGATCGAAGCGGTCGGCGGCCACATCGGCAGCCGCCGGGTGTTCCGCAACGCGACCGCGCCGGACGGCCGGGTCGCCGTCCTCTTCGGCGACTCCTTCGGCTTCTCGGCGCCCTACTACCAGGGCGTCTCCTGGTTCATGGCGCAGATCTTCCGCGAGGTCCATTTCGTCTGGGTTCCGTTCGGCTGGGACCCGGACTACGTGGGCAAGGTCGGTGCCGAGGCCGTCCTCGTGCAGGGAGCCGAGCGCTTCGTCGCCCGCGTCCCCCACCTCCGCTCCGAGGTTGCCGCGCTCGCCGAGGAAACGCTGCAGCGCAAGCGCCCGGTCGGCGTCGAGGCCGTCTCCGACTGAGCGAACCTCGGCCCTGGGGGCATCCGACTAGACTCTCGCCGCATGCACGATGACGCCGCACGGCGCGCCGAAGAGGCGATCGCCAAGCAGGCGAAGTGGCACCACCGGATCGAAGTAGCTCCCGGTGTCGTGACGCCCGGCCTGCAACAGACCGAGGACCTTCTCGCCCAGGTCGGTATGCCCGAGGACCTGAGCGGCATGCGCGTTCTCGATATCGGCGCCCGCGACGGCTTCTTCACCTTCGAGGCGGAAAAACGCGGCGCCGCCGAGGTGGTCGCGCTCGACAACGAGCCTCCTCACCACACCGGCTTCGCGATCGCCGCCGAGCTGCTCGGCTCGAAGGCGACCTACGTCACCGAGAACGTCTACTCACTCGACGAGGAGCGCTTCGGGCGCTTCGACCTCGTCCTCTTCCTCGGCGTGATCTACCACCTGCGCCATCCGCTGCTGGCGCTCGACCGGATCCACGACGTCACCGCCGACGACGGTCTGATGCTGATCGAGACGCACATGATCGACGAAGGCCTCGTCGACGGCGACGGCAACTGGCGCGCGCTGCGCGAATTCAGCCCGGACCTGGAGAGGCTGCCGCTCGCCCAGTACTACCCCGGCGACATGCTCGGAAGCGACCCGACCTCGCAGTGGGCGCCCAACCGCGTCGCCCTGGAGGGTTGGCTGCGCGGCGCCGGTTTCGAACCGCTCAGCACCTGGCAGGTCGCCTTCCGCGGCGGCGCCGTCTCGCGGCGGATGCCGCTCGGCGCCAACGGCGAGCGCGCCGTCGACGAGGCCGCCAGTTGGGACATGACCACCTGGACCGTCGAACAGTCGACCTCCATCGGTCGCTGATGCCGGCGTCCGGCGGGGGGATGCCACGGTGAACATCTGCACGATCATCGCCAGGAACTACCTGGCGCAGGCCCGCGTCTTGGCGGGCTCCTTCAAGAAATTCCACCCCGACGGCAACTGCACTGTCCTCGTGATCGACGACCCTGAGGGCTACGTCGACCCCGCCCAGGGGGAGTTCGAGTTGCTGACGCTCTATGACATCGGACTGCCGGACGTCGAGCGGATGGCTGCCTACTACGACATCATGGAGCTCTCTACCGCGGTCAAGCCGTGGCTGCTTCGCACCCTGCTGGCGCGCCCCGGGGTCGACTCGGTCTCCTATCTGGACCCGGACATCCAGGTCTTCGCCCCGCTGACGAAGATCGAAGAGGAGGCGAAGCGCCACGGAATGGTTCTCACGCCCCACTTCACGTCCCCGCTGCCGCGGGACGACCTCAAGCCGAGCGAAGAGGACATCCTCCTCGCCGGCAGCTACAACCTCGGCTTCATCGGGCTGGGTGAAGGGAAGACCGCCGACGAGCTGCTCGACTGGTGGTCCGAGCGCCTCGAGAGCGACTGCATCAACGAGCCCGCCGAGGGTTACTTCGTCGACCAGCGCTGGATCGACCTCGCCCCCGGCTTCTGGCCCGACCTCTACCTGCTGCGCGAGACGACTTACAACATCGCCTATTGGAACCTCGCCACCCGCAGGTTGGAAGTTGACGGCGGCGGCTACCGGGTCGACGGTGAGCCACTGCGCTTCTTCCACTTCAGCGGCTACGACCCGCGTCGGCCTCGCGAACTGAGCAAGCACCAGAACCGCATACGAATGACCTCCGATCCGGCCCTGATGCGGATCTGCGACGAGTACGGGGAGATGTTGAGGAAAGCCGGTTTCGAAGAAGCCGCGAGCTGGCCCTACGGTTGGGAGGAGACTGCCGACGGGCTGAAGATCGAAGGAACCGTCCGTGACCTCTTCCGCGAAAGCATCAAAGACGGAGCGTTCACCGACTCGCTCTTCGATCCGGGGGGTGCGGCGAAGTTCAGGCGCGGGCTGACGGAGACGGTAGCCGGTTCCGGCGACTTCAAGATCGGCCGTTTCGCTGCACAGATCTGGGAGGAACGGGACGACTTGCGCCGGGCTTATCCCGACATCGACGGGGCCGACGCCGCCGGCTTTGTCGATTGGCTTCACGAGTTCGGACCCGAAACCGGTGCACCGCCGGAGCTGCTCACGCCGGAGGACCCGACGCCGCGGAGAACCGAACAAGGCGCGGCGACGGAGATCCCCGCACCGATCACCGCGCCGGTGACGGAAGCCGGCGTCAACGTGGTTGGCTATCTCAGCTCAGAGCGAGGCGTCGGCGAGGTAGCGCGGCAAATGCTGTCCGCCTTGCGCTCACGCGGCATCGCGGCGACCGGGATCGACACCCCCACCGAGCCGGGAAAGATCGAGAAGGAGCTCGCCAAGCTCAGGCCGGCGGACCATCCGTACGACTACAACCTGATCTGCGTCAACGCCGACATGACCCCCGCCGTCACCTCCGGCCTCGGCCGCTCCTTCTTCGACGGACGCCGCACCGCGGGACTCTGGTTCTGGGAGGTCTCGGAGTTCCCGGACTACTGGCGTCGCTCCTTCGACGAGGTCGACGAAGTCTGGGTCGCGACCGAGCACATCGCCGCCGCCCTCCGCTCGCTGACCGAGAAGCCCGTGCGGACCGTCCGCGTCCCGCTCACCCCCGGCCCCGTCAGAGGCATGTCCCGTACCGAGCTTGGCATGCCGGAGGGCTTCTGCTTCCTCTTCGTCTTCGACTACCGCAGCGTCTTCCGCCGCAAGAATCCTCTCGGCCTCGTCGAGGCCTTCAAGCAAGCCTTTGAGCCCGGCGAGGGCCCATCGCTCGTGATCAAGTCGATCTGCGGCGACGAATTCCCGGCCGACCGCGCCGAGCTGGTCGACGCTATCGCCGATCGTCCGGAGATCTTCCTCGCCGAGGACACGATCCCGGTCGAGGAGAAGAACGCAATGATCGCCAACTGCGACTGCTACGTCTCGCTGCACCGCTCAGAGGGCCTCGGCCTGACGATGGCCGAAGCGATGTACTTCGGCCGCCCGGTGATCGCGACCGCCTACTCGGGCAATCTCGACTTCATGACCGACGAGAACAGCTTCCTCGTGCCTTACGAGCTGGCCAAGATCGGTCCCCACGCCGATCCCTACCCACCCGACGGGGAGTGGGCGGAGCCCGACCTCGCCGCCGCGGCGGCGATGATGAGAGCAGCGGTCGCGGAACCGGAAGCCGCGGCGGCGCGGGCGAGCCGCGCCGCGATCGACATACGGCACACGCATTCGCCCGAGGCGGCCGCGGCCTCGATCGAGGCACGGGTCGCCGAAGGTCGCACCGACGAGCTGATCGAGCGACTCAATGCGCTTGCCTCGCCTCGCCGCGATCACCTCCGCCATCTCGTCAGCCTTGGCGGCCCACCCCTAGACCGCGACTCCAAACAGGTCAAAGATGCCGCCAAACGCGCTTACATGCGCCTCCTGAGACCCTACGTCTCCTACCAGGCCGAGGTCAACGCGCGTGGCGCCGAGGCCCTCGATGAGGTGACGGGGGAGATCCGCGATCAGATGATCGAAGCCCTGTCCCTCGACCAGCGCCTCCACAGTCGCGTGGCCGAGTTGGAACAGAACCTCGCCGAGCAGGCTGCCGCGCTCCGTGCTCTCGAGGAACACAGCCGCGGCGACGAGCGCGCCTAGGCGTACTGCAGAGACGCTGGACGTCCGATCATCCGGGGCCGAGGACCAGGCTGTTGCTGGCTCCGCTGACGACGATCGCGACGACGCCGAAGAAGACGACTGCCGCGATAACGATCGCGGCCAGAGGCAGATAACGGGACCTCCCCGACCCGACGGGGTAGACCGGCGACGGCCAGCCGGGCAGGAGGACGAAGATCGCCGCGAGCAGGAAGACCGGGAGCAGGAACCTGGTCTCGACAGCGGAGGCGATCGAGCTCACGCTGCAGAGGAGCAGGGCCACGAGGTAACGCCAGCTGATCGGGCCAAGGCGCCGCCTCGATCGCGGCCACGCGATCCTCACCAGCGCCAGGAACACGAGCAGGAACCCGGCGACCCGGAACGGCTTGTTGGCCGCTCCTTCGAGGTGTTCGACATACGGGGTGTCGTAGCGCTGATCGAGGCCGTTGACCAGGTGTCTCAAGAAGACGCCCGCCAGGGTCACCGGGTGTTCAACGACGATCCGGGCGTACTGGCCAGTGCTCTTCACCTGCCCCGATTCCAGACCCTCGAGGATCCCTTTCGTGTCGTTGTCCAGGTAGTTCATCTGGACCTGGGTTTCGCTGCCGCCGACATAGGTGTCGTATCGCTGCAGAAGCAGGCCATCGGTGTACTGGAGGCCGACCAACCCACTCCCGCCGGGCAACGGCGTCCAGCTGCCATAGCGGTCGTGCTGAGAGAGCGATTGCGGCAGCGAGACGACTACGACCGCCGCGGCCAGGCAGGCGAAACGGAGGATCCAACGCCGATCGCGGCGTTCGTCACCGGCGTACCAGCGCCAGACATAGAGGATCACGACGATCGGGACGAGGAGAAAGTAGGCGGGCCGCACGTCAAGTGCCAACGCGGCCGAGGCGCCGGCGAGCGCGAAGGCTGGCGTCGAGATGCTGGAGCCGACCGCGCAGAGCGCGACGAGCGCCAAGGCCAAGGCGACGAAGTCACTCATCGGATAGTTGAGAAAGCCGCGCCAGAAGATCCAGAGGACGGCGCAAAGGAGGAGTCGTCGGCCGAGTCCCCAGCCGACGTTCGGCATCGCAACCCGTGACAGTCGGGGTGCCAGCACCGCGCCGACCACGGCGAACACCGCCGCGTTGAAGATCGCCACCGTGGTCGCGTCCGCCAGGCCGAGGAATTCCCCGGCATTGCGAAGGAGGAAGTAGATGAACGGCAGCCCGTATCCGCGGAGGTCGGTGTTTTCGAAGTTCAGGAACGAGAAGTGGCCTGCTTTGACGAATGTTTCCGACAGCGCCCAGTAGGCTCCCGAGTCGTAGTAGAAGGGCTTTTGACCCTGAAGCAGCGCGGTTACGAGGAAGGCGAGGAACGCCACCACGAAAGCCATCGCGGCAGGACTGCGCTGCCATCGACTTTCGCTTCGCCAGGTCAACCGGCGGCAGTCTATGGCGGCGGATACGCTCAGGGGGTGGCCGAGGGCGTATCTACGGACCGGGAGCCCGACCGGGACGTCAAAGTGACGGTGGCGAACTCGGTGGTTATCCCGGTTTACTCGAATCAGGACTCGATCCCGGATCTGGTCGCGGCGATTGATTCGATCGCGGGCGAAGTCCCGGGTGACCTCGAGGCGGTCTACGTGATCGACGGCAGCCCCGACGAATCCCGCGCCGTGCTCCTGCGGGCGCTGCAAGGAGCGGCTACGCCAGCCCGGGTCATCGAGCACTCACGCAACTTTGGCTCGTTCGCCGCGATTCGTACCGGGATGCGGTTCGCGCGCGGCAAGCGGATCGCGGTCATGGCCGCCGATCTGCAGGAGCCGCCCGACCTGGTGGTCGAGTTCCTGCGGCGGCTCGCGACCGGGGAGGTGGACGTCGTCGCCGGACGACGGACCAGGCGCGACGACCCCGGCGACCACTTCTCCGGGCTCTACTGGCGCCTCTACCGACGCTTCGTGATGCGGGAGGTGCCGGTGGGAGGCGTTGACGTCTTCGGCTGCACGGCGGCCGTCCGCGACGTGGTCTGCTCACTCGAGTCGGTTCACACCTCGCTGGTCGCGCAGGTGCTCTGGGTCGGCTACCGCCGCGAGTTCGTCGACTACAAGCGGCTGCCCAGCGCCAGCCCGAGCGGCTGGACGATGAACCGGAAGATCCGCTACCTCTCCGACAGCGTCTTCGCCTTCACCGACCTCCCGGTCCGCATCCTCTGGCTGGCCGGGCTGCTGGGCCTCGTCCTCGGCGCAGTGATCGCGCTGGCCGCGTTGATAGCGCGGATCGCCAACCCGGGCTCGGTCCCCGGCTACACCGCGACGATCCTCGTGATCATCTTCTTCGCCGCCTTGAACATGATCGGCCTTGGCATCATCGGGTCCTACGTCTGGCGGGCCTACGAAACCTCCAAGGGCAGGCCAGGGGCAATCGTCCGCGAGATCATCGAAACTCCCCCGCGACCGATCGATGGCTGACTTCTTCGTTCACGAGCAAGGCATCTGCGAGACCGACCGGGTCGGGTCGGGCACTCGCATATGGGCTTTCGCCCACGTGCTGCCCGGCGCGACGATCGGTGCCGACTGCAATCTCTGCGACGGCGTCTTCGTCGAGTCGGATGTCATCGTCGGCGACCGGGTGACGGTGAAGTCAGGTGTCCAGCTCTGGGACGGGGTGCGGCTCGAGGACGACGTCTTCGTCGGTCCCAACGCGACGTTCACCAACGATCCCTTTCCGCGCAGTCGGCAATGGATGGAGGAGTATCCATCGACGACCGTGCGCGCCGGCGCTTCGATCGGCGCCAACGCGACCATCCTGCCGGGCCTCGAGATCGGCACCGGCGCACTGGTCGGCGCCGGTGCGGTGGTGACCCGGTCGGTGCCCGCCCACGCGATCGTGGTCGGCAATCCGGCGCGGATCACCGGCTACACCGACGCCGCAGGAGCCGTCGCCGAGGCCGCCACGGTGGATCCAGCTCCCGGCGTGCGTGATCTGCCCGTCCGCGGCGTCGTCGTCCGGTCCGCGGCGAGCTTCTCCGACCTGCGCGGGACGCTGACCGCCGGGGAAGCCCCAGACGAGGCCGTCCCCTTCACTCCGCGCCGCTGGTTCTTGGTCTACGACGTTCCCGGCCGGGAGGTGCGCGGCGCGCACGCACACCGCGAGTGCGAGCAGTTTCTGATTTGTGTGCACGGCAGCGTTCGGGTCGCCGTCGACGACGGTGAGAACAGGGCGGAAGTCACCCTTTCCGACCCGACCGAGGGCATCTACGTGCCCCCGCTCGTCTGGGCCAGTCAGTTCCGCTACGAGGCCGACGCAGTCCTGCTGGTCCTCGCTTCGCAGCCGTATGACGCCGCGGACTACATCCGCGACTACGGGGAGTTTCTCGCCGCCGTCCGGCCCTGAGGGGCGTCAGGCCGAGTTCACCTCGAGCAGCGCGGCGATCACGCGGTCGCAGTCGTCGGCGGAGAGGAACGGGTGCATCGGCAGGCTGAGGACCTCGTCGGCCAGCCGCTCTGAGATCGGGAAGGTGCCGCGGGCTATTCCCGCGTCCGCATAGGCCGGCGAGAGATGGGGCAGGACGGGGTAGTGCACCAACGTCTCGACCCCGCGCTCACCGAGTTCCCGCCGCCGTGCGTCACGGTCGTCCAGCCCGACGAAGTAGAAGTGCCACACCGGCTCGGACCCGGCGGGCAGCCGCGGCGTGCGGATCGACGGATTGCCAGCGAAACCGGCGTCGTAGCGCGCGGCCAATGAGGCGCGGGCGCCGTTCCACTCGTCGAGATGGGGCAACTCGGTACGCAACGCCGCCGCCTGGACCTCGGCAAGCCGGGAGTTGACGCCGGCCATCTCGATCGCGTACCGGTTGCGGGTCCCGTAGTTGCGGAGCAGCCGGATGCGCTCCGCAAGGTCGGCGTCATCGGTGGTGACCGCGCCGCCGTCGCCGACCGCGCCGAGGTTCTTCGACGGATAGAAGGAGAAGCCGGCGGCGGCACCGATCGAACCGGCGCGCTTCCCGTCCCGCCGGGCGCCATGAGCCTGCGCGGCATCCTCGAGCACGAAAAGGCCGTGAGCAGCGGCGAAGTCCATGACCTTCTCCATCGCCGCCACTTCGCCGCGCAGGTGGACCGGCATGATCGCAGCGGTCCGCTCCGTAAGCGCCGGCGCCAGCGCGGCAGGGTCGATGTTGTAGGTCTCTGCCTCGACCTCGACCCCGACCGGCGTCGCGCCGACGTTGGAGATTGCCAGCCAGCTCGCGATCCAGGTGTAGGCGGGCACAAGCACCTCGTCGCCGGGACCGATCCCGGCCGCCCGCAGCGAGAGTTCGAGCGCGCTGAGGCCGCTGCCGACGCCGACGCAGTGGTCGGTGCCGCAATATGCGGCGAACTCTGCCTCGAACCGCTCCAGCTCTTCTCCAAGCAGGTACCAGCCCGAAGCGAGGACCCGCGCGACGGCCTCCTCAAGCCCGCCTCCGAGGGCGTCGCGGGCGGCGCCGAGGTCGACAAAGGGAATCTGCTGGCTCATACCGTCCTTTGCCGATCAGTCGGCGGTGGCTTCGCCGAGCCAGGCCTGCCGTGAGGCGGTACGCGACTCATTCTTGATCGCCACCAGGTCGTCGATCATGCCGAAGCGAACCCCGGCTGCGACCATCCGCCGGGCCAAGGACCAATCGTTGGCCTCGGCGTAGAGGGCATCGGCGGGCTCAAACTGAAAGAAGCGGAGGCCAGCATGGTAAATCCCGAACTGCAAGGTGAAATGGCCGTACTCGGGCGGGAACTTACCCAGTTCGAGCTCGCTCCCGTCGCCGAATTTCACCGTCAGCCGACCGTAGGGAAACTCGAGTCGCTGCTCACGGGCCGCACGGAGCAGGAGCTCCGTGTGACCCGGCAGGACCTCGTCGTCGTCCCCAAGGATCGCGATCCAGCGACCCCGCGCCTGGGCGACGCCATCGTTCAACGGTGGCGTCCCCACCATGAACCAACGCTGCTCGGGATCGGTCGGATAGGGGCCGCGTACGGTGCGGTTGATGAACCGCACCCGCGAATCGTCGAGCTCACGAACCACCGTTGCGGTCTCCTCTGGTGAGCAGTCGCCGGCGACGATCACCTCGAGGTTGCGATAGGTCTGGCCGAGGATCGAAGGGAGGGATACGTCGCGGAGGGATTCAAAGCGGTCGAAGGTAGGAACCACGAACGAGACCAGCGGTTCTTCTTCCGTGAATGCCGCCCCGTAGTCGTCGCTGCGGCGGAGCTCATACAGCCGAAGTCGCTGCTCATCGGCCCGGTCGGAAAGGTCGCGCAGGATCTGGCGGTCGGTCGCGAGGGCGGACGCGATGTCGCCGATCTGCGCCTCGAGCCCACCGATCCTGGCGTGCAGGTCGAGAACGGATTGATGCACCGCGGTCAGGTGATCGGCGAGCCCGGCGACGTATGGGGACACCACTTTGTCAGTGACGCGACGCGCGCGTTTTGCCGGGGACTCGGGCATCCCGTCCATCATATGGTTCACCAATCGGTGCTAGCGTGGCGCGCCAGTTGAACGCGCCGCTGGTCTCGATCGTCATCGTCACCCACGGTGCCTGGTCGTGGGCCGAGCGAGCGATCGGCGCCGCCGAGACGAACACCGACGTGCCGCACGAGGTGATCGTCGTCGACAACGCCTCGCCCGATGGAACCGCCGAGCGGGTCCGCGAGCGCTTTCCCGAGGTACGGCTGCTGGCCAACGACCATAACGCCGGGTTCGGCGCCGCGAACAACCAGGCCGCGGAGGTCGCCCACGGCGAGTACCTGGCCCTCGTCAACAGCGACGCGGTCGTCCCCACGGGGTGGATCGGGCCGCTGCTCACCGCGCTGGGTCGGCCGGGGGTCGGAGCGGTGGTGCCGGCGCTGACCAACGAGGACGGCACGATGCAGATCGCCGGCGCGCTCGCGGCCCCCGACGGCAGCGTGCTGGCGCTCGGCAACGGCGACGACGTGGACGACCCGGCGTGGAGGTTCCCTCGCGCGACGGACTTCGGCGCCGCCGCCTGCATGCTGCTGCGCCGCGACGACTTTCTCGCCGCGGGCGGGTTCCTCGACGTCTACAACCCGGCCTACTTCGAGGATCTCGACCTCTGCATGACGCTCCTCGACCGCGGCCTGCGGACCGTCTACGTGCCCGACGTGCGGGTCCTGCACGGCGGCTTCTCCTCGGGAGGCGAGGCGGCGGCGGCGGAGCTGTTCGAACGCAACCGCCCGACTTTCGTCGCCCGTTGGGGAGCCAAGCTCGCCGCCACTCATCCGCCCACGCTCTGGCCGCCGGACCCGACGACGACGCTGGCGGCCCGCGACGCCCTCGCGACGGGCCGCGCGCTCGTCATCTGCGACGACCTCCCGGCGCCGACCGACGGCAACCTCGGCGCCGCCGTCCGGATCGTGCTCGGCGAGTTGCCTTGGGCGCGCCTCACGCTCGCCGCCCGCGCGGGCGATCCGGAGCCCTGGTACCGACTCGGCGTCGAGGTGCTCCTCCGCGACGACCCCGCGTCGGTGCGCGCGGAGCGCCCCGACCACTACGACATCGTCGCCACCCCGTCGGAGTTCTCGACTCCCGCTACCCTCGCCGAGCTCCGAGCGGCGGCGGCCCGCCTCGAAGCCCGTATCGCCGCGGCTTCCGCCTAGGCGGTAGAGACCGGGCTGCCTTCTTTGAGCAGCGCCATGTCGGCGTCGATCATCAGTTTGACCAGCTGCTCGAAGTCGAC
>DAIQOT010000092.1:0-13509 GCA_036787695.1 Solirubrobacterales bacterium | reverse complement strand
TCACGCCGACGCGGTCCGCGATCGAAAGCGCTTCGGACTGGTCATGAGTGACGACCGCCGCCCCGAGCCGATCGACCCCCTCGTCATGCAACTTCGCCACGAGTTCGTCCCCCGGCGGCCCACCGTCGACCAGCACCGCTGGCGCACTCCGGGGCTGCAACAAGATCGCGTCCCCCTGACCGACGTCGAGAACCTCGATCCGCAGCCCGGGCACCGGCCCGACAGGCGTCCCCGAGCCACGCGACCGAAAGGCGACGAAGGCAACCGCCGCGATGGCCGCGAGGCCCACACCGAATGCGACCCGCAAGAGCCGTCGGCGCCGGCGCGGTCGACCTTTGGCCCGCGCCGCGAGATGCGGTCGTCCCTTGGCCCGTCCGGCGGGCCTTAAGTCGACCGCCTCCGGCCCACCGGGCCCAAGGGCCACCGCGGGGCCCGGCGCCTCGAAGTGCGGTCGACCTGCGTTACCCGCGGCGGAGTGCGGTCGACCTGCGTTACCCGCGGCGGACCGCGGTCGACCTGGGTTAACCCATGCGGAACCAGGGTCGACCGCGCTGGCGAGAACGTAACCAGAGTCGACCGCGCTGGCGGTGATGCCGGTCAGGTTGTCGACCGCGCCGGCGGGGACATGACTCAGATCGATCGCGATCGCCATGGGTCCCGGTGGGTCGAACTCGCCGTCGGGGTTGGTGGCGCGGGCGGCGGCGAGGCGGCGAGCGCGGGTAGCGGCTTTGGCGACGACGAGGGAGGCGGCCATCGCAGCGTAGGTGGCGAGCATCGTCGAGAGACCGATGTGGACGTGGAGTACCGCCCAGGTGGGGCGGCCGCGCCAGGCGGCGACCTGGGCGATGTAGGCGAGGAGGAGGGCGTCGAGGCCGTTGAGGGGAGCGAGCGGGATGCCGGGGATCTGGGCGAGCGCCGCCGACACCATCCCGAGCCACATCGCCGGCGCCACCGCGGGCAGGGCGAGGACGTTGGCGAGCAGGCTCGTCAGCGAGATTTCTTCGAAGACGTAGGCGATCAGCGGCGCCGTCGCCAAGGTCGCCGCGACCGTGACCGCGATGCCCTCCGCGAGGGCGCGCCGCCAGGGGCTGCGCCCCAAGCGGACCAGGAGCCATTCGCGGATCGGGGACGCGAGGAACAGGATGCCGAGGACGGCGGCGAAGCTCAGTTGCCAGCCGACGTTGCTCGCCACGCCGGGGTCGATCGCCAGAGTCACCACCGCAGCCAGGGCCAGGGCGTAGAGGCGGGACGTTCGCCGGCCTTGGAGGGTCGCCAAGAGGCCTATTGCGCCCATCACGCCCGCACGCTGGATCGAGGGGCCCGACCCGGCCAAGGGGACGTAGACGGCGATCAGGCCGATCGTCCAGAGCAGGCGCTCGCGCAAGGGGACGCCGAAGGTCGCCAGGATCGGCATCGCGAGGAGGGCGAGGAGGGTGACGTTCTCTCCACTTACTGCCGTGAGGTGTGACAGGCCGGCGCGGATGAAGTCTTCCTTCGTCCCTTGGTCGAGTTCGTCGTCGTCGCCGAGGACGAAGCCGCGGGCAAGGGCCGCCTCGCGCGGCGGCATGCCCTCTCCCAGCCCGGCCTCGGCCCGTTCGCGGATCTCCCCCGCTCGCGCGATCCCGAGTGCGACGACCAAGACGATCCCGATCAACACCGGCAGCGAGATTCGCGGCGAGCGCATCGGTCAGGGCTGAAGGCGTTCGCTGAGGGCTTCCATCGTCGCGGGCCCGACCCCGGAGATTTCGTCGAGCTGGTCGACCGACGACAGGCCGCCGTGTTCTTCGCGGAACTTGATGATGTCTTCCGCCGTCACCGGGCCGATGCCGTCGATCGTGTCGAGTTCGGCCGCGGTCGCCGTCGCGAGGCTGATCGGGCCGTCTTCTTCGCCGCCGGTGTCCGTCGCCGCGGGAGCACCGGGCGGCGCGCCCGGGACACGTTCGGGGACGACGACCTGCTGGCCGTCGGCCAATCGGGCGGCGAGGTTCAGCGAGTCGAGCTCCGCCTTGCCGGTCGCGCCACCCGCCCGCTTGACCGCTTCGTCGACCCGGCTTCCTTCCGGCAGTCGGTAGACGCCCGGCCTCTGAACCGCCCCGGTGACGTCGACCACGACGTCGCCGCCCGATCCCTCGACGCTGAACGTCCCTCCTTCGGCTTCGTCGCTCCCGCCAGATTCGTCGTCGTAGCCGCCCGCTTCGTCGTCGCTCGAGTAGTCCGTGTACGTCGACGCCCCTCCGGCTTCGCCACTCTCCGCCCGCACCGCCCGCGCTCCGATGAACAGCAGCGCGACGGCGATCGCGCCCCACACGACAACCTGCGTTCGACTCAGATCCGGCATCCCCGCCACGCTGGCCGGAAAAGGCGCACGCGTGGCGCGCGGAAAGTAAAAAGAGAGCTACGGAAGCGTCACCGCTTCCGAACGTCGCTTAGTAGTCGTCCTCGTCGTCGTAGCCCGCGACCTCGGCCAGCTGGTCGCTGTACAGCTCGGCCGCCGCGACCGGCGGCGACTGGATCGAGAGGCAGGCGAAATCGACGTCACCGTCGTTGCGGACCGAGTGTTCGGTCGCCGGCGGGACCAGGATCAGATCGCCCTCCGACACCGACTGCGTGTCACCGGCGACCGACATCGTGCCGGTCCCCCGCACCACCACGTAAGCCTGCTCGGCCTCTTCGTGCGAGCGCAGCGCCTGGTCGGCGCCGGCGGGCAAAACCAGCCAGGTGACGGAGAGATGGCGCGCCCCGAGTTCGCCCGCGTCCATGAGGACGTGGGTGCGGAGGCGATGCCACTCCTCGACCGGAGATTCCGAGAGGCGCCTGACGAGCACGTGGCGTTTCTACCAGAACTGGCCGACCGAGCCGTGCTCCAGTCGTAAATGCGTCTAACGGACCACGAGGTTGACGAGCTTGCCGGGGACGAAGATCTCCTTCACGATCTGCTTCCCGTCGAGGTGCCGCGCGACTTTGTCGCTGCCTTTGGCGAGGGCCAGGACGGCGTCCTCCTCGGCCGCCGCGGGGGCCGCGATCCGGTCCCTCAGTTTGCCGTTGACCTGGACGACGATCTCGACCGTATCCGAGACCAGCATCGCGTCGTCGGCGACCGGCCAGGGCCGCTCCCAGACCCGCTCGCCGGCGATCCGCTCGTAGACCTCGCTGCCGATGTGGGGCGCGAAGGGGAAGATCAGGGACGCCGCCGTGGCGGTGGCGAAACGGAGCGCCGCGTCGCCGCCCGGGTCTCCGTAGAGGCCGTCCTTCAGTCGGTAGGCGTCGTTGACCAGCTCCATCACCGCGGCGATCACGGTGTTGAACTGGAAGCCGCGTTCGAAGTCGTGGGTCGCCTTGTCGATCGACCAGTGCGCCTTGGCGACCAGCGCCCGCGCGTCGCCCTCAGTGGCGCCGAGGCGTTCGGCGCCGGCCGCGTCGCCGTCGCCCGTCCAGGCGTCCGCCGCGGTCCGCTCCACGACCTCGTCGCAGAGTCGCCACAGTCGTGACAGGAAGCGGTTGACTCCCTCCACACCCTCGTCACTCCAGTCGCCGCCCCGCTCCGGCGGTCCCATGAAGCAGACGTAGGTGCGCGAGGTGTCGGCGCCGTAGCGCTCGACGTACTCCGCCGGGCTCACCGTATTGCCACGGGACTTCGACATCTTCGCGCCGTCGCGGGTGATCATCCCCTGCGTGAAGAGGTTCGCGAACGGCTCCGGCACCTCGAGGTGGCCGAGGTCGGCGAGCGCCTTGACCACGAACCGCGCGTACATCAGATGCAGGATCGCGTGCTCGACCCCGCCGATGTACTGGTCGACCGCCATCCAGTATCCGGAGGACTCCTTGGAGAACGGCGCCTCGGTGTTGTGCGGATCGAGGTAGCGGATGTAGTACCAGGAGGAGTCGACGAAGGTGTCCATCGTGTCGGTCTCCCGCCGCGCCGCGCCGCCACACTTCGGGCACGTCGTCGTCACCCAATCGGTGGCCGCGGCGAGCGGGGACTGGCCGTGCGGCGCGTAGTCCTCGATGTCGGGGAGTTCGACCGGTAGCTGGTCCTCGGGCACCGGAACCGTGCCGCACTCGTCGCAATAGACGATCGGAATCGGCGCGCCCCAGTAACGCTGACGTGACAGAAGCCAGTCCCTCAGGCGGTAGTTCACCGCCGTCTCCCCGCGCCCGTCCTCCTTCAGCCACTCGACCATCGCGGCGTAGGCGTCACGATTGTTCTGACCGTCGAAGCGGCCGGAGTTGACCATCGGCCCGTCACCGCTGAACGGCAGGCCCTCGGCGTCGCCGGGCGCCTCGGGGTCACTCCCCTCGATCACCCGCTTGACCGGCAGGTCGAATTTCTTGGCGAAGTCGTAGTCGCGCGAATCGTGTCCGGGGACCGCCATGATCGCGCCGGTTCCGTACTCCATCAGCACGTAATCGGCGACGAACATCGGAATCTCCTCGCCGTTCACCGGGTTGACCACGCTGCGCCCGAGCGGCACACCGGTCTTCTCGCGGTCCTCGGCTCCGCGTTCCTCGACCGACTCGCGACCGACCCGGTCGACGTACTCCCGCACCGCCGCCTCGGCGGGCGTCCCGGCAACCAGCTTCTCCAGCTGCGGGTGCTCCGGTGCGAGGACGAAGAAGGTCGCGCCGAAGAGCGTGTCGGGACGCGTGGTGAAGACGGGGAAATCGAGGTCGACTTCGTCACACCGGAAGGTGACTTCGGCGCCTTCGGAGCGGCCGACCCAGTTGCGCTGCATCGTGATCACGTGCTCGGGCCAACTCTCGAGCGCCTCGAAATCTTCGAGTAGACGGTCGGCGTAGTCCGTGATCTTGAAGAACCACTGCTCGAGTTTTTTCTGGATCACCTCGGTGCCGCAGCGCTCGCAGCGCCCGTCGACGACCTGCTCGTTCGCAAGGACCGTCGCGTCTTTCGGGCACCACTGCACCGCCGCCTCGGTCCGGTAGGCGAGCCCGCGCTCGAACAGCTGCAGGAAGATCCACTGGGTCCAGCGGTAGTACTCGGGCTGGTGCGTCGCGATCTCCCGCGACCAGTCGATCGAGACCCCCCAGGAGCGGAACTGGCGGCGGAACGACTCGATCGAGCGCTCGGTCGCCACCCGCGGCGGTTCGCCGGTTTTGATCGCGTTGTTCTCGGCCGGCAGGCCGAAGGCGTCGTAGCCCATCGGGTGCACGACCTGGAAGCCCTGGCGGCGGCGAAGGTGGGCGATCGCGTCGCCGACCGCGTAACACTTGAGGTGCCCGACGTGCGGTTCCCCGGACGGGTAGGGGAGCATCTCGCAGACGTAGGCCTTCGGCTTGTCGGCGTCGAACCCGGGCTCGCCAGGATTCGGCACCTCCCAGGTGCCCTCCTCGGCCCAGACGGCCTGCCACTTGCTCTCGATCGTCTTCGGTTCGTAACCGCTGCTCATGAGCAGGCGATCTTATGAGGGCGGAGCGGCGGGGGGCGGCGCGCTACCGCACCGTCCATTCGACCAGCGAGTAGTGGTAGCCGCTGAGCGAGTGGAGGATGTGTGGCCAGACGAAGACCTCGATCGTCGCCGCGACGAGCAGCATCGGGATCGCGATGACGACGGTGACGGCGGTCGCGGCGAGCAGCTGGTTCCACTCGCCGCGGCGGCTCGCGATCAGCCAGGCGGCGAGCGGCAGGAAGAGCGCGGTGAGCTCGATCAACGCGTGCGGGAGGACGCTGAGGATCAGTTCGAGATGGGAGATGTGGAGCTGCATCGCCAGGGTCGATCCCTGGAAGCCGAGGTAGAGCGCCTGGGTGGAGAGCGAGAAGATCGTGACCGCGGCGACGAAGAGGATCGCCAGCTGGCCCGCCTTGAGGTGGATCCAGCGCGAGACGCCGGTGCGCTGCTCGGCCGCCAGCGGCATCGACGCGCCGGCGATGAAGCCCGCGACGCAGGCGGTCGCGTGCAGCGCCAGCACCAGGCCGTTGCGATAGAGGATCGGGAGCATGTCGGAGAAGTGCGCCGGTTCGGTGTAGCCAGGGAGCTTCCAGGGTGAGAGGTCCGGGGTGAGCAGCCCGGAGGTGACCCAGACCGCGGCGAGCAACGTGAGCGCGATCGCGACGCTGAGCGCGAACCAGCCGCGCAGGACGCGCCAGCGGTCGTCGCGCCAGCCCGCGAGCGTCTCCCGCGACTCGTCGAGGCCGCTGGAGAGCACGTGTGAGTTGGCGGTGCGGGCGCGCATCCCCCATTCATCGGCACCCGCCCCGGGGTCATTGAGAGCGCCCACTCGGCGAGTTCGCACTTTTGGCCGCATGGCGACCATTTCTGCGAACTCAGCCTGGCTGGGGATGCGCCCGGTAGTGACCCGGGGTGCGGCCGAGGACGGCGGCGAAGGCTTCGATGAAGCTCGTCGGGTTGGCCCAGCCGCAGCTCGCCGCGGTGTAGCTGACCGTGTGGCCGTCGGCGAGCAGGACGAGCGCGAGGTGGAGGCGGAGCTGGGTCCGCCACTGGCGAAAGCCCATGCCGAGCTCCTCGTGGAAGAGGCGGGTGAGCGTGCGCTGGCTGGCGCCGACGCGGCGCCCGAGCTCCACCAGGGTTGAGTTGTCGGCGGGGTTCGCGTGGAGGAGCTCGCTGACCTCGCGGAGGCGTTCGTCCCGAGGTTCGGGCAGGTGGAGGGGCTCGACCGGTGCCTCGACCAGGTCGTCGACGATCACGGTCCGTAGCCGCGCCTCGGCGGCGGGGAGCCGGGCGTCGCTGGTGTCCGGGGTCAATCGCAGCATCGCCTCGCGGGCGAGCGGTGAGACCGAGAAGACCGCCGGGCGCTCCGGCAGGCGGGTGGCCAGGGACGCAGGCAGGAACAGCACCCGCATGTCGGTGCTGCCGTAGGCCTGGTGGCGGTGCTCGAAGCCGGCCGGGGTCCAGGCGATCCTGGTCGACGGGGCAATCCAGGTCCCCGACTCGGTGATGATCGAGAGCACGCCGGTCGCCGGGTAGACGAGGTGGCCGCGGCGGTGCTTGTGTACGTCGACGACGCCACCGTGGACGAACGGCACCCGCATGCCGCCGCGCGCGTCGCCCCAGGTCGCCTGCGCCTCCGACGACGAGACGGTCCCCGCGATCGGCGCTTCCGAGGCTTGGCGACTTTCCGGCATAAGTAGGCAATTTAGCGGTGGCGGGACAGCGGCCGATTCGCCAACCTGACCGCCATGGACGCCTCGGTCACAGATCAGCCCCGTTCCGGCCCGCCCGAGCCGGCGCAGCACTCCGCCGCGAAGCCCGCCGCCAAGGCGGCCACTCCCCTCTTCGCCTTCCTGCTCGTCGCCGTCAACCTGCGGATCGCGGTCGTCGCCCTCTCCCCCCTCCTCGACGACATCAAGGCGACCGAGCACCTCACCGACACCGCCGCCGGCCTCCTCACCACGCTGCCGCTGGCCTGCTTCGGCGCCTTCGCCTTTCTCGTGCCGTGGCTGACGCGCCACCTCGGCGCCCGTCGCCTCCCCACGCTGTCAATGGCGATCCTCTCCGCCGGGATCCTGCTCTGGCTGATCCCCGGGCTGCTGCCGCTGTTCGGCGGCGCGCTGGTCGCCGGCGCCGGGATCGGGATCGGCAACATCGGCATGCCGGGGATGCTCAAACGCGACTTCGCCGCGCGCTCGCACCTGGCCACCGGCCTCTACACGACGATGCTCTTCATCGGCGGCACCGTCGGCGCCGGGCTGACCGTGCCGTTGCGCGACGCCCTCGGGATCGACTGGCGGCAGATGCTGGCGCTCTGGGCGATCCCCGCGATCGTCGCGCTGATCGTCTGGATGGTCTTCGCCGGCCGGGGCGAGCCGGAGCCAGAGATGGAGGTCGACCGGGATGCCGACAGCGACCCGGCCAGTACCGCCGATGCCACGCTCGTCCGCGCCGCAGCTTCCGGCCCTGTCCCTGCTGCCGCTCCCGCCCCCACCGCGGCTCCGCCGGGCCCGTCCCTTCGCGCCCTGATGCACGACCGCGTCGCCTGGGCGGTGACCTGCTTCATGGGCATCCAGTCGCTCGGCTACTACGCCTTCGTCGCCTGGCTGCCGACGCTGCTCCAGGACCACGGCATGAGCGCCGGGAAAGCGGGCTGGATGCTCTCCTTCGCGACCTTCCCGGGGATCATCGGCGCCCTCGGCACGCCGGTCCTCGATCGCCGCCTCGGCGGCGGCCCGACCCTCGTCCTGCTCGCCTCGGCCTCCGCCGCCTGCGGCTTCGTCGGCCTGATCGTCGCGCCGGTGTCGCTCGCCTACCTCTGGATGATCCTCCTGGGACTCGCTCAGGGCGCCTGCATCAGCCTCGCGATCGCCTACATCGTCGCCCGCTCGCCCGACCACGAGCACACCGGCAAGCTCTCGGCGATGGCCCAGGGCTTCGGCTACCTGCTCGCCTGCCTGGGCCCGCTGGCGCTCGGCGCGGTCCACAGCGCGACCGGAAGCTGGACGGTGCCGCTGATCGTCCTGATCGCCGTGCTCGGCGCCCAGGTCGCGGCGGGACTGCAGGCGAGTCGCCCGAGGCACGTCCTTGCGGGACGAAAGTGGAGCTGAGGGGAATCGAACCCCTGACCTCCTCGCTGCCAGCGAGGCGCTCTGCCAGCTGAGCTACAGCCCCGGGAGCGGGAGAGTGTATCGGGAGAGCGGTGAGTGCGCCCTCCGGGAAGGTCTAGGCGGCGTGGCGGCCGGACCCGTCCTCGTCGACATCGAGGATCAGGTTGTCGGGAGCGGTGTGGCGGACCTTGAAGTCAATGAAGGAGACGGCCTCGAGCTCCCGCAGGAGGTCGACCGGGCGGTCGAGCCGCATCGAGAACGTCGCCCGACCCTCGGAGAACCGTTCGACCGAGATGTCGGTGGCGCCGAGCTTGCCGACCGCGTCCTCGAAGCCGACCAGCTGGGCAAAATCGCCGAGCGGTCCGATCTCCAGCCGGACCTTGCCTTCGTAGA
The DNA here is from genome assembly GCA_036787695.1 of Solirubrobacterales bacterium. Taxonomy (GTDB): domain Bacteria; phylum Actinomycetota; class Thermoleophilia; order Solirubrobacterales; family 70-9; genus VAYN01. The sequence continues at coordinate 4,601 of DAIQOT010000092.1, read as the reverse complement.
GGCCAGGGGTCCAGGACGTGCCGGGCTCGATCGCGTGGCCGTCCCCGTTGCCGTTGCCGTTGGTGGACGAGCCGTTCGCGCTCGGCAAGGGCGCCGCCTGCGCGGCGGCCTCCGCCGCAGCTTCGGCGTCGGCGGCGATGTCGGGCGCGGCAATGTCTGCCGAATCGTCACGGAGACCGCCACGCGGCGATCCCGCTTCGTCTTCGATGTCGTTCAGCAGCTGAGCCCGTTTGCCGACCTCGACCGCCTCGCGCAGCGCTTTCATCCGGATCCGCGTCGCCTGGCCGCGGGCCTGCGCCTGCAGTTCCTCGAGCCGCGCCGTGACTTTGTCGAGCGAGGCGATGCTGCGGTCGTGGCAGGCGTTGGCCTCCTCGAGGCGCTCGGTGAGATCGCGGATCGTCCGCTCACGCTCGATCACCATCCCCGAGAGCGAAGTGATGTCCGCCTCGTTGGAGGCGATCGCGCGGGCCTGGATCAGGCTCTGCGACTCGAGCGCGGCCTTGGCCTCGCCGAGTACGGCGGCCTGCTGCTCGAGCCCCGTGATGTGCGAGTCGCGCGCCGCCACGGCGGCGTCGACTTCGGGCTTGCGGTAGCCGAACAGCGTCCTCCTGAAGCTCGTCATGGGCGCGACCGTAGACGGGCCCCCGGACGGAACTTCAGCTGGGGCTGAGTGTCAGGCGGTCGCGGCGGAGGGTGCTTCCGGCTCGTCGAAGGCCAGCTCGAGGCGCGGCGCCTCGTGCCACAGGTCGTCGAGTTGGTATCGATCGCGCGCTTCCGCGGTGAAGACGTGCAGGACCGCGTCGAGGTAATCGACGAGCGTCCACCCTGCTTCGCCGCCACCGTCGGTGCCGCTCGGAAGCAGTGCGTACTCCTGCTTGACGCGCGTCCGCACCTCGTCGACGATGCCGCCTGCCTGGCGCTCGTTACGCACCGTGCAGATCACCAGGAAGTCGGTGTAGGCGACCAGGCCACGCATGTCGAGCACGACGATGTCTTGGCCCACTTTGGAATCGGCGAGCTCGGCGAGCCGCCGTGCCAGGTTCTCTGACTGGATTGGATTCAAGCGTAGATCCCCTTCTCCTCGATGAATCGAGCTACCGGCTCAGGAACGAGATAGCGAAGCGGCCGGCCGGCTGCGGCACGCTCGCGAACTGCTGAAGAAGACACACCGAACTGGGGCATCTCGAGCATCGTCGCCCGCCCCTCGGCACCGAGACTGCGCAACACCGTGGCCACCTCCGCGTCGGAGATGCCCGACCTGCGGGCGACCGCCAGACGCGCCAACCCGACGACCTTCTCAGGCTCGCGCCAACTCTCGAGTCCGACGGCGGCGTCAGCCCCCATCACAAATACGAGGTCGCTTTCGTCTCGTTCCTCAGCAAGCAACTGCAAAGTCTCATACGTGTAGGACGGCCCTTCGCGTTCGGTCTCCAGGGCGGAGACGGAGAAGCGGGGATCGTCGGCGGCGGCGAGCCTGGTCATCGTCACGCGCAGCTCTTTCCCCGGGTCGTCGGCGATCCGCTTGTGCGGCGCGACCCCGGTCGGGACGAGGATGACCTCCGCCAACCCGAGCTGCCAGAGGGCCTCCTGCGCGAGCGCCAGGTGACCGAGGTGCGGCGGGTTGAACGCCGAGCCGAGCACCCCGATGCCTGACCCCGGACGGTCAGCCACGCACCTGGCCGTTGCCGCGGCCGACGTACTTCGTGGTCGTCAGCTCACGCATCGCGATCGGGCCGCGCGCGTGCAGCTTCTGGGTCGAGATGCCGATCTCGGCACCCATCCCGAACTCGAATCCGTCGGTGAACCGGGTCGAGGCGTTGACGTAGACGGCGGCCGCGTCGACCCCCGCGACGAAGGCGTCGCCCGCCGCCGCGTCGCCGCTCACGATCGACTCCGAGTGCCCGCTGCCGTGGGCGTTGATGTGGTCGATCGCCTCATCGACCCCGTCGACGACGGCGACCGCCAGCTTCAGCGCCAGGTACTCGGTGTCCCAGTCTTCCGCGGTGGCCTCGCCGATCGCGACCGACTCGCCGGCCGCGGCGCGGGCGCGAGCGTCGCCGACCAGCTCGACCCCTTCGTCGGCCAGCGCGGCGAGGATCGTCGGCGCGTAGCTCGCGGCGATCCGCTCGTCGAGCAGCAAGGTCTCCGCCGCGTTACAGGCGGAGGGGCGCTGGACCTTGGCGTTGACGGCGATCCGCGTCGCCATCTCCAGGTCGGCGTCGCCGTCGACGTAGACGTGGCAGTTGCCCGCCGCCGCGTACAGCACCGGCACCGTCGCGACCGCCTTGATCGCCTCCTTCAGTCCCTCGCCGCCGCGCGGGATCAACAGGTCGACGACGCCCTCCTGGGTCGCCAGCTCGGCCAGCCCGTCGCGGTCGCCGGAGTCGAGCAGCAGCACCGAGTCCTCGGGCAGACCCGCCTCGGCGAGCGCCTCGCGGACGATCGCGGCGAGCGCCGCGTTGGAGCGTTGGGCGTAGCTCGACCCCCGCAGGACGATCGCGTTGCCGCTCTTGATCGTCAGCGCGGCGCAGTCGATGGTCACGTTCGGGCGCGCCTCGTAGATCACGCCGACGACGCCGAGCGGCACGCGGATCTTCCGCAGGTCGACGCCGCTCTCCAGCGTGCGGTGGTCGAGCTCCTCGCCGACCGGATCCTCGAGCGCGATCACGGCGCGCACGCCGGCAGCCATCCCGGCGACCCGCGCCGGGGTCAAGGTGAGTCGGTCGCGCAGCGCGTCGGTGAGCCCGACGGCGCGCTCGTCGGCTAGGTCGGCGGCGTTCGCCTCGAGGATCGCGTCGGTGCGCTCGTCGAGCAGCCTCGCGGTCGCCGCCAGCGCCGCGTCCTTGGCGGCGGTCGGCACGCTCGCGAGCGTTCGCGCCGCGCGCTTCGCCGCGACGGCGCTCTCGGCTATCGATCTGGTCGCTACTGCCATGTCAGAAGGGTAACCGGAGCCGACCCGCGCACCCCCACTTGGCACACAAGATTTGCGAAGTTGGCCCTCAAACGGCACAAATGGCGCTAAAGCAGGACGAAGCGGTCCCGATGTATGACCTCTTCGGGCGCGTCGGGGAAGTGCTCGCGCACGTAGGCGCTGCGGTGGCCGGCGGTCCGGGCCACGTCGTTGGAGGAGTACTCGGATATGCCCTTGCCGAGTGGCCGCTCGATCCCGTGCTCGACCACCCAGACGGCATCCCCGGGCGCGAAGCTGCCGTCGGCGCCGGTGACACCGACCGCGAGCAGGCTCGACCCGCTCTCGCGCAGCCGCACCGCCGCGCCCGCGTCGACGAGCACCGACCCGGTCGGCTGCTTCGCGTATTTGAGCCACAGCTTGTAAGGCGAGAGCCGGCCCTCGACCCGCGCGGTGAAGCGCGTGCCGATCTCCTCGCCGGCGGCCGCCGCGGTCAGCTCCCCCGCCCGGGTCCCGTTGCAGATCACCACCGGCACGCCCGACTCGCTGGCGATCCGCGCCGAGGCGATCTTGCTCTGCATGCCGCCGCTCCCGAGCGCCGAGGACGCGCCGATCTGGATGTCCTCGAGCGAGGAGGCATCGTCGATCCTCCCCACCAACTCGGCCCCGGGGTCGGTCCGCGGATCGGCGGTGAAGACCCCGTCGGTGTTCGTCAGCAGCACCAGCAGCCGCGCGTTCAGGAGCGCCGCGACCAGCGCCGCGAGGAAGTCGTTGTCGCCGAAGGTGATCTCATCGGTCGAGGTCGTGTCGTTCTCGTTGATCACCGGCACAAGACCCCAGGCGAGCAGCCGCTCGAGCGCCTGCCGCGCGTTCAGGTAGTGGCTTCGTTCCGAGACGTCGGACAGAGTGAGAAGGACCTGCGCCGCCTTCGTCCCGCCCGCCTCGAGTCGCTCGCGGTAGGCCTGGAAGAGGTCGCCCTGGCCGACCGCCGAGCAGGCCTGCAGCTCGTCCATCGCCCGCGGGCGCTCCGCGAGGTCGAGCAGCCGCATGCCCCGGGCGATCGCCCCCGAGGTGACCAGCACGACCTGCTCCCCCGCCTGCCGCAGCGCGACGATCTGCGCGCACACCGAGTCGAGCACGTCGGCGCGCAACGAGCCGTCGTCGGAGGCGACGACCGAGCTTCCCAGCTTTACTACCAGCGTCATGGCCGGCAAGTCTACGAGCGAGGCGCCCCCCTTCAGCCACGAGCTGCGCGTTCGCTACGGCGAGTGCGACGCCCAGGGCATCATCTTCAACGCCAATTACCTCGCCTACGTCGACGTCGTGCTCACCGAGATCTGGCGCCAGACGATGGGCTCCTACGACCTCCTCCTCGAGACCGGCGTCGACACCGTCGTCGGCGAGGTCAACATGCGCTTCCTCGCCCCCGGCCGCTTCGACGACGTCCTCCGCATCGAGGGAGGCTTCGACGGCCTCGGCACCACCAGCACCACCCTCAAGCTCCAGTTCCGCCGCGGCAACGACCTCCTGGTCGAATCCGACGTCCGCTACGTCTTCGTCGACCTGGAGAACTGGCAAAAAACCCCGATCCCCGAAAAGGTCAGGGACCGCCTGCAGCCTTTGCTCCTCCGCTGAGAGCCGACGCCCCCTCCCGGCGCTCTAGACGTGCAGCTCGAACTCGTGCTCGCCGACG
>DAIQOT010000295.1:0-4172 GCA_036787695.1 Solirubrobacterales bacterium | reverse complement strand
GCGCCCGAAATGTTGATGGGCCGAAAACCGGACATATAGGCGGGTTTTCGGCCCATCAACATCGAGGCGGCCCTGAAGGTGGGACGACCCGTGACGTTTCATGGGTCTTCGTGACTTTCCCGGGCCCTCGCTCCCCTCACGCCGGCACACCGACACCCGCGCCGAGTAGGTTGCGGCCATGCGGGCGGTCACTTACCAGGCGCCGGGGGAGGTTCGGGTCGACGAGGTCGCCGAGCCGGTGCTTGAGAATCCGGACGAGGCGATCATCGCGGTCGAGGCGACCGGGGTCTGCGGGTCGGACCTCCACATCTTCCACGGCCGGGTGCCGGTCGACCCGGGGACGGTGATCGGCCACGAGTACGTCGGCAAGGTGCTGGCGGTCGGCGACGCGGTAACCCGGGTGGCCGTCGGCGACCGGGTGCTCGGCACCTTCCTCGTCGCCTGCGGCAGCTGCACGTCCTGCCTGCGCGGCGACTACCACCGCTGCGAGCGCGGCCGGACCTTCGGCCACGGCAAGAACCTCGGCGCGCTGGGCGGGACGCAGGCCGACCAGGCGCTGGTCCCGTTCGCCGACATGGTCCTGCGCAAGGTGCCGGAGGGGATGTCGGCCGACACGGCGCTCTTCGCCGGCGACGTGATGGGGACCGGGTACCACGCGGTCGCCCACTCGCGGATGCAGATGGGCGACACCGTCGCGGTGCTCGGGCTCGGCCCGGTCGGGCTCTGCGCGGTACAGACGGCGCTCGCGGGCGGCGCGTCCCAGGTCTTCGCGGTCGACTCGGTCGAGGAGCGGCTGGAGCTGGCGGCGCGGTTCGGCGCCACCCCGGTTCACCTCACCGAGGGCAACCCGAAAGCCGAGGTGCGCGGGGCGACCGGCGGGCGCGGCGCCGACGTCGTGATCGAGGCGGTCGGCGCGCCGGCGGCGGTCGACGCGGCGATCTCGCTCGCCCGCAACGCAGGCACCGTCTCCGGGATCGGCGTCCAGGTCGGCAAGTCGGAGATGAACCTCGGCCTCGCCTGGCTCAAGGGCCTCGACATCCGCCTCGGCCAGGCCAACGTGATCGCCCACGTCGACGCGGTGATGGCCTTGCTGGAGAGCGGCAAGCTCGACCCGACGCCGCTGGTCACCCACCACATGGAGCTCGACGAAGCGGCCGAGGCCTACGCGATGTTCGACCGGCGCGAAGCGCTGAAGATCGTCCTAACTCCATAAGCGATGTAACAAAATCCTGGTACGCCGGCGGTTACGCTGGTGCGGGATGGCGCTGCTGGGGAGCGACGAGATCGAGGCGATGCTGGCCGACCTGGACGGTTGGGAGCGGCAGGGCGACGCGATCGTCAAATCCTTCGAGCGCGGCGACTTCGTCGGCTCGGTCCGCTTCGTCGACTCCTTGGTCGAGCCCGCCGAGGCGATGGGCCATCACCCCGATGTCGCGATCTCCTGGGCCACGGTCACGGTGACGATCTCGACCCACTCCGAGGGCGGCCTCACCGCCGCCGACTTCGAGCTCGCGGGAAAGATCGAGGCGCTGGCGTGAGGCGCGCCGCGGCGCCGGCGCTCGCCCTCGCCGCCTTTCTCTTCCTCGCCGCGCTCGTCGGCGGATGCGGCGGCGGATCGACGACGACGATCGAACGGACGGTCACCGAAAAAGTCGAAGTGCCGGCCAAAGTCGAAGGCGGCTCGAGCAGCCAGGAAACCGCGGCGGCCAAGGAAGCCAAGGCAGCCGAAACGAAGGTGGCCGAAGAAGAAGCGGCGCAGCCGAAGCGCATCCTCCACCTGAAGACCTTCCGCACGCCCTCCGGCAACATCGGCTGCGCGATGTACGAAGGCGGCGCCCGCTGCGACATCCGCAAGCGCGACTGGAAACCGCTGCCGCGGCCCGCCGCCTGCTCGCGGGAGGTCGGCTACGGCCAGGGCCTCGAAGTCCCGGCGGGCGGCGAGGCGGGCTTCGTCTGCGCCGGCGACACCGCACTCGACCCGAGCGCCTCATCGCTCGCCTACGGCACCGCCTCGCGCGTCGGCGGCTCCGAGTGCATCAGCCGCACCGACGGCATCACCTGCGTCAACCGCGCCGGGCACGGCTTCTTCATCAGCGTCCAGAGCTACCAGGTGTTCTAGTCGTCGCCACTCGGGCGGCGACGGTTCTGCTTGCGCTCGCCGGTGCGGCGCTTCTGGTCGAGGCGGCGCTGGCGCGAGGAGCGGGTCGGTCGGGTCGGGCGGCGCGGGCGCTGGACGCGGAGGGCGGCTTTGATCTTCGCCGCCAGCCGGCTCAGCGCCAGTTCGCGGTTGCGGTACTGGCTGCGGCCGTCCTGGGCGACCGCGGTGACGACCGGGCCCAGCTTCTCGAGCAGCCGCGCCCGGCGCGCCTCGTCGAGCGACGCCGATGCCTCGATGTCGAAGACCGCTTCGACCCGCGAGGCGGTGACGTTGGCGTGCTGGCCGCCCGGCCCGGAGGAGCGGCTGGTGCGCAGCTCGATCTCGGCCAGCGGGATCGCCAGGCGCTCGTCGACCCGCAGCTCCTCGGCCATGATCAGCCTCGGCGACGGCGCTCAGCCGGCCAGCTCGGGGATGTGGCGCTCGAGGTGGACGGCGATCGTCCGTCGCACCCACGCGCGCTCCTCGGCATTAGCCATCCGGTAGCGGCCGAGCATCATCTTCTGGTCGTCGAGCGGCAGGCCCGCGATCTCCCAGGAGACGGCGAGGCGCTCGAAGAGGGCCTCCTCGCGGCGCGCCCAGGCGTCCTCGAGCGAGGCCGCGTGGCTCGACGGCGCCTCGCCGATCTTGGCGATCGTCGACGAGCTGAGCCGTTCGCGCAGCTCGAGCACGTTCCCCTCGGGATCGGTGTAGGAGACGGTCGGCGATTTCTCACGTCCCCGTCGCGCCGGTTTGCGTCGCTTCGCCATGGGCGGGGATTTTGGCACTCTCCCGGGATATGGACGCGACGGTGACGATCGGGGTGCCGGTCGATTCGGTGGGACGGAGCGGCGGCACCGAGACCGCCCCGGCGGTGCTGCGCGAGCTCGAGCTGACCGAGGCGCTCGGCGCGCACGACGAGGGCGACCTCGCGGTGCGGATCCGCGGCGAGGCCCGTGACCCGGTCACCGGGCTCGTCGCGAGCGACGACGTGCTGGCGACGACCCGGGCGGTGCGCGGCGCGGTGGCGGCGTCGCTCGAGGCGGGCCAGCGTCCCTTCCTGATCGGCGGCTGCTGCGCCGAGCTGCCCGGCGCCCTGGCCGGGGCGCGCGACGCCCTCGGCGCGCCGCTCGGCCTCGCCCACGTCGACGGCCACCTCGACCTCTACGACGGCGAGACCTCGACCACCGGCGAGGCGGCCGACATGCCGATCGCGGTGGCGCTCGGGCTCGGGCCGGCGGCCTGGGTCGAGGCGGCCGGCGGCGCTACGACGATCCCCGAGCGCACCGCGTTGGTCGGTTTCCGCGACCGTGCCGAAGCCGTCGCCGACGGGATGCGCCAGCCCGAGGAACTGGTCCGGCCGCCCCTCTTATACGGAACCGACGAACTGCGCCTGGTCGGCGTCGGCGAGACGGCGGTCAACCTGGCGGCGCGCCTCGACGCGGCCGGGCCCTACTGGCTGCACATCGACGTCGACGTGCTCGACGAGGTCGTCTTCCCCGCCACCGACTACCTGCAGCCCGGCGGGCTCGACTGGGAGGAGCTCGAAGCGCTCCTCGGCCCGCTCGGCACCGGCGACAACCTGGTCGGGGTCTCGCTCGCCTGTTACAACCCCGACAAGGACCCGGGGCTGGCCTGCGGGCGTCGCCTGGTCGCCGCGCTCGGCGCGAGCGGATAGCCTCGCCGGGTGGCCCTGCCGCTCTCGCCGCCGATCAAACCGCAGCTGGCGCTGACCCGCAAAGCCCTGCCCGAGGGCGAGGAGTGGGCGTACGAGCCGAAGCTCGACGGTTTCCGCGCGATCGTCTTCATCGACGGCGACGAGGCCTACGTGCAGTCGCGCGGCGCCAAACCGCTGGGGCGCTACTTCCCGGAGCTCTCCTGGGCGCCGGGCCGCTGGGTGCTCGACGGCGAGCTGGTGATCCGCGGCGACGACGGCGAGGTGCAGTTCGACCTGCTGCAGCAGCGGATCCACCCGGCGGAGAGTCGGATCAAGTTGCTGAGCGAGGAGATCCCGGCGACCTACATCGCCTTCGACCTG
>DAIQOT010000091.1:0-13519 GCA_036787695.1 Solirubrobacterales bacterium | reverse complement strand
GGAGCGGACCTCGACGGTGTCGGTCTCGATCCGCATGCGGCCGCCGCGCCCGTGGCCGAGCTGGCGGCGCGCCATGTCACGGTCGAGCGCCTCGCGGTCGAGCTGCAGCCCGGCCGGGACGCCCTCGACGATCGCGGTCAGCCCGGGGCCGTGGGACTCCCCGGCGGTGGTGAATCGGAAGGCGGTCATGAACGTTCCACCCTATCGACCATCTAGCGACGAACGGCGGTACGCATCGCCTCGATCGAGGGCTCCTCGCCGGTCCAGATGCGCATCGAGAGCGCGCCCTGCTGGACCAGCATCTCGAGCCCATCGACGGTGGTCGCGCCCGCGGCGGCGGCAGCGGCGAGCAGCGCGCTCGGCTCCTCGGTGTAGACCATGTCGAGGACGACCTGGTCCGGCTCGAAGGAGTCGGCGGTGAGCGGCAGGTGCGCGAACGCGTCCTCGCCGCCGAGCCCGACCGCGGTCGTGTTGACGATCAGCGCGTAGTCGGCGGGGTCCGGCTCGGCGACGAACTCCGCGCCGAGCTCGGCCGCGACGGCGGCCCCTCGCTCGGTGGTCCGGTTCCAGACGTCGACCTCGAAGGCGGGGATCCACAGCTCCCGCGGCGCCTCGTCGCCGCGTCCCTCCTCGTCGGCTTCGGCAAGCCCCTCGCCGCCGCTGGCGAGTGCCCAGATCGCCGCCCGCGCCGCGCCGCCCGCGCCGAGCACGAGGGCGCGGCGGGTGGCGATCTCCGCGTCCGGCCCGCCGGCGTCGAGCAGGACCACGGGGCCCTCGCCCTCCGCCGCGAACATGCCCAGGCTCTCCGGCAACGAGCGGAGCAGCCCGCCCGCGTCGGTGTTGTCGGCGACGATCAGCGCCTCGCGGAAGCTCAGCGTGTTGGCGGCGCCGATCGCGCGGGCGCCCTCGCTCGCCTCGTCGGCCATCGTCAGCGCCGCCTCCTTGTGCGGCACCGTGATGTTCACGCCGGCGTACTCGCCCGCCGCCGACAATTCGGCGATCGTCGCCTCGAAGTCCTCCGGCGCCACGTCGATCGCCCCGTAGGTCCACTCCCCGGCCAGGCCGAGGTCGGAGAGCGCCGCCGTCTGCATGTCCGGCGAGCGCGAGTGCGCCACCGGGTGACCGATCACCGCCAGGCCGGGCATCAGGCCCTTCCACCGCTCACTTGCAAGTGCTCGGCTCGTTCCCGCCGTTCTTTTCGCGCGCCTTCTGGTACTTCGCTTCGTTCGCGAGGAATTCTTCTTCGGTTTTCGCGAACGCCAGTTCATTGCACGAGTTCGGGTTGTTGACGAAGAACAGGAATTCGGTTTTCGCCGGGTGCGCGGCGGCGTTGATCGCGGCGAGGCCGGGGCTGTTGATCGGGCCCGGCGGCAGCCCCGCGTGGTTGCGCGTGTTGTACGGCGAGCTGCTTTCCAGTTCTGACTCGGTCAGCGGCTTTTCGTAGTTGCCGGTGGCGAAGCGGATCGTCGAGTCCATCCCCAGCGTCATGCCTTCGTGTAGCCGGTTGTAGATCACCGAGGCGACCAGTTTGCGCTGCTTCGGCACCGCCGCCTCGCGTTCGATGATCGAGGCGATCGTGACCACGTCGTAGACCGTCAGGTTTTTCGACTTCGCGTACTTCATGTTGACCTTCTTGATCTGCTTCTTGAAGTCCTGGAGCTGCAGGGCGACGAGGTCCTTGACGGGTTTGTTCGTCTTGAATTCCCAGGTGTCGGGGAAGAGGAAGCCCTCGAGGTTCTTGACGTTCTTGCCGCCGTACTTTTCGGGGTTGAGGAGCTTCGACTTCTTCGACGCCTTCAGGTAGTTGCCCTTGACCCCGTCTTCCTTGACGAGTTTGGCGGTGATCGGGCGGCTCTGGCCCTCGGGGATCGTCACGGTGACGATCCCCGGCTTGGTCGCCTGCTGCGCCGGTTTCGGTTCCTTGGAGAGCTCGTCGATCGCGTCGCCGTAGCTCATCCCTTCCTTCATCGTGAATTTGCCGGCGAAGAGATCCGAGCGCTTGCCGGCGATCGTCACGCGGGCCTGGAACAGGGTCGAGCCGGAGACGACGAAGCCGTCGGAGATCACGCCTTCCTTTTCCAGCAGGTCGCCGACTTCGCCGACGCTCGAGCCTTTCGGGATGTCGACGACGACTTTGCCGTGGCCTTCGCCGACGAAGGGCTGGAAGAGCGAGTTGAGGAAGACCAGGATGAGGATCAAGACGACGGTCGCGAGGATTCGGAACGGGTGGCGCAGCAGCGCGCCGAGGAACCCGCCGCCGCGGTTGCCGCCCTCGCCGTGGCGGCGCCCGGTGCGCGCGGCGCCGGCCATGTTCGGGTCGCCGTCCTCGTGGAAGTCGTCGTCCTCGTCGAAGCCCCAGTCGTCGCGCGGTGGCGGCGGCTCCCAGTCCCCCGCCCCGGTCTGCTCGACCGGCACCGGCGGCGGCGCCTGCTCGCGGCGCGGCTGGTTGGGATCGAGCTGCGGCGTTTCCGCAGTGCCGGGACCAGGATCGGCCTGCGGCACTTCCGCCGCGAGCGCGTGCGGCGCTTCCGTCTCCGGCGGGATCGGCTCAGGGAGAGCCTGTTCCGCGGTCGGCGGCCCGGCGTCCACGATCGGCTCTTCCCCGGTAGGAGGTGCGGCGGCGGTGGACTGTTCGCCAGTCGGCGGGCCCTGCGGCTCCGGCGTCACTTGTTCTCCGGTCGGTGGCGGGACGGGTTGTTCGGCGGTCGGCGGCCCCGCGTCAAAGGGCTCTTCACCGGTCGGGAAACCGGCGGCGGCCTGCGTTTCGCCCGTCGTCGGCCCGGCCGGAGCATCGCTCGCGGCACTCGCCGCGGCCGCTGCGGCACCCGCGGCGGCGGCGCGTTTTGCTTTCCGTCGTCCCAGAAGTCGTTTGCGACCCCGCTCGGCGGGGGCGCTGCTTTGCGGCTCGCGGCCGGGCTCGGGGACCGGGAGCGGCGGCGGGGTCACGGGCTCGGCGGGCTCGTCCCAGAACTCCTGCTCAGGGGTGCGCGGCCGGGTCGGCGGCGGTGGCTCTTTCCGCGGAGGGGGCGTCGCGGCCGCTTCCTTCTGCTTGCGCTTGGACGCCTTGCCCGCCCGCTTCGCTTCGCGTTCGCGCCGGCGCTGCTCGCGCTCGACCGCGTCGTGGTCGTTCGGATCGATGAACGGATCGCCGCCCGGGTAGTCCGGGCCGTGCTCGTCGCTCATGCTTCGCCTTTCCGCGCCAGGCTCATCAGGTAGGCCTCGAGCAGGTGCGCCGCGGCGATCGAGTCGCGCGAGGCGCCCGCGCCTTCGCGCCGGCTGACGTCGGCCATCCGGCTCGTCAACCGCTCGTCGTAGGTGTCGACCGGAACGTCGATCACTTCACCGAGGTCCTCCGCGAACGCGCGCGCCAGCGCCGCCTGGGCTCCCTCCTCGCCGCTGAGGTGGACCGGCAGGCCGACGACGACGCGCTCGACCTCGCGCTCGCGGACGAGCGCCGCGACGGCGTCGGCCTCGGGCGGCTCGATCACCGGCAGCGGCGTGCAGAGGGTTCCGGTCGGATCACAGATCGCGGCGCCGATCCGGACGGTGCCGTGGTCAAGGGCGAGCACTCGCAAGCCTTACCCCAATTTCTCCTCGATCAAAGCGCGCGCCGCCCCCAACGCGTCATCGATCTTCGCCGGCTCGCGGCCGCCCGCCTGCGCCATGTCGTCGCGGCCGCCACCGCCACCGCCGACGACGCTCGCCGCGGTACGCACCAGCTCCGCCGCCGAGAGGCCCTTCGCGATCGCCCCGGGCGTCGCCAGCGTCACCAGCGCGACTTTGTCCTTGTCCCCGCCGGCGAGCACCTGGACGACGTCACCGCCGAGCGTGGACTGGATCCGGTTGGCGACGTCGAGCAGCGACTTCTGGTCGCTGAGCTCGGTGGCGGCGACGAGCACCCGCACGCCGGCGAGCTCATAGGCCTCGCCCGCGAGCCGTTTCGCTTCCTCGCCGAGCGCCTGGCGCTGCGCCTGCTCGCCCTGCGCGCCCGCCTCTTTCAATCGCTCGGCCGCGCGCCGCGCCCCCGCGAGCGGGTCCTGCGGGTTGCCGAGCAGCTCACCGGCCTCGCGCAGCGCCGCGTCGCGGTCGCGGAAGAAGTCGATCCCGGCCGGGCCGGTGATCGCCTCGATGCGGCGCACGTTGGCGGCGCTCGAGCCCTCCGCGGTCACCTTGAAGATGCCGATCTCGGCGGTGTTGGCGACGTGCGTGCCGCCGCAGAGCTCACGCGAGACGCCGTCGATCTCCACCACCCGCACCCACTCGCCGTATTTCTCGCCGAACAGGGCCATCGCGCCGAGCGCTTCGGCCTCCGGGCGCTCCATTTCGAGCCAGCGGACCGGCGCGCTCGCCTTGATCCACTCGTTGACGCGGTCCTCGACGTCGCGCAGCTCCTCGGGGCTGAGCGAGGCGCCGTGGGTGAAGTCGAAGCGCAGTTTGTCGGGACGGACCGCCGAGCCCGCCTGGCGGACGTGGGTTCCGAGTCGCTCGCGGAGCGCCGCGTGCAGGAGGTGCGTCGCGGTGTGGTTGCGCATCGTCGCGTGGCGGGTCTCACGATCCACCACCGCCTCGACTTCGGCGCCCGCGGGGATCTCCTTGGCCTCGATCGCGACGACCTGGTCGCCGCCGACGCGGTAGACGTCGACCACCTCGGCCTCGTCGCCGTCCCAGCGCAGCAGTCCCGAGTCGGCGACCTGGCCGCCGCCCTCGGCATAGAACGGGCTCGTCTCCAGCTTCAGCAGCGCGCGCTCGCCCTGCGGCTCGATCGCCGCCACGCCGGTGTTGGCGGTCAGCGTCTCGTAGCCGACGAAGTTGCTCGGCGAGGTCGCCGCGGCGAACTGCTGGACCCGCGCGTGGGTGTCCTCGGAGCCGTGAGCGGTGGCGGCGCCGGTGCGGGCGCGCGTGCGCTGTTCCTCCATCAGCTCGACGAAGCCGTCGTCGTCGACCGCCAGGCCCTGCTCGGCGAGCAGCTCCTTGGTCAGGTCGTAGGGGAAGCCGTAGGTGTCGTGGAGTTTGAAGGCGTCGGCCGCGTCGATCCAGGAGGTCTCGGACTCCTTCGCCTCGGCGATCAGCCGCTCCAGCATCTGTTCGCCGCGCACCAGCGTGCGGCCGAAGCTCTCCTCCTCGTCGCCGACCCAGCGGGCGATGTTCTCCCGCTCGGCGACCAGCTCCGGGTAGACCTCGCCCATCAGCTCGATCACGCGCTCGGCGAAGCGGCCGAGCCAGGGCGCCTCGAGGCCGAGGGTGTTGCCCTGTTGGATCGCCCGCCGCATGATCCGGCGCAGGATGTAGCCGCGGTCCTCGTTGGAGGGGACGACGCCGTCGGCGATCAGGAAGGCGGCGCCGCGCGAGTGGTCGGCGACGATCCGCATCGCCCGCGTCACCTCCGGCGACTCGTCGTAGGCGTGGCCGGAGAGCTCCTCGGCGAGCGCGATCAGCGGCCGCACGTGGTCGACGTCGAAGACCGAGGGGACGTCCTGGAGGATCGCCGCCATCCGGTCGAGGCCCATCCCGGTGTCGATGTTCTTCATCGGCAGCTCGGTCAGCGTCCCGTCGTCGTGCAGGTCGTAGGACATGAAGACGTGGTTCCAGAACTCGAGGAAGCGCTCGCCCTCGTCGCCGGGACGTTCGTCGGCGGTGCCGAAGTCGAGGCCGCGGTCGATATAGAGCTCCGAGCACGGGCCGCACGGCCCGGTCGGCCCGCCCTGCCAGAAGTTGTCCTCGCGGCCGAGCTGGACGATCCGCTCGGCGGGCACGCCGGTCTCTTCCCAGATCGCGATCGCCTCAGTGTCGGGGCCGAGCCCGAGCTCCTCGTCGCCGCCGAAGACCGTCACCCAGATCTTCTCCGGGTCCATGCCGAAGCCTTCGGTGGCGAGCTGCCAACCCCAGGGGATCGACTCCGCCTTGAAGTAGTCGCCGAAGCTCCAGTTGCCGAGCATCTCGAAGAAGGTCATGTGTCGGGCGGTGTTGCCGACCTCCTCGATGTCGGTCGTGCGGAAGCACTTCTGCACGTCGGTGACGCGCGGCGCGGGCGGCGTTTCCTGGCCGAGGAAGTAGGGCTTGAAGGGCTGCATGCCGGCCGTCGTCAGCAGCACGGTCGGGTCGAGCACGGAAGGCACCAGCGAGGCCGACGGCACGATTTTGTGCCCCCGCTCCTCGAAGAACGCGAGGTAGGTATCGCGGATTTGTTGGGCCTTCATGAGGGAGAGCCTACGGTTTGCTGACAGTTCGTGTATCGGATGTTGCGCGCTGGATCGTAGGCGGGCGCCGGGACGGTGCCGCGTGGCTCGGCCGGAGCGCGAGGGGCGGCCTAGGCGGCGGAGGTGATCGTGCCGTGGCCGACGATCGTCTCGCCGTCCATCAGCACCGCGGTCTGGCCGGGGGCGGCGGCGTCGAAGGGCTCGGCGAGCTGTAGCTCGAGCGCCTTGTGGCGGCCCGGCTCGGCGGCGCCGACCGTCGCGGGCAGCGTCGCCGAGTGGTAGCGCAGGCGGACGTTGTCGACCCGGGCGCCGTCGCGGTGGAGGACCGCGTCGCGGACGCTGATCCGGCGCGTTTCGATGTCCTCGCGGGTGCCGACCGTGACCGTGTTGGACGCGGCGTCGGTGGCGACGACGTACCCCGGCTCGTTCAGCGAGACGCCGACCCCGCGGCGCTGCCCGACGGTGAAGTTGTGGTGGCCGCGGTGGCGGCCGAGGTTGCGGCCGCCGCGGTCGACGATCGCGCCCTCACGGTCGACGAGGTTGCCGTGCCGTCGCAGGAAGCCCTGCTTGCCCTGGCCGGCGAGGAAGCAGAGGTCCTGCGACTCGGGCTTCTTCGCCACCGCGAGCCCGTGCCGCGTCGCCACCGCCCGCACTTCGTCCTTGGTCATGTCGGTGAGCGGGAAGCCGAGCCGCCCGAGCAGCTCCGGCGGCAGCGCCGCGAGCATGTAGCTCTGGTCCTTGGCCGCGTCGACTCCGGCCGCCAGCAGCGGCCCTTGCTCGTCCTCGACGATCCGGGCGTAGTGGCCGGTCAGGAGCCGCGTAGCTCCGAGGCGCTCCGCCAGGTCGAGCATCGCCGCGAGCCGCACTTCGCCGTTGCAAAGGATGCAGGGATTCGGCGTCTGCCCTTCGGCGTAGCCGGTGACGAACCGATCGACGACGCGTCGCCGGAAGTCCGCCTCGAGGTCGAGAGTGAAGTGCGGGATGTCCAACGAGTGCGCCACCGCCCGCGCCCCCAGCACGGCCTCGGGCGAGCAGCAAGCCTTGGTGCCGTCGGTCTCCGGATCGGCCCAGAGCTTCACCGTGATCGCGATGACCTCGACGCCTCGCTCCCTTTCGAGCAATGCCGCGACGGCTGAATCAACGCCACCGGACACGGCGACGGCGACGCGCTCGGGGGACGGGACACTCCCACCACTATTGGCAATTGAGGTGGGAGTGTCCCGTCCCACACCAAGCGTGCCGTCTGCATTTGGGGCCGCTATTCGGTCCGAAACGCAGACGCTCGGGTCGAGCGGGAGGTTCGAGGCCGCGGCGGCGCTCAGGGCCCGGTGGAGCGCGTCGGTCGCGAGCTGGGCCGCGTGGCGCTTGGACGGGACGAGGCCTCCGAGAAGGGCTTCGGTGTCGTCGATCGAGGTGAGGGCCGCCTCGAGGACGGTGGCGCCCTCGATGGTTTCGGCGAGGGCGGCGGTGGCGGCGCGGGTGGCGCCGCAGCCCTCGGTGTCGAAGGTGACCGCGGCGATGCGGCCGCCGCTCACGGTCAGGGATAGGCGGGAGACGTCGCCGCAGGCAGCGCCTCCGGCGGCGCCGGTGAAAGCGTCGTCGGGGACGGGGCCGCGATGCGACTCATCGCGAAGGAAGTGGTCGAAGAGCTCTCGATCCATTGGGTGAAGGGTACGGAGTGAGGATGCGCCGCAGGTCGGCGGCGACTTCTTGGGGCGTGTCCTGGATGTGATCCCAGGTGATGCGGGCGGTGGTGAAGCCTTCGGCGGTTAGGATCCGGTCGCGTTCGCGGTCGTCGTGAAAGGCCCTGGTGGTCTTGTGGACGGCTCCCCCGTCGAGCTCGATCGCCACCCGCCGGTCTTCCCAGAGACAGTCGATCTCGTAGAAGCGCTCGCGCACGGCGAGGTGGGCGTTCATGCGCGGCCGCGGCAGTCCGAACCGATCGATCAGCGCCAGGAACGCCTCCTCAAGATCGTTCCGCGTGATCCCGACCGGCAGCTCTTTGCGCTCCGCCAAACGCGCCAGGACGAGCGACCCCTTGCGCCCCGGATAACGCTCCAACAGCCGCGCCACCGAGAGCCGATCGCGAAACCCGCGCACTTCCATCTCGTTCCAGGCCCGCTCGACTTCCCGCTCCGACCGCGTCGCCGCGAGGTCGAACATCGTCCGCGGCACCGACGTCACCGGTATCCCCCGCACCCGCACCACTTCATCCCTGAGCAACGTCCCACGGTGCGCGACGATCCCTTTCTTGGTCTTCTTCGACCCTGGTGCGGTGATTTCGGGTTCGATCCGACTCCGTGGGTGCAATCCCCACAGTTGCCCCGCCGAGCGATGACTGAGCACCGCGTGCGCCCCATGGGCCAGTACCGCGGCCATCCACCGTGACTCGACCGTCGTCGCCCGATGTCCCACGGCGTACACGCCTCGGTGCAGACGATTGAGCCCACCGTGCCCGATCCGAGTCTTGATCATCTGTCGACTCAGACCGATCTCCTCGATCTGCCACCTGCTCACGACCCCGTGCTGTCGCCCGGCGAGCGCGGCAACCTTCCGGTCAAGGATGTCCGTGTCGAGTTTTGGCTGCTGAGCAACCAAAAGTCGACGGGCGTCTTGGCGGGCACTTGCCATGACGCCGATGCTGGCGAGGAAATGCGCACGGGTGGTGCGCGCTTTGTAAGAAAAGGGGCACCAGCCCGCCGGTACCGCCTCTAGCTTTGATCCCTTCAAAAGAAGGTGGGTGCCTACTCAGAATCCCAAGGGGTCCCAAGAAATCGGCTCCCGCGCCGTTTGTGTTGGGTCAAACGGTGAGACGGCTCTCGTACGGGCTCGAGCCTGGGTGAACCGTAGCACCGGAGGACCGCTGCGAAGCAGTCTCAGTAGTCGGGGACATCAAGGTTGCTGAGATGCATCTCGGCCTCGCTCCACTGATCGCCGGGGACGCAGAGCTGGATGTCGCCATGGCCGTAGCGGTCGAGCGGCCAGTCGGCGGTCAGCGCCGCTTCGATGCCGGCCTCTGTCAGGGCCTGGTGCCAGGCGCGCGCGGTCCGCACGTCGGCGAATTCGCGGACGACCTCCCACCCTTCGTAGCGCGGGTCGTCTACGTAGACCGGGGTCTGACCCGGCCCGCGGCCGGCGGTCCAACTGCGGGGTAACCAGTCCCGCAGCGCCATCTCAGTGCCCGGCTTTGCCCGGTTTGTGGATCGCGACGCCGACCTCGCGCAGCTGGACCGCGTCGACCGGGGCCGGCGCGCCGGTGAGCAGGTCGAAGCCGGAGGCGGTCTTCGGGAAGGCGATCACGTCGCGGATCGTGTCGGCGTCGGCGAGCCGCTGGACGAAGCGGTCGATGCCGTAGGCGATGCCACCATGCGGCGGCGCGCCATAACGCAGCGCTTCGAGCAGGAAGCCGAATCGCGCCTCGGCGACCTCAGGGGCGATCCCGAGCACGTCGAAGACCTGGCCCTGCACCTTGGCGTCGTGGATACGGATCGAGCCGCCGCCGATCTCCTGCCCGTTCCAGACCACGTCGTAGGCCTTCGACAGCGCCGCGCCCGGGTCGCTCGGATCGAAATCGCCGGCGGGCGAGGTGAACGGGTGGTGCATCGCGTCCCAGCGCTTCTCGGCCTCGTCGTACAGGAACAGCGGGAAGTCGACGATCCAGACGAGGCGGTCCTCGTTCTCGTCGATCAGGCCGAAGCGCTCGCCGAGGTCGAGGCGCATCTGCCCGAGCACCGCGTCGGTGACCGGGCGCTTGTCGGCGACGAGCAGCAGCAGGTCGCCCTCCTCCGCCCCGAGCAGGCGGTTCAGCTCGGCCAGCTCGGCGTCGCTGAGGAACTTCGCCGTCGGCGAGCGCCAGCCGTCGCCCTCGCGGAAGGCCCAGACGAGCCCTTTGGCGCCGAGCTCCTGCGCCCGCGAGATGAATCCGTCGAGCTCTTTACGCGGCACCTCGCGCTTGCCCGCGTTGATCCCGCGGATCGAGCCGCCGCCCTCGAGCACCGACTTGAAGACTTTGAACTCGGTGCCCTGCAGCGCCGAGCCGAGGTCGACCAGCTCGAGCCCGAAGCGCAGGTCCGGCCGGTCGGTGCCGAAGCGCTCCATCGACTCGGCGTAGGCCATCCGCTCCATCGGCATCGTCACCTCGGGTCCGCCGACGGCGGCGAACACCTGGGACAGCAGGCGTTCGTTCACCTCGATCACGTCATCGACCCCGACGAACGACATCTCGACGTCGAGCTGGGTGAACTCCGGCTGGCGGTCGGCGCGCGTCGACTCGTCGCGGAAGCAGCGGGCGATCTGAAAGTAGCGCTCGAACCCGCTCACCATCAGCAGCTGCTTGTAGAGCTGCGGCGACTGCGGCAGCGCGTAGAAGCTGCCCTGCTGCTGGCGGCTGGGGACGAGGAAGTCGCGCGCGCCCTCCGGCGTCGAGCGGGTCAGCACCGGCGTTTCGACATCGACGAAGCCCTCGGCGCCGAGGAACTCGCGCATCGCGCTCGTCACCCGGTGGCGGAGCAGGAGCGCCTCGCGCATCGGCGCCCGCCGCAGGTCGAGGTAGCGGTAGCGCAGGCGCGTGTCCTCGCCGACGTCGTCGGCGTAGCCCTCGATCTGGAAGGGCGGCGTCTCCGAGTCGGCGAGCAGGTCGGCGGCCGCGACGGCGACCTCGACCTCACCGGTCGGCAGCGCCGGGTTGATCGTCTCGGCGTCGCGCCGCACGACCTTGCCGGAGACGCTGAGCACGTCCTCGGCGCGCAGCCGGTGGGCCAGCTCGAAGGCCGGGCCGGAGGTGTCGGGATGGAAGACGAGCTGGACGATGCCGGTGCGGTCGCGCAGGTCGATGAAGATCAGGCCGCCGTGGTCGCGCCGGCGGTTGACCCAGCCCGCGACCCGCACCTCGTCGTCGACCCGGTCGGTAAGGACGCGCCCGCACCAGGTGTCGCGGTAGCCGTTCGCGCTCGGGTCCGGCAGATCTCCCAGCGTCCGCTCCGCCCCACCCTGCTCCGCCGAACTCATGCTTCGCCTCCAGTCATCTCGCCAAGAAGATTGCCCGTGTCGGCGGCGCGCTGCTCGCCACTCGCCATGTCGCGCAGCTGCGCGGTGCCGTCGGCCTCGAGGATCAGCACCTGCGCGGCGCCGAGACGGTCGGCGTGTTTCAGCTGGCCCTTGAGGCCGCGCCCGCCGAGGTCCATCTCCGCCGAGAAGCCCGCGTTCCGCAGCTCGGTCACCAGCGCCATCGCCCGCGCCCGCTGCTCCTGGTCGGCGATCGCGACGAAGGCGTCGCGGCCGAGCGCGGGCTCCTCCTCGTCGAGCGCCAGCAGGATCCGCTCCATCCCCGCCGCCCAGCCGACCGCCGGGGTCGCCGGACCGCCGAGCTGCTCGATCAGCCCGTCGTAGCGCCCGCCGCCGCCGATCTCCGACACCGAGCCGAGGGCGTCGCAGACGAAGCTGAAGATGGTGCGGGTGTAGTAGTCGATCCCGCGCACGAGGGTCGCGTCGAGCTCGTAGTCGATCCCCGCCGCGTCGAGCAGCGAGCGGACCTCGGCGAAGTGCTCGGCGTCTTCCTCTGACAGCGCGTCGAGGATCGTCGGCGCGCTCGCCATCACGCCCTTCACGCCCTCGTCGTCGGAGTCGAAGGCGCGCAGCGGGTTGATGTCGATGCGCTCCCGCACGTCCGGGCTCAGGTCGCCCTCGTGCGCGTGCAGGTGCGCTTTCAGCTCCTCCAGGTAGGCGGCGCGCGCGTCGAGCGAGCCGAGGCTCCCCAGCCGCAGCACCACCCCCGGCACCCCGAGCTCCCCGAGCAGGTCGCTCAGCAGCATGATCACCTCGGCGTCGGCGAGCGGCGACGCGGTCCCGATCGCCTCGATCCCGAGCTGGTGGAACTGCCGGTAGCGCCCTGCCTGCGGGCGCTCGTGGCGGAAGAACGGCCCGTAGTAGGAGAGCTTCACCGGCTGCGCCAGTTTGTGCATCCCGTGCTCGAGGTAGGCGCGGCAGATCGGCGCCGTGCCCTCCGGCCGCAGGGTCAGGCTGCGTTCCCCTTTGTCCTCGAAGGTGAACATCTCCTTGCGGACGATGTCGGTCGATTTGCCGACCCCGCGTTCGAAGAGGTCGGTGTGCTCGAAGGTCGGCGTCTGGATCGTCTCGTAGCCCGCGCGCTCGAAGATCCCCGCCGCGACGGCCTGGATGTGGGCCCGCGCGCGCATCGGCGCTGGGAGCACGTCGAAGGTGCCGCGGGGTGCCTGGAACTTTGCTGCCATCTTGCTGGCGACCTTAGCTGGCGTCGGCGGCGCGGCTCAGCGAGCCGTGGCCTGAAGGAACGGATTCGTCGCCCGCTCGGCGCCGAGCGTCGTGATCCCCATGTGGCCGGGATGGACGACGGTCGTGTCGGCGTGCGAATCGAGCAGCGTCGCGATCGAGCCGGCCAGGGTCGGCCAGTCGCCGCCGGGCAGGTCGACGCGACCGACCGAGCCCTGGAAGAGGACGTCGCCGGAGAAGATCGCGTCCTCGCCGCGGACCGAATAGGTGACGTGACCCGGGCTGTGGCCCGGAGTGAAGATGACGTCCAGCGTCAGCCCGGCGAGCTCCAGCGCCTCGCCACCGGCGACGGTCTCCTCGGCGTCCCAGCTCTCGTACGGGCCGAAGCCCTGGAACGGGACGAAGGACATGATGTCGGCGAGCACCGCCTTCTCCAGCTCCGGCACGTAGACCGGCGCGCCGGTAGCGCGGGCGAGCGGCGCGACCGCGCCGACGTGGTCGAAGTGGGTGTGGGTGAGGAGGATCGCCTCGACCTCGGCGCCCATCGCCTCGATCGCCGCGAGCAGCCGCTCGGGCTCCTCGCCGGGGTCGACGACGACCAGCTTGTCGCCGCCCGCGGGCCGGACGAGGAAGGCGTTCTCGGCGATCGGCCCGACCGTCAGCATCTCGACGTCGAGCGCCACGGCTAGGACCTTCCTTCGCGGTCGCGGATCCGCTGCCGCTCCCGTTTGCGCCACATCGAGAGGTCGATGTAGTACCCGGTCGGGATGTAGAAGACGAGCATGAAGAGGCCGAAGATCAGCGAGACGGGCAGCGGCCGTTTGAACAGCACGAGCAGGATCAGGACGAAGATCACCGCCGCGCCGGCGCCGCGGATGGCGGCGCCTTTCCAGGTCGGCGGCAGATCCCGTTTTTTCGACGCGGCGCTCTTGCCTTTGGAGCCGGCGCGCGCTTTAGCCTCCTCGCGCGTGCGCGGGCGGGCGCGGCGGCCGCTGGTGTCGATGCGGCCACCCTGGGTGCCGCGATGCTTGCGGCGACGTTTGTTGCTGCTTTGGGCCATGGGGTGAATTTAATCG
>DAIQOT010000294.1:0-4182 GCA_036787695.1 Solirubrobacterales bacterium | reverse complement strand
ACCCGTCGGACACGGACTGGACCGAGGCCCACTGGGCGCTGGCCGACTGGGAGCTCGACCGCGCCCACCCGGCGGCCAGCCGCTCCGACATCGACTACATCTTCAAAGAGGTCAACAAAGTGCTCCGCGAGCCGCTCACCTACGCCGACGTCGAGGGCGTCTACGCCGGGCTGCGGCCGCTGCTCTCGGAGGAGTCGGAGAGCACCAGCAAGCTGAGCCGCGAGCACACCGTCGCGGTGCCGGTGCCGGGCCTCGTCGCGGTGGCGGGCGGCAAGTACACGACCTACCGGGTGATGGCGAAGGACGCGGTCGATGCCGCGGCGCGCTCGCTGCCCCGCCGGGTGCCGGAGTCGGTCACCCACGAGACGCCGCTGGTCGGCGCCGACGGCTACTTCGCGCTGCGCAACCGCACCGACTCGCTGGCCGCCGAAACCGGCCTGCACCGGGCGCGGATCGAGCACCTACTGAACCGCTTCGGCTCGCGCATCTTCGAGCTGACCGCGGAGATCGCCCGCGACCCGAAGCTGGCCGAGCCGCTGCCCGGCGCCGAGGATTACCTCGCCGCCGAGGTCCGCCACGCGGTGACCCACGAGGGCGCCCAGCACCTCGAGGACGTGCTCACCCGCCGCACGCGGATCTCGATCGAGGCCTGGGACCGCGGCCTGGCGAGCGCCGAGCCGGCGGCCAGGCTGATGGCGGACGTGCTCGGCTGGGACGACGACACGGTCAAGCGCGAGGTCGAGATCTACCGCGGTCGCGTCGCCGCCGAGCGAGAATCGCAGGAGCAGCTCGACGACCAGGCCGCCGACGTGGCGCGGACGAGCGCTCCGGATGTGCTTCCCGGATCGCCGCCCGTCGCGCCATCGCCGCGGACCGACTGAGCCCTAGCTCAGACTTGCCTCAGGGCTCAGTGCGCTTCGTTCACGTTGATCGTGACCGTCGCGGTGCTCGTCTGCGCCGGTAGCGCGGACATGTTGATTTCGAGGTACTCGCCGTCGTCCTGCTTGTGGGTGGCGGGCTGGATCTTCGGGATCAGCTTCCACTTGTCGAGACTGCCTTCGGGGGCCGCTTCCGCGCCCGAGATCCCGAAGTCGTTGTCGTTGGAGATCACGATCCGCTTCCCGCCTTCGAGAGCGGACACGCCCTCGACCTTGTCGTGGTCGAAGAAGGCGTTGGCCGGGTTGAGCTGGGTCAGCAGCTGGTCGATGTCGAGGTAGAGCGTCGAGGTGACCGGCTTGATGTGGTCGGCTTCCAACGTCGTTTTGGCTTCGGCGGTCTTCTGACCCCAGACGGTCGCCTCGATCGTCTTGCCGCCGATCAGCAGACCGCCGGCTTCGCCGTCGTAGGTGGCGCCGGTGATCTTGGCCTGCGGGCCGACGTCGGTGGCGCCTTCGAGGTTGACCTCCCAGAGTTTCTTGTAGCCGGTGGCGGAGGGGAAATTGCTGTCGCGCTCGTCGATCAGGAAGGTGTTGTCGCTGAGCGCCGTGATCTCACTGTTGGCGGTTTTCAGCGGGCCTGGTTCGTCGAGCAGGAACAGGTACTCATGCGTCTGGTGCGTGTACAGGTTGTAGGTGACGATCCGCGTCGGCGTGTTTTTTTTGCCGTCGGCGCCGACCGGCAGGTCCTTCTGCTGGAGGCCGGACTGCATCATCCCGACCAGGGTGTGGCCGTCGGGGGTGAGGGTGAGTCCCTCCATGCCGCGGTTCGGCACCCGGTTCTTCAGCTCGGCCGGCAGCGCTTCGGGGCCGGTCTTGAACGGCGAGAGGCGGGCGAGTTCCCTGCCCTGCGCGGTGAAGTGGGTGATGAACGGGCCGTACTCGTCGGAGACCCAGAAGCTGCCGTCGGGCATCGCCACCAGGCCCTCGGGGTCGTAGCCGTCAGGGTCCTTGGCAAGCGTCACGCCCTTCAGCGTTTCGATCGTCTCGCCGGTCGGCGCGAGCGAGTTGACCAGGCCCGAGAACGGGTGGCCGCTGCTGTCGCGGAGCGGGATCGTTTCGACCAGTTCGGCTTCGCCGTCTTCGAAGGAGAAGCGGGCGATCGAGGGGTCGTACGACGGCTTCGGCAGCACGTCGATCGTCTGGGTCGGGGTGGTCAGCGGCGATTCGACGTTCGGGCCGCGGTCCTCGAGACCGAAGAATTCGTTCGGGTGACCGGGGACCGGCGCCAGCGAGGAGCCGAAGGAGCCGCCGGGCAGCTGCACGCCTTCGAAGTTGCCGACCGAGGGCAGGTCCGTCTTGTAGAGGTGGACCGCGTCGGCGATCGTGTATTCGAAGCTGTCGGTGCCGGTGAAGCCGGCTTCCGGCGTGTAGATGAAGCCACCGTCGTCTTCGAGTTCGAGGCTGCCGTGGAGCGGTTCGGTGTTGCCGACGATCGTCGGCTCTTCACCGTGGTCGTTGGCGAGAACACCCTGCGGGCCTTCGACCGCGAAGGTCGCCTGATGGCCGGTCGAGTAGTTGTCGGCGTTGGCGGTCAGCGTGCCGACGTGATGCGGCGGCGGGGTCGGGTGATGGTGGTGCCAGCGGGTCGGGTGCTGCCACGAGCTGTGATGCGCCGAGGCGCCCGCGGCAGCGACCGCGGCGACGATCGTGCAGACACCGAGGGCCAGGACAAGGATCCTGTTCCGTCTCATTCTTCCTCCGGGGTGGTCGAGGAGCGTTTGCAGAAAACGGGGCCAAGCTAAGGCCGCTCCCTCGTTCCGGATGTGTCCAACCCGTTACGGCGCTATGGTGCGTCTGTCATACACGGAGACCCGCCGCTCCCAGGGTGGATTACGAGAGCGACGGGCCCACGGGCTCGGAATGGGATGAGCCATAGGGGCAGCACAGTGGATTCCTGAAGTCGACTGTGCTGTCTCCGAACTTTCCATTGTACTAACTGTCGCTAAGTAAGTTTTTAGTGGCATTCAGGCTTAGTTCGCATGATCGGAGCGCCCTCGGAATAGTCTGGGACCGATGGCGACACAGATGCGCAAGGACGCCGCCCGCAGTCGCCGCGCGATCCTCGACGCCGCCCGCCGGCTCTACGCCGACGACACCACCGCCTCCTTTTCCGAGATCGCCCACGACGCCGGGGTCGGGCAGGCGACCGTCTACCGCCACTTCGACGATCGGCAGGCGCTGATCGCGGAGCTCGCGCTCGAGGACATGGAGCGACTCGAGCGGCGGGTCGACGCCGAACCGCTCGGCCCGGGGTCGTTGGAGGTCCTGCTGAGAGAGCTCACCGACGGGCAGCTGCGCTCACAGGGGCTGATCGCCGCGATCCGCGCGGGCGAAGTCGACGACGGCCGGGTGAGAGAGCTCAGCGACCGCGCCCGGGAGCTCTTCCGCCCGCGGCTCGAGGTCGCCCTGGCGGCCGGAGCGGTGCGGCCGGACCTGACCCTCGAGGACCTGATGGTGATGCTCGCGATGATCAGCGGCGCGCTGACCCGGCGCGAGCGCGCCGACCGCGCCGACGCCGCCCGAAGGGCGTTTGAGATGGTCCTCGACGGGCTACGCTCAAGGGCATGAAAGCCAGACTTCTCATCGCCCCAATGGTGGCCGCGGCGCTCCTCGCCTCGGCCGTGATCGCCGCCCCCGCCGCGAGCGCGGCGCCCTTGGCCAAGCCCTGCGCGCCCGCCAACCTCGTCGTCTGGGCCGGCCCGCAGGCCGGCGGCGGCACCGCCGGCGGCTTCGGCTACGAAATCAAGTTCACCAACCTCGGCAGCGCGACCTGCACGCTGGCCGGCTTCCCCGGCGTCCGCGCGGTCGACCTCAGCGGCACGCGGATCGGCGCGGCGGCGACCCACGGCCCGGGCAAGGTCAAAGAGGTCGTCCTCGCCCCCGACGGATCGGCGATGGCGACGCTGCAGGTAGCCGACGCCCTCAACTTCCCGAAGGCCAAGTGCGCGCCGAAGATGGCGGCCGGCCTGCGCGTCGCCCTCCCCGGCGGCTCCGGCGCCAAAACCGCCCCGATCGCCTTCGAAACCTGCGCCAAGGCAAGCGCCAAGACGCTCAGCGTCAGCGCCGTCGAACCGATCGTGGAAGCGCTCTAGGGGCAAGCGTTCGCGGCCGCCCCGGCCGGGCGCGATTCGGGGCGATTGGGGGCGGCCGTCCGAGATGGTCCTGGGCGTCTCGACGGCGACCCGGGCTGGCTGTGGCCGCCGCCGAGACGCCCAGGACGGAGCCCTTTCAGGGTTGTGGTCAA
>DAIQOT010000293.1:0-4191 GCA_036787695.1 Solirubrobacterales bacterium | reverse complement strand
CCAGGCCCTCGTAGCGCAGGGCCTCGAGGGCGGCGAGGCGCAGGCCGAGCCCGCTGCCGCGGGTGCTGCGGCCGTCGCCGGCGCCGTCGTTCTCGATCGAGAGGCTGAAGGTCTCGCCGTCGGAGGCGATGCGGACGACGATCTCGGTCGGGCGCGAGTGGCGATCGACGTTGCGGAGCGCCTCGTTCAGGACCAGCTGGGCGACCGGCTCGAAATCGAGCGGCACCTCGACCCCGTCGCCCCACTCGACCGCCAGCTCGGGGCGGCGCTCGTCGAGGCGTTCGAGCAGCTCGCCGAGGCAGGCCTTGCTGGCGCGCTCGGGGGTCTCCATCGGGCGGGTCAGGGCGCGGCGTAGGTCGGCGACGACCGAGCGCAGCTCCTCCTGGCAGCGCTCGCGCTCCTTCTTCGTCAGGTCGTCCTCGGAGCCGAGCGCGAGGGCGACGCCGAAGAGCCGCTGGATCGCGTTCTCGTGCAGGTCGCGGGTCAGCTCGACCCGTTCGGCGAGGCGGCGCTCGCTTTCGCGCTGCTCGGTCGAGTGCTCGACCGAGGCGGTCAGGGCGGCCAGCCGTCCCAAGGTCATCATCGTCTCGCGCTCGCCGTCCTCGAGGGGGAAGTCCTCGCCTTCGCGGTCGGCGAAGATCACGCCGAGCCAGCGGCGGGCGGCGGAGATCGGCACGCAGATCAGGTAGGCGGACTCGGGCAGCCCGGCGTAACGCGCGGGGACGTGCTCGGCGAGATCCGCCCCGCGGCCGTTGACCCCGACCTCGACGACGCGGTCCTCCTCCAGCGCGATCTGAGCGATCGGCGTCTCGTCGAGCGTGCCGCCGACCCGCTTCATCAGGTCGTCCGGAACTCCGGCCCGCCCCATCGCGATCACCGAGTGATACGTCTCGTCGTGCAGCATCAGCACCGCCCGCTTCATCGACGTCAGCGTCACCACCGCCTGACACACGCGGTCGTAAAACACCCCCGATTCGGTCGCCTGGTCGAGTTCCGCCAGCAGCCCGACCAGCACCTCGACCGTCCCCGCACGCGGAGCAGGCGCGGCCGTAGTGGTTCCCCAGGTGCTCATCTGCACCCCAGACTCTACGACCCAGCCGACTTCAGCTCCGCCGCACCGCTTCAGAACGCCCTCGTATTACCGTCGATCCATGATTTCCCCGGATCCACACGCCGCGACGCGAGGCCCTATCGAGCCAGGCGCCGAGGAATGGATCGGCGCCTCGCCGACAGCGAGGGGCGCCGCCCTGACGGATCTGCTCGCCCTCGCCGATGCCTTCCCTCAGGGCCGTCGCTACGAGGGGTCGCCGTCCCTGGTGGAAAAGGTCATCGCCGTCGACCTTGCGCTGTCCGCGGCAGATCTCCCGCACGCGTTCGGCGGCGCGCTCGCCTACGCCTACTACGGCGAGCCACGGACGACGGTCGACATCGACGTCAACGTCTTCGTCTCGATCGATCGCTGGTCTGAGGTGCAGGCGGCGCTGGAGCCACTGCCGATCGACCTCAGCCTCGACCCGAAGGAATTGACCGAGGAACGTCAGGCCCGCCTTCCCTGGGATCTCAATCCGGTCCACCTCTTCTTCTCCTATGACGATCTCCACGCCGAGATGCCGAGGGCGATTCGCCGCGTCCCATTCGCGGGGACCGAGATCCCGATCGTCGCTCTTGAGCACCTCGTCATCCGTAAGGCGATGCTCGACCGAACCAAGGACTGGCTCGACATCGAAGCGATATTCATCGCCTCCGGCCCGCTCGACCTCGCCGAGATCGAATCCTGGGTGAGCCGACTTGCCGGCGATGGAGACCATCGCGTCACAAAGCTTCAGGAGGTCGCCCGACGTCTGTTCACTTGAGCCGCCTATGACCGGCTCAACTGCACGGTCGTGCAGTTGTCCACCCCCTGGTGTGGACAAGTGAACAGACGCCGGCCTCGGTGGTCGTTAGAACATCGGGATGGATCTAGCTGAAGCCGGCGAGCGCGCCGCACGAGTCCGGGACCTCTACCACCAGCTCGAGGAGCGTTATGAGGGGAGTCGGTGGTCGGCGCGGGACGACATGTTGGGACTGACCAACGACGTGGGAATGCTCGGGCGGCTGGTCATGGCCACCGAAGGACGGTGGCAGCCGGAAGGCGACGTCCCCGAGCTGCTCGCGGCGAAATTGTCGGAATGCCTGTGGTGGGTACTCGTCCTCGGCGAGAGGCTCGACGTCGATGTCGACACGGCGTTCGCCGAGCGGATGGACAAGATCGAAGCCCACCTGCTCGAGAGCATCGCCGCCGAGTAGCGCGGCGCCGAAGCGGCGGCGGCTATTCGACGCAGCTCTGGGCTAGTTCGAGGTCGCCTTCGCTCGCGTGGTTCGAGAGCGAGATGACGGCACGGCCGCCGTGGAAGGTTTCGACTTCGCGTTCGCCGCCCGCCGCTTCCGACGCGCTTTCTTCGAGCGCTTCGGCGGCTTCTTCGCCTTCCTGTCCGTGGACGAAGGTGAAGGCGATGATCAGGCCCTTGTCGGGCATCTTGCCGACGACTTCGTCGGGGTTCGACTTGCCCTTTTCGACTTTCGCCTTGCCCGCCGCGAGGCACTTTTCGATCGAGGCCAACGAGGGCGGTTCGGATTCCGAGCCGCCACCGCCGCTGCTCCCGCCGCAGGCGGCGAGGCCGAGGGGGATCAGGAGCATCGGGAGAACCAGGAGTCGTCTGAGCACGCGGCGGACCCTAAAGGAACGCCCTAAGCCAACTTAAAAGGCGCCGCGGCGGACTAAGACGGAGAGGCGGCGGAGTCGGCGACGACGAACATCGAGTCGTTGCGGACCCGGCCGGCGGGGATCGAGGGGTCGGCGGCGAGCAGCTTCCGCAACGGGTCGCGCTTTTCCTCGCCGGTGACCAGCCAGAGGATCTCGCGGGCCTCGGCGAGCGCCGGGTAGGTCAGCGTCATCCGGCGGTGGCCCTGGTACTCGTTGGTCGTCACCGAGACGCGCTTGTCGTCGACCTCGAGCACCGGGTCGCCGGGGACCAGCGAGGCGGTGTGGCCGTCGGGGCCGAGGCCGAGGTGGACGAGGTCGATGCGGTCGGGCAGCGAGGTGTCGTATTCGTGCGCCGCCGCGTCGAGGTCGCGGTTGGTGACCGGCATCGGCCGCAGCGCCGACTGGTGGTCCATCGAGAGGCCGAGCACCATGTGGGTCAGGTTGCGGTCCTCGGAGCCGGGCGAAGCGATCCGCTCGTCGACCTGGAAGAGCTCGGTCTCCGCCCACGGCATCTCCTCGAGGTCACCGAGGATCGCCAGCATCGCCCAGGGCGAGCGCCCGCCGCTCATCGCGAAGGAGAACGAGCCGTGGTCGGCGACCGCCCGCTGCCCGGCCGCCGCGATCAGCTCGGCCGCCCGCCGCGCCGCCGCCCGGTCGCTCTCCTGCACCTCAAGGTCGATCGGCATGGTCTTAGTTGTCCCGCTCTTTGTGGCCGCCGAACTGATAGCGCATCGCCGACAGGACTTTGTCGCCGAAGTCGCCGAGGTCACGCGAGTAGAAGCGCTCGTGCAGGGCGGTGGTGAGGACCGGGGTCGGCACGCCCTCCTCGATCGCCGCGATCGAGGTCCAGCGACCCTCGCCCGAGTCGGACACCCGTCCGCTGTACTCCGACAGTTCCGGGCTCTCGGCGAGCGCCGCCGCGGTCAGGTCGAGCAGCCAGGAGCCGACCACCGAGCCGCGTCGCCAGACCTCGGCGATCGCCTGGATGTCGAGGTCGAATTCGTAGAACTCGGGCTGGTCGAGCGGCGCCGTCTCGGCGTCGTTCAACCGCTGGGTCTTCCCGGCGTCGGCGTTCTCGAGCACGTTCAGGCCCTCGGCGTAGGCGGCCATGATCCCGTACTCGATCCCGTTGTGGACCATCTTCACGAAGTGCCCGGAGCCGCTCGGGCCGCAGTGGAGGTAGCCGTTCTCGGCCGGGCTCGGGTCGCCGGTCAGCCCCGGCGTGCGCTCCGCCGAATCGACGCCGGGCGCGAGGCTCGCGATCAGCCGCCGAATCGAGTCCGGTCGCTTGTGACTCGCAATGATGACGGTCGTCTTCATCGCCCTTCAATTCTAGGTTCCTGGATTTTGCGAAATCGCATAATGATGTTTTCGTCCATCAGCAGGCTCGCGCTGGTCATGAAGCCGAGCAGCTCGCGATTGATTTCATGCTGCGCTGAATCCTTCGC
>DAIQOT010000292.1:0-4193 GCA_036787695.1 Solirubrobacterales bacterium | reverse complement strand
GGCGAGCGCGAGATTGAGTTCGAGGCGGGGGTCCAGCCGGGCCACGAGGAGACGCTGCGCGGGGCGGGGCTGCCGCGGCTCGGGGGACGCAAACGCGGCGACCAGCGGATCGTCGTCGAAGTCGTCGTGCCGACGAACCTGAGCGACGAGCAGCGGGAGACGGTCGAGCGCCTCGACGTCTCGCTCGGGCCCGACAACCTCGGGCCGCAGCACGGCGACGGCCTCTTCGGCCGCTTCCGCAAAGCCTTCAGATAAAAGCGCCGCCTCCTCCGCTCTCGCGAATGCCTGAAAGATCAGATATGGACAGGCATTCGCTTACGCGTCCGGGGGCGGCGCCGTGATCCGTCTAGCGGTGAGGTGTAAGCCGGACCAGGCAGAGCTCGTGCTCGCGGAGCTGACGGTGCTGGCGCCGAACGGGGTCGAGGAGGAGCGCGGGCCGGGCTTCGTCGAGTACGCGATCTACGGCGGCGAGGGCGAGCTACCGGAGCTCGGCGAGATCGACGCGGTGGTCGGCGGGCGGCCGATCGAGGTCAGCTCGACCGTCATCCCCGACGACTGGGCCGACCGCTGGCGCGACTTCCACAAACCACTCTTGGTCGGCGGGCGGCTGTGGCTGCGGCCGAGCTGGGAGCCCGAGCGGGAGGGTGCGCTCGACGTAGTCGTCGACCCAGGCCAGGCCTTCGGGACGGGGGCCCATCCCACGACCCGCCTCTGCCTGGAGTACCTGCTGGAGCTCGCCGACGCCGGCGAGAACGACGGCGCGCTGACCGACCTCGGCACCGGCTCGGGCGTGCTCGCAATAGCGGCCGCGAAACTCGGCTGGTCCCCGGTCACCGGTTACGACCACGAGGCGCCGGCCATCGAGGCGTCAGCCGCCAACGCCTCCATCAACGACGTAACCGTCGACTTCCACCGCCAGAACCTGCGCGAATCCCTCCCGCCGCTCGCCCCGACCTGTGTCGCCAACATGACCTCGCCGATCCTTAGGGCCATCGCGGGCCACCTGAGCGGCCTCTCGGGGGAGATCCGCCGGAACCTCCCCGCTGTTGTTCCGCCGGGTCTCCCCCGAGAGGCCGCCCCGGCGCTCCCAAGAACAATGGTCCTCTCAGGAATCCTCCCCAACGAGTTGAACGAAGTCGCCGACGCCTTCGCCCCTTGCGGCTACGCCGAGCAAGACCGCCGTCAGCTCGGCGACTGGGCCGCTCTTCTGCTCCGACAGGGCCTATAGGGTTCCCGTTGATGCTCACCCTCGGCGCCATTTACAGCCCCGGCTACAAGATCGCGTTGTTCTTCCACATCGCGGCTGTCGTCGCCCTCGGACCGACCTTCGCCTACGGCGTCCTCTTCTCGGTGCTGCCGAAATACCCGCGTAGCGCCCCGGCTCTGCTCGCCGGGATGCGGAAGATCGACCGCGTGATGGTCAACCCCGCGATGATCCTCCTGTTGATCGCGGGGATCGTCGTCCTCGCCACCAGCGGCAGCGTCTGGAAGGGCAGCCAGTTCTTCGTCGTCTGGGGCTTCATCGCGATCATCGCCCTGTTCGGCATCCAGCATGGGTTCTTCGCGCCGCAGATGACGCGCCTGCAGGAGATCGCCGAGAAAGACCTTCAGTCCGGGGACAAATTCAGCCCCGAATTCGAAGCGACCAGTCAGAAAATCGCCCAGGTCGGCGGTGCCACCGGCATCCTGATCCTGCTGACGATCTTCTTCATGGTCTACAAGCCCTTCATGTGATCGACGCGTCGCTGCCGGTCGCGATGTTCGACTCCGGCGTCGGCGGCCTCACGGTCCTCCACGAGTGCCTCGTCGCCCTGCCGCAGGAGGACTACGTCTACCTCGGTGACACGGCGATGTTCCCGTACGGGGAGCGGGATCCGGCTGAGCTGCGGCGGCGGATCGCGGTGATCGCCGAGAAACTGCTCGAGCGCGGCGCCAAGCTGCTGGTGATCGCCTGCAACACGGCGACGGCGATCGGCGAGGAGGTGGCGCGCGAGGTGGCTTCCGAGTACGGGGTGGAGGTGGTTCCGGTGGTCGCCCCGCAGGCCGAGATCGCCGCCGCGATCACCGACAACGGCCGGGTCGGGGTGCTGGCGACGACCAACACGGTCGAGAGCGGCGCCTACCGGCGGGCGCTCGAAGCGGAGGGCCGGGGCCTCGACGTGATCGAGGTGGCGGCGCCGCGGCTGGCGCCGTTCATCCAGGAGGGCTCGCTCTTCGACGAGGAGACGATGGCGATGGCCCGCGGCTACTGCGCGCCGCTGCGCGAGGCCGGCATCGACACCCTGATCCTCGGCTGCACCCACTTCCCGTTGGTGGCGCCGATGCTCCAGCGGATCCTCGGCCGCAACGTGCGGCTCGTCAGCGGTGGCCACGCGGTCGCGGCGGCGATCCAGCGCACCCTCGAGCGCTCCGGCCTCGCCCGCGAGGGCGACGACGAGGGCACCTACGAGTTCTTCTCCACCGGCCCGACCTCCTCGTTCGGCGACGTCGCCACCCGCTTCCTCCAGATGCCTCTCGGCGAGGTCCGCCAGGTCGAATTCACCCTTTCGGCCTAGTTCCGGCACACAAATTTTCAATTCCGCGCACCACCCGCGCGCATTTTCCCGCCACGCTCCGTCCCATGCTCAACCGGTCAGCAAATACCGCGACCTACGATCAGGACGTGGCCAAGATCGAGATCACCCTCCCCGACGATCTGTTGCGGCGTGTGGACTGCGTGGCTCGCCTTGACGGGGAGACGCGCGGGGACTTTCTGCGACGCGCCGCCGAGCGGGAGCTCGCCGAGCGCAGGGCGATCCGACATAAGGAATTCGAAGAGATGATGCCGTCGCCGATCCATGGAGGTGGCGAATCGGGGCGATGGATTCGGGAAGACCGCGACCATCGAGATGACAAGCGATGGGGGCCTGACCGCAATGACCCCTGATCCGCCGCTGCTGCTGGACGCGAGCATCTGGGTCGCCGCCTACGACGTGGACGATCGCTTTTACGACAACTCGCGAGAACTCACCTTCGACAGCGCTCTCAACGCGGCTGCCTTGGATCTGACGCTGTTCGAGGTCGCCAATGTTGTGGCGAAGCGGTGGGGTGGACTCACGATCGCGATCGAGTTGAGCCGATCGGTCGCGAAGCGCTGTGCCGAAAACTTCGTGACCGTGGACCCTGAGTTGATCGAGGCGACGATCGAGATCGCCGCCGAATATCGGCTGACCAGCTACGACGCGGCTTATGTCGCGGTCGCCCGGCGGCACGACTGGACGCTCGTCAGCACCGACATCAGGGACCTTGTCTCCAAGGGTCTGGCGATCACGCCGGACGCTGCCGTCTAATCTCTTTGTATGAGCGTTCTTGAGCAGGTGCAAAGCGATGCGCGGGTGGCGTTGAAAGCGCGCGAACGGGACAAGGCGTCCGCGTTGCGGTTGGTCGTCGACGCGCTGCAGCAGGACGCCAAGATGGGCAAAGGCGACGAGGTCGCGGTGCTGCAGCGGGAACGGAAGAAACGGGTCGAGGCGGCTGAGGCCTATGAGGGCGCGGGGCGGACCGAGCAGGCCGCCTCCGAGCGCTTCGAGGCCGAGCTGATCCAGGGCTACCTGCCCGCGCAGCTCAGCGATGAGGAGCTTGAAGGGCTGGTCGCCGAGGCGGTCGCCGAGACCGGCGCCACGGAACAGAAGCAGATGGGCCAGGTGATGTCGGCGGTGATGCCGAAGATCGCCGGGCGCGCCGACGGCAAGCGGGTCAGCGCCGCCGTGCGCAAGAAGCTGGGTAGCTGAGTTGGCCCGCCGCCAGCTGACCCTCGACAACGAGGTTGCCGCCGAGCTCGCCGGCTCCGAGGACTCGGTCCTGCGCGGGCTGAGGGACCGCCTGCCGGTCGAAGTCCACCTGCGCGGCAACGTGCTCACCCTCGACGGCGATCCGGGCCATCTGCAGGAGGCCGCCAACCTCGTCGACGAGATGGTCGAGCTGATCGAGCAGGGCCACGAAGTCGTGCCCGGGACGGTCGAAGCGGTGGCCGGGGCGCTCGACGCCGAAGAGAGCCCGACGGCGATCCTCGACGATGTCGTCTGGCGCCATCGCAACACCAGGGTCGCGCCGAAAACGCTGAACCAGAAACGCTACGTCGACGCCATCCGCCGCACCACGATCACCTTCGGCATCGGCCCCGCCGGTACCGGCAAGACCTGGCTGGCGGTGGC
>DAIQOT010000090.1:0-13594 GCA_036787695.1 Solirubrobacterales bacterium | reverse complement strand
TCGAACAACCTCGAGCTGCCGCCGCGCTTCGAGCCGACCGACGACCCGGACCGCGAAGACCCGGAGCTCGACACCGTCGTCCCCGACGACCCGTCGAAACCGTACGACATGCGTGAGGTGATCAAGCGGATCGTCGACGACGAGGAGTTCTTCGAGGTCCACGAGCACTTCGCCAAAAACATCATCTGCGGCTTCTCGCGCCTCGACGGCTATCCGGTCGGGATCGTCGGCAACCAGCCCGCCTTCCTCGCCGGCGTGCTCGACATCGAGGCCTCCGAGAAGGCGGCCCGCTTCGTCCGCACCTGCGATTGCTACAACGTGCCGATCCTGACCCTGACCGACGTGCCCGGCTTCCTGCCCGGCACCGACCAGGAGTGGAACGGGATCATCCGCCACGGCGCCAAGCTCCTTTACGCCTACACCGAGGCGACGGTGCCGAAGCTCACGGTCGTCACCCGGAAGGCCTACGGCGGCGCCTACGACGTGATGGCGTCCAAGCACATGCTCGCCGACTTCAACTACGCCTGGCCGACGGCCGAGGTCGCGGTGATGGGGCCCGAGGGCGCGGTCAACATCATCTACCGCAAAGACATCGCCAACTCCCCGACCCCGGAGGAGCGGCGCCAGAAGCTGATCGACGATTACAAAGCCCACTTCGCCAACCCGTATTCGGCGGCGGAGCGCGGCTACATCGACGACGTCATCGAGCCCCACCAGACCCGCCCGAAGCTGATCCGGGCGCTGCGGATGCTGCAGACCAAGCGCGTCCCGCAGCCGAAACGCAAGCACGGCAACATCCCGCTCTAGCGCCGTGCCCGGCGCCGACCAGTCGGCGGTGGACGGCGCCGAGATCCTCCAGCGCGCGATCGAGATCGCCGTCCGCGCCCACGCGGGCCAGCTGTATCCGGCCCGCGACGGCGAACGCGGCCCCTACCTCCTGCACCTCTTCCGCGTGATGCTCGCGGTCGACGGTTGGGAGGCCCGCACCACCGCCGTCCTTCACGACGTGATCGAGGACACCTCGGTCACCGCCACCGACCTCCGCACCGCCGGCATCCCCGACCGCGTCGTTGATGCGATCGTCGCCCTGACCCACCGCGAGGAGGACTCCTACGAGGCCTACGTCGAGGCCCTAGCCCCGAACCCCCTCGCCCGCCAGGTAAAGCTCGCCGACCTCGCCGACAACCTGACCACGAACCTCTCAATGCCCCCGACCCCCGCCAACGAAGCCCGCATCGCCCGCTACGAAGCCGCGATAAACCGCCTCGGCGGGCTCTAGGCGGCCGCGTCCGGATCGACCGCGACCGGGCGGCTCTTCTTCGTCTGGTACTTGCCTGCGAAGTAGACCAGCGAATTGCTCATCGCGGTCAAGGTGACGGCGAGGCCCAGGTAATGGCTCGGCAGGAAGCCGCTGAGCGTCAGGGCCGCCAAGGCGAGAAGAAGGCAGAGCACCGGCATCTCGATGTAGGCACGGCGGCGCTCCTGGCGGCGGCGATATCCTGCGCTGAGCTCGACTTCTTCTGGGTCGACCAAAGTCGCCCGCTCGGCCTTCGAAGTGGACGTGGCCGCCGCGGCGATCCTTCTGCGCTCTTCAGGGTCAAGGCTCCGCCAGCGCCACTCCCAGCCCGCGGTGTCGTCGCCCCGTCGGAGTGCCGAGAAGGTGGTGAAGGCCGAAAGGAGTACGACCGCCAGGGTCAGGTAGAAATTCACGCGACGAGCTCCCTAGAGCGCGGGGGTTGGCCCGGTTCCCGCGATCGCCAGGTGCCTGTCCTGAATCTCGCGGTACCTGGCTTTGATCTGGCGACCGCGCCGGAGGTCGAGGAGCCCGGCGACGATGCCGTAGGCGCCGGCAACCGTGCTGAAGATGACGAGTGGGACCAGGCCGGCGACGAAGAGGACCGTCGCGGCGACGAAAAGCGGTGCGGCCCACAGGCCGACCCGGGCCCGCCGACGGACTTCGCGCCTGCGGAAGCCTTTCGCGAGCTCGACCTCGCCGCGTTCTTCGAGCGCGGGTCGTGACGTGCTCGTGCGGCTGGCGGCGGCGATCCATGCCTGGTCGAGGTCGTCGAGGCCGCGGTAGCGCAGTTCCCAGCTCGAATCGTCAGATCCCCTCCAGAAGGCCTGGACAAGATTGGTGAGGAGCGCCAAGGCGAGCGCGACGACCAGGAAAAGATCCACGCCGGAATATTCGCGCATTCTGAACCCGTTGTCCTTGGTCACCCACAGGGTTACAAGGGACTACCGGTTGGGCTAGAAGCCGCGGGCGCGGGAGATCGCCTCGCGCAGGTTGCGGCCGATACGGAGCTCGGTGACGAGGGCCCACAGGCCGCGGAGGAGGAAGAGGCAGCCGAAGACGACGAGGACGGGAGTGTCGGCGACCAGGCCGGCGATGATCAGGGCCACGCCGACGCCGGAGATGACGGCCGAGACCAGGTCGAAGAATCCGACCAGCGCCTTTTTCTTACGGGCGAGACCGGCGGCGATCTCGATCTCCTCGGGATCGGCCAGGAGGGCTCCCGAGCTGACCGCCGCTTCGATCCTCTTGCGGTCGGCGGCTCCTAGGTCTCGCCAGCGCTGCTCCCACAGCGGGTCGCTGTCCCTGTCCCGGGACAACGCCACGAGCAGCCCGACGAAGATGGCGGCCACGGCGACGTAGGGGAGCGCGTGGACCACGCCGGAAATCTAGTGGGCGACGGTGGCCTCGGCCTCGGCGATGCCGGCCGGGGGAGTGGTCGCGCCGCCGCCGCGGCCTGGGGTGAGGCCGGCGTCGTCGCTCGAGAGGCGGTGGGCGAGGTAGACGGGGATGATCGAGAGGATGATCAGGATGACCGCGACCGCGGGGACGACGGGGAGCTCTTTGGGGCGGAAGAGGTTGCGGTAGATCCAGATCGGCAGGGTTTCTTCGCCGGCGCCGATGGTGAAGTTGGTGACGATGATCTCGTCGAAGGAGAGGGCGAAGGCGAGGAGGGCGCCGGCGCCGAGGGCGCTGCGGAGGCTGGGGAAGGTGACGAAGCGGAAGGTCTGCCAGGGGTCGGCGCCGAGGTCGGCGGAGGCTTCCTCGAATGATCCCGAGGTGCGGCGCAGGCGGGCGACCGCGTTGTTGTAGACGACGACGATGCAGAAGGTGGCGTGGCCGATGATCACCGTCAGCAGGCTGAGGCTGATGCCGAGCACCTGGGTGAAGGTGTTCGAGAGCGCGACGCCGGTGACGATCCCGGGCAGGGCGATCGGCAGGACGACGAGGAAGGAGATCGAGTCGCGGCCGAAGAATTTGCGCCGCCCGACGGCGAGCGCGATCAGCGTCCCCAGCACGATCGCGATCGCCATCGCGGCGAGGCCCGCCTCGATCGAGGTGAGCAGCGCTTCGCGCACGCTTTCGTTTTCGAGCGCCTTGCCGAACCAGCTCAGGGTGAAGCCCGGCGGCGGCCATTTGAGGATGCGGCTCGAGTTGAAGGCCTCGACCGCGATCACCAGCAGCGGGATGTAGATGAAGGCGAGGACCAGTGCGACGACGACGCGCAGGGTGATCTTGCCGCTCCGCGAGAGCCTCATCAGACGTGCTCAAAGGCGCCGAGCTTGCGGGCGACGCCGAGGTAGGCGATCACGACGACGATCGGCACCAGCGCCAATGCCGCCGCGAACGGCTGGTTGTTGGTGATCGAGTCGAAGATCGCGGTGCCGATGAACTGTTCGTTGGAGACCAGTTTCGGCGCCAGGTAGTCGCCGAGGGTGAGCGAGAAGGTGAAGATCGAGCCCGCCACCACGGCCGGGAAGGCGAGCGGCAGGATCACCTTGCGGAAGGTGGTGAAGGGGTGCGCGCCGAGGTCCTCGGAGGCGGCGATCAGCGAGTCCGGGATCCTCTCCAGCCCGGCGAAGATCGGCAGGATCATGTACGGCAGCCAGAGGTAGCTCATCACCAGCCAGACCGAGGTCACCCCGTTGTCGGGACCGTGGAGGCCGATCGGGTGGAGCGCCCAGTTCAGTACCCCGTGTTCGGCGAGGATCGCCCGCCAGGCGATGATCTTCACCAGATAGCTCGCCCAGAGCGGCATCAGCACCGCGACGACCAGCGCCGCCTTCGACTTCCGCCCCGCCACCTTCGCCATGTAGAAGGCGATCGGGAAGGCGATGACCGCGTCGGTGAGGGTGACGAGGAGGGCGGTGCGGACGGTGCGCCAGATGATCTCCCGGTAGACCGGGACGTTGACCAGTTCTTCGAAGTTCGTCCAGCTGAGTTCCTTGATCACCGAGCCGCTGAGCGGGTCGACGGTCCAGAACGCGGTGATCAGGAGGATGACCAGCGACCCCAGGTAGAGGATCACCAGCCACGCCATCGGGGCCGC
Organism: Solirubrobacterales bacterium; assembly: GCA_036787695.1. Lineage (GTDB taxonomy): Bacteria > Actinomycetota > Thermoleophilia > Solirubrobacterales > 70-9 > VAYN01. Next base: position 9,251 of record DAIQOT010000090.1, on the reverse strand, counting down.
CAGCAGCGACCCGATCTGGAGCCGGGGGCGGCCGTAGAAGAGGCCGGCGAACCGTCTGCCCGCCGACCTCTTCACCGCGACCGAGTCAGTCGCCGCCACCGCGACCGCTCATCGATTGCGACCGCCCAGGGTCAATTCCCGCCCCGGCCTAGCCTTTGATTTCGGTCCAGGCACGGACCCAGTCGTTGTAATCCATGCAGTCGGTTTCGCCGCCTTCGCTGCATTCGGCCAGCGGCGTCTCCCAGTAGTAGACGTTCTTCCAGAAAGCCGGTTCTTCCGCGTGGTATTCGGTGCAGAAGTTCGGGTTTTCGGTTTCTTTGCAGGCCAGTTCCTGGGCCGGCGCCTCGCCGAACCATTCGGCCACTTCGGCGTTCACTTTCGGGCTGATGATCCAGTTCATCCACATGTACATGCAGTTGGGATGCTTGGCGTGCGAGCTGATCATCCAGGTGTCAGACCACCCGGTCGCGCCCTCTTCCGGCACGAAGCCCTGGCTCGCCGGGCTCGCTTCGACCGGTTCGTTTTCGCCTTTGAGGGCGAAGTACTGGTACTGCCAGGTGGTGCCGACCTGGTTCGACCCGTTGGCGAACCCTTCGATCTGCTGTTCGGCGCTCGACCAGTATTCGCCGACGTTCGGGGCCTGTTCCTTCATCAGTTCGACCGCCGCGTTGAACTGTTCTTCGTTCAGCTCGTAGGGGTTTTCGATCCCCAGCTTCGGTTCGTGGGCTTTCAGGTAGAGCGCGCCTTCGGCGATCGACATCGGATCGTCGTACTGGGTGATGTGGCCCTTGTATTTGGACGCGACTTCGGGGTTCAGCGTCACTTCCCAGGAGCTCGGCGCCGGGGTCACGTCTTCTTTGTTCCACATCAACAGGTTGGCGCCGCGGCCGTGCGGGATCCCGTACGGGACGCCTTCGAAGGTGTTGTACGGCTGGTCTTTGAGGTCGGCGAAGACCGTCTTGTAGTTGGGGACCAGCGCGGTGTTGACCGGGGCGACTTCGTGGGCGGCCCAGAGGCGCGCCGTCGCGTTGCCCGAGGCGGAGACCCCGTCGTACTGCCCGGTCTCCATCAGTTTCACCATTTCGTCGGAGGTGCCGGCGACCTTGTCGTTGACCTTGCAGCCGGTTTCTTCTTCGAACGGCGTCACCCAGTCGGGGTTTTCGCCGCCGCCCGCTTCGACGTAGCCGGCCCAGGAGATCAGGTTCACCTGGCCCTCTCCTTTGCCGAGCTTCTGCAGTTCTTCGCCACCACCGCCGCCCGAGCTGCCACCGCTGGAGCTCGAGCCGCCGCCGCAGCCCGCCAGGACGACCATGAACGCGACCAGGCCCGCGACGACGAACCACGCCGCGCGCACCGGGGTCCCACCCTTGTGCCTACTCATGGTGCTACCTCCTCTTTCGTCGTGTTGCCGCCGACCCTGGCCGCGTGTCGCGGCCGCCATCCCACGATCACCTCGGCCCCCTGCGTGGGCGTGCCACCGGGCGCCTCACCCACGTTCTGCCTGACCAACTGCAAGCTGCCGCCGGCGTCGAGCTCCACCGTGTACCGGGTCACGGAGCCGGCGTAGGCGACGTCGACGACGCGGCCGCGCTCGGTGACGAGCCCGTCGGCGGGCGCCCCCGGCACCACCACCTCGATCTTCTCCGGCCGCACGGTGAAACGCTCGCCGCCGCGCTCGAGGACGTTCGAGACGCCGACGAAATCGGCGACGAATTCGTTCACCGGGTGCTCGTAGAGATCTTCCGGCGTGGCGATCTGCTCGATCCGCCCCTCGTTGAAGACGGCGATCCGGTCGCTCATCGTCAGCGCCTCGTCCTGGTCGTGGGTGACGTAGACGAAGGTGATGCCGACGTCGCCCTGGATCGACTTCAGCTCGGTCTGCATCTGCTCGCGCAGCTTCAGGTCGAGGGCGCCGAGCGGCTCGTCGAGGAGCAGCACCCGGGGGCGGTTGACGATCGCTCGCGCCAGGGCGACCCGCTGGCGCTGGCCGCCGGAGAGCTCGGCCGGCTTGCGGTCGCCGTAGCCGGGAAGGCGGACCATCTCCAGCGCCTCGTCGCGGCGGCGCTCGCGCTCGGCCCTGTCGACTTTCGCCACCTTCAGCCCGTAGGCGACGTTGTCGGCGACGCTCATGTGGGGGAAGAGCGCGTAGTCCTGGAAGACGGTGTTGACGGCGCGTTCGTAGGGCGGCAGGCCGGAGACGTCGGTGCCGCCGAGCTCGATCGTGCCGGAGGTCGGGTCCTCGAACCCGGCGATCATCCGCAGCGTCGTCGTCTTGCCCGAGCCGGACGGGCCGAGCATGGTGAAGAACTCACCGGCGCGGACCTCGAGGTCGACCCCGGCGACCGCGACCACGGCCCCGTAGGACTTGGTGAGGCTGGTGAGGCGGATATCGGACGAAGACCCCTCTATCCGGCGGCACGTTATCCCAGCGGGCCGAGGCCCGCAGGACAATTCACTCCATAGGCTTTGTCCGCGGTGGCTAGAAGCCGGCGGGGTGACGCGCGACGAACCCTTCGTTGGTGAGGAGTTCTTCGTGCCAGCGGGGGCCGGTTTCGTCGACGCCCGAGTCGCCGGCGGTGTCGAAGCGGAACCCGGCGACCGTCATGTAGGCGTGGCCGGCGTTGGCGTAGACGGTGATCCAGCGGCCTTCGCCTTCTTCGCCCCAGCTCTCGAGCGGGCCGGAGGGAAGCGGGCTACTGAGGAAGTTGCCGCCGTGGAGGGCGAAGGAGACCGAGCCGGAGCAGTCGTAGCCGCGTGAGGCGAAGCTGGCGTGGCCGCCGCCGTAGATGTAGGGCTTGAGGCGGATCTTGTTCGCGGCGGCGATCACGGCTTTGACTTTGGCCGGGGCGCCGGCGGGCGCGATCAGTTCGCCGGAGGCGAGCAGGCTGGCTTTGGCGGTGGGGGTGCAGAGGTCCGTTTCGGCGGCGGTCAGGCCACCGAAGTTGCAACTGGCGGAGGCGCCCGCCGGGGCGATCGCGAATGCCGAACCGACCATCGCCACGACCAATGCGAGAACCACATGGAACTTCCGACTGCTCTTGCGCAAACCGATATCTCCTTCGTCGGCCTACGGGGTTAGCTGTCGGGCTGGCGCTGAAAGAGCTCGCGCCTCCACAAGGTGTGGATTAGCCCCGAAAACGTGGTTCCCCCGCTCCCGCGTGCCAGTTGGCTTGCAGGACTCGGCGTTTCGGTCTTACTGACCGGCGGCAGTGTAGTGGATCCGTCGGTCCCTCGCTCATAGAACGCAAACATTAGGACTGGATTCGCTTTGGAAAAGGATCCTCCTGCGGTGGGAGAAAGTGTATACACCTCCGCCTTTTCCGCCTCAGACCGGTAGATTGGTCTGATGGGAATGGAGATAAGCGGACGCACAGCACTACTCACCGGGGCGACCGGCGGCCTCGGCCGGGCGATCGCCAAAGGGCTCGCCGCCGACGGCGCGACGCTCGTCCTGAGCGGTCGCCGGGAGGAGGATCTGCTCGCGCTCGCCGAGTCCCTGCCCGGCTCAGACCACCGCGTCGTCGTCGCCGACCTCGCCGAGGACGGTGAGGCCGAGCGCCTCGCCGACGCCACGCCAGGCGTCGACATCCTCGTCGCCAACGCGGGCCTGCCCGGCGCCGGCTGGCTGTCGGAGTTCTCCGCCGAGGAGGTGAAGCGCGCCGTCCGCGTCAACCTCGAGGCGCCGATGCTGCTCGCCCGCGCCCTCTTCCCGCCGATGCTCGAGCGGGGCTCGGGCGCCCTCGTCTTCGTCTCCTCGCTGTCGGGCAAGTCGGCCAGTCCCCGCACCTCCGTCTACAACGCGACCAAGTTCGGCCTGCGCGGCTTCGCGCTCGGCCTACGCACCGACCTCGGCCCGCGCGGGATCGGCGTCTCGTTGGTCTCGCCCGGCTTCGTCCGCGAGGCCGGGATGTTCGCCGACGCCGGCGCCAAGACGCCGCCGATGATGGGCACGACGACGCCCGCCGCGGTCGCCGACGCGGTCCGCCGGGCGATCGTCGACGACAAGGTCGAGATCTCGGTCGCGCCGATCCTCGACCGCGTCGCCGCCCACGCCGGCCTGGTCAGCCCGCGGGCCTCGGTCATCGCCCAGAGCGGCGCCGTCGCCCAGCGCGCCGCCGCCGCCGTCACCGAGGCCCACTCGAAAGACAAGCGTTGAGCACCCCCTTCTCAGTCACCCTCCCCGAAAGGTTCGCCTCATGAGCACCCAATCCGACTCCTTCGGCGCCAAGTCGACCCTCGAGGTCGGCGGTCGCGCCTACGAGATCTTCCGCCTCGACGCGCTGCAGGAGCGCTTCGACGTCGCCCGCCTTCCGTACTCGATCAAGGTGCTGCTGGAGAACGTGCTGCGGCTCGAGGACGGGGTGTCGGTGTCGAAGGCCGACGTCGAGGCGATCGCCTCCTGGGACGCCGTCGCCGAGCCGAGCATCGAGATCCCGTTCCAGCCCGCCCGGGTGCTGATGCAGGACTTCACCGGCGTGCCCGCCGTCGTCGACCTCGCCGCGATGCGGGACGCGATGGCCGAGATCGGCGGCGAGGTGACCGCGATCAACCCGCTGGTCGACGTCGACCTGGTGATCGACCACTCGGTGCAGGTCGACGCCTTCGGCAACGAGCGCGCCTTCGCCGTCAACGCCGAGCGCGACTTCGAACGTAACCGCGAGCGCTACTCGTTCCTCAAGTGGGGCCAGGGCAGCTTCGCCAACTTCCGCGTCGTGCCGCCCGCGACCGGGATCTGCCACCAGGTCAACCTCGAGTACCTCTCGCAGGTCGTCTACTCGAAAGAGAACGGCGGCGCGCTGCAGGCCTACCCCGACACGCTGGTCGGGACCGACTCGCACACGACGATGGTCAACGGGCTCGGGGTGCTCGGCTGGGGCGTCGGCGGGATCGAGGCCGAGGCGGCGATGCTCGGGCAGCCGATCTCGATGCTCTTGCCGCAGGTCGTCGGCTTCAAGCTCTCCGGCGAACTGCCGGAGGGGGCGACGGCGACCGACCTCGTCCTCACCGCGACCGAGATGCTGCGGGAGCGCGGCGTCGTCTCCAAGTTCGTCGAGTTCTTCGGGCCGGGGCTGCCGACGCTGGGGCTCGCCGACCGGGCGACGCTCGGCAACATGTCGCCGGAGTTCGGCTCGACCTGCGCGATCTTCCCGGTCGACGCCGAGACGCTCCGTTACATGGACCTGACCGGGCGGCCGACCGAGACGATCGAGCTTGTCGACGCCTACGCGCGGGCGCAGGGGATGTTCCACGACGAGTCGACGCCCGATCCGGTCTTCTCCGACCTGCTGGAACTCGACCTCGGCGACGTGGTGCCGTCGATCGCTGGGCCGAAACGCCCGCAGGACCGGGTGCCGCTCGACGAGGCGAAGGAGTCGTTCCTCGAGGCGATGGCCGAATTCGCCCCCGACGCGGTCGAGAAGCTCGGCAACGGGCGCGACGAGGCGATCGAAGAGTCGTTCCCGGCCTCCGATCCGCCCGCCGAGGACCACGACGACGAGCGCGGCAAACCGCGACCCGCGGTGAGCGGCTCGCCGGTGGCGACGGTCGAGAAGCGGCGCTCAGACGACGCGATCGAGGTCACGGTCGACGGTGAGACCTTCGAGCTCGACCACGGCCGCGTCGTGATCGCCGCGATCACCTCCTGCACCAACACCTCGAACCCGAGCGTGATGATCGGCGCAGGGCTGCTGGCGCGGAACGCGCTCGCCAAGGGCCTCACCCGCAAGCCGTGGGTGAAGACCTCGCTGGCGCCGGGCTCGACCGTGGTCACCGACTACCTGCGTCAGGCGGGCCTCGACGAGTCGCTCGACGCGCTCCAGTTCAACCTCGTCGGCTACGGCTGCACCACCTGCATCGGCAACTCGGGGCCGCTGGCCGAGGAGATCTCGACGGCGATCGCCGAGAAGGACCTCGCCGTCTGCGCCGTCCTCTCCGGCAACCGCAACTTCGAGGGCCGGATCAACCAGGACGTCAAGGCCAACTACCTGGCGAGCCCGCCGCTCGTCGTCGCCTACGCGCTGGCAGGCCGGATGGACATCGACATCACCACCGAGCCGCTCGGCGAGGGTACCGACGGCGAGCCGGTCTACCTGCGCGACATCTGGCCGTCGAGCGAGGAGATCAAGAAGGTCGTCGGCGAGTCGGTCGCGGCGGAGATGTACGAGCGCAACTACGCCGACGTCTTCACCGGCGACGAGGAATGGCGCGGGGTCGACGTGCCCGAGGGCGATCGCTACGACTGGCCCGACTCGACCTACGTCCGCCTGCCGAGCTTCTTCCAGGACATCCCGGCGGACCCGCCCGGGATCACCCCGGTCGAAGGCGCCCGCGTCCTCGCCGTCCTCGGCGACTCGGTCACGACCGACCACATCTCGCCCGCCGGCGCGATCAAAAAAGACAGCCCGGCCGGGCACTGGCTGACCGAGCAGGGAGTCGAGGCCGGGGACTTCAACTCCTACGGCTCGCGCCGCGGCAACCACGAGGTGATGGTGCGCGGCACCTTCGCCAACATCCGCCTGCGCAATCAGCTGGTCGAGAAGGTCGGCGGCTACACCCGCCACTTCCCCGACGGCGAGGAGACCACCATCTACGACGCGGCGATGAGCTACGCCGACGAGGGCGTGCCGCTGGTCGTCCTCGCCGGCAAGGAGTACGGCTCCGGCTCATCCCGCGACTGGGCGGCCAAGGGCACCAAACTCCTCGGCGTCGGCGCCGTGATCGCCGAGTCCTTCGAGCGCATCCACCGCTCCAACCTCATCGGCATGGGCGTGATCCCCCTCCAGTACGCCGACGGCGACACCGCCGCCTCCCTCGGCCTCACCGGCACCGAGACGATCACGATCGGCGACCTCGAAGGCGGGAACGCCAAAACCGTCACCGTCACCGCAACCACCGACGACGGCACCGAGAAGCAATTCGAGGCCAAAGTCCGCCTCGACACCCCCAACGAGGTCACCTACATCAACAACGGCGGCATTTTGCAGACGGTTCTGCGCAACCTCAAGTAGCGAGGGGGGCGAATCCGACGGTCCCGCCCCCTTAGGGGGGCGTGATCGAACGATTCGACTGGACTAACCACGCGGAGAGCCGCGTCCGGGAGAGAAACCTCGAACGGATTCTTGTTGAGATGACCGTCAAGCTGGGCCATGATGGGCGCGGTCGTAACGACGGACGGGCTGACTGGCGGGTGCGCGGGCGACGCTTCGACGGCAGGCGTTTCGTCGTCATCTATGACCATCCGGTCGCGAACGACGTCGGCCGAGTCCGTTTGGTGAGCGTCTGGGATCTGCCCGAAGGGAGCATCTGATTTTGATGGAAGAGCGTTTTGCGTATTGGGACCGTGAAGTCGACATCGCCTGGATTCCCACCGGGCCGACGGCGACCATCGTCTGCGAGGAGACCTCATGGGGCCTCGTCGACCACAACGAGAAGACCGGGGAGGTCACCGGGCTCGAGATCTGGGACGCCAGCAAGGTCATCCCCATGGAGTTGCTCGAGCGGATGCCGCAGCCGGGCAAACCGGAGCCGGACGCGGTCGCGGCCTGACCACGTCTGAAGACGTGCGTGAGGGGCGCGGGAGGCAGGGGGGTCCGCGCGCCCCTCACTGCACCTGCGCGTCGGTAGCCAGGGAGGGATGCCGACGCGGCTGTCCCTGGGCGATGCCCGGGAACAGTCCGAGTTAGCTATACCGCCCGTTCAGGTTCCGGTCAAGGCGCGTATACCGAACCGCTACGTTCGTTCGGTCGCGCTTTGCGGGGTGGGTGGGGCGGGGGAGAGGGCCGACCCCTCCGGACGGGCTATGCCCCAGCCCTTGCGTTCGATCAGCTCGATGCCGATCACGCTGCCGATCGGGCCGAACGGGGTGAGGGTCGCGGCGAGGAGGGTGTAGGGGGCCTCGTGACGTACGCAGGCGATCCAGATCACCACGCAGAGGCCGCAGAAGCCGATCCCGTGGGCCCAGCCGAAGACCATCGTCAGGGTCTCGAAGCCCGGCGCGATCCAGAAGAAGAGCAGGCCGAGGAAGATCACCAGCTCGAAGTAGGAGACCCGCTTCACCCAGACGAAGAGCTCGCCCGGCACCGGCTTCTCGAAGGGTCTGAACGGGCGGGGACGTTGCACGCGCGAGGCGCTAGATGCCGGGGGTGAGCGCCGTCAACGCGATGCGCTCTTGCTCGAGCGCGTGCGCGGCGGCATAACCCTCGCCCGGGCTGGCGCGGCCGGGGCGGCCGATGTAGGTGAGGTCGATGCCCTCGGGCAGGACCTGGGGGAAGCGGCGCGACATGACCTTCCAGGCGCCCATGTTCCGCGGCTCCTCCTGGACCCAGGCGATCTCCTTCAGGTTCGGGTAGCCGGCGATGACTTCTTCGAGGCGGGTCTTGGCGAACGGGTAGAGCATCTCGACCCGGGCGATCGCCACGTTCTCGGCGAGGGCGCGGCGATCGTTGCCGTCGATGTCGTGGTAGATCTTGCCGGTGCAGAGGACCAGGCGCTCGACCTTGTCGCGGCGCCCCTCGACCTTCGGGTCGTCGAGGATGTGCTGGAACTCGCCGTTGGTCAGGTCCTCCATCGTCGAGGACGCGCGGTCGAGCCGCAGCAGCCCCTTCGGCGTGAAGATGATCAGCGGGCGCGCCTTCTTGATCAGCGCCTGACGGCGCAGCAGGTGGAAGTACTGGGCGGCGGTGCTCGGGTTGGCGATCCGGATGTTGCCCTCGGCGCCGAGCGCCATGAAGCGCTCGATCCGGGCGCTCGAGTGCTCCGGCCCGGAGCCCTCGTAGCCGTGCGGCAGCAGCATCGTCAGGCGGCTGGTCTGGCCCCACTTCGCCTCGCCGGAGACGATGAAGCTGTCGATGATCACCTGGGCGCCGTTGGCGAAGTCGCCGAACTGGGCCTCCCAGAGGACCAGCGCGCTCGGCGTCGCCGCCGAGTAGCCGTACTCGAAGCCGAGGCAGGCGACCTCCGAGAGCGGGCTGTTGTGCAGCTCGAACGGCGCTTTCGCCTCTTTCAGGTGCTGCATCGGCGTGTACTCGAGGCCGGTGTTCTCGTCGTGCAGGACGAGGTGGCGGTGGGAGAAGGTGCCACGCTCGGTGTCCTGGCCGGTGAGCCGGATGTGGACGCCTTCGGTGATCAGCGAGCTGAACGCGAGGCCCTCGGCCTGGCCGTAGTCGATGCCGCCTTCGGCGAGCGCGTCGGTGCGTCGCCCGAGCGGGCGGCGAAGCGCGGGTAGCCCTCAAACATGCCGCCAGCAAGCCGGG
>DAIQOT010000089.1:0-13649 GCA_036787695.1 Solirubrobacterales bacterium | reverse complement strand
ACGGCCAGCACCTGCCCTCGGAGATGCCGCGCCTGGTCGAGCCCGTCCTCAGCGGTGAGGTCGACGTCGCCCACGGCTCGCGCGTCCTCGGCCACGCCGACAGCAACACCCGCGCCCGCGAGCTGGGGATCGTCTTCTTCAACCGCGTGGTCAGCTTCATCACCCGCACCCACGTCACCGACTGCTCCAACGGCTACCGCGCCGTCCGCACCACCGTGCTCCCCCAACTGGTCCTGCGCCAGGAGCAGTTCCACACCTCCGAGTTCATGATCGAGGCGATCAAGCGCGGCGTCCCCGCCAAAGAGATCCCGATCACGGTCGAACAGCGCCTCCACGGCCACTCCAAGAAGCCGGCGGTGATGCGCTACGGCCTCGGCTTCGCCAACGCCATCGTCCGCACCTGGCTCCGCTGAGCCCGTCGCGGCCCCCGGCCGCAGTGAGTTCGCATTTATCTACAACTGTTGTGGCTAACTGCGAACGCGACCCTGGGGGACGCCGGGGTGCCGGACAGCGCGAGGGTCGGGCAGGTAGAGCTCGGTGCCGCAGCGGGGACAGATCTGGACGTAGAGCTTCACCGCCTTGAGGCACTGCGGGCACTGCCGTTCCGGTTCGTCCTTCTCCCGCCTGGAGAGGATCACCGCAGCCAGGCCGATGAACAGCAACACGAGGCCGACCAGGAACCAGATCCAGAACGAACTGCCCTTGGCCTTGCCGATGATCCCGGTGGCGAGCCCGAAGGCGAAAGCGATGACGAGGTACTGGAATCCCATCGGCCCTTAATTGTGCCGGGTCGGGCGAATGTCCAATTTCTCGCCGCGCCTATCAAGAAATCTCTCCCGAAAACCGAGTAGAGGGATAGAGCGGTCCGTGGACTGGAGCCGCGCGCTCTGTCTCGTCCATGGCGATCCCCAAGGTCACCCCCACCCAGGCCGAGCTCGACTCGACCACGCGCGGCGGCAAGCACGCGGCGGACAAGCATGGGGCGAAGCACGCGGGGCACGGGAAGCATCGGCGCAAGCACCACCACAAGCACCACGGGACCTGGAACGACAAGCACTGGCGCTGGGTGCCGACCGCGGACGGCGATTGGCGCGTCCAGGGCTACATCTTCCACCACAAACACAAGCCGCCGAAGCACCACTTCCGCGGACCCGGGCCGAAGCCGCCGCGCCGCGTGGCCGCCGCGACGAGCGCCGCCGCAGTCGCCGCGACCGCGGCCGGTGAAGGCCGCCCCGCAGGCTCCTACGCGGGCGAATTCGGCGTCGCCCAGGCGAACCGCCTGCTGAACCGGGCGGGGTTCGGCCCGGCGCCCGGCCAGGCGGAGGCGCTGGTCGGCATGGGCATGGTCGCCGCGGTCCAGTCGCTGACCCGCCCGAGTGGCGCGGCGACCCTCTCCGGCCCGCCCCCGGTCGACGACGAAGGACACCCGATCGCCCCCGCCGACATCTGGGGCCACGACCACCTCTGGTGGCTCGACCGGATGATCCGCTCCGACCAGCCGCTGGTCGAGCGGATGGCGCTGGTCTTCCACGACTGGTTCGCGACCTCCGAAGGAGGCGTGTCGAAAGCCCAGCAGATGATCGACCAGTCCAACCTCTTCCGGGCCAACTGCTTCGGCTCATTCCTCGACCTCTTCAAGGCGGTGACGATCGACCCGGCGATGCTCCAGTGGCTGAACGGCGACGAAAACAACAAGAGCGCGCCGAACGAGAACTACGCCCGCGAGATGATGGAGCTGTTCAGCCTCGGCGCCGACCGCGGCGCCTACACCGAGGACGACATCCGCGAACAGGCGCGCTCGCTGACCGGCTGGACCTACGAATGGTCGGCCGAACTCGGGTCCCACAACTTCCAGTTCGAACCGCGCCGCCACGACACCGGGCTGAAGACCGTCTACGGCCAGACCGGCAACTGGGGTTGGGAAGACGCGTGCCGTCTCTGCGTCGAAAACCCGTACCACCCGTCCTTCTTCGTGACGAAGCTGTGGAGCTACTTCGTCGGGAATGAACCATCGGCGGCGACGGTGGAACGACTCGCGGGCCTCTACGTCTCCAGCGGCCTGCAGATCCGCCCGGTGCTCGAGGAAATCCTCGTCAGCCCCGACTTCTACGAAGGCCCGCCGATGGTGAAGCCGCCGGTCGTCCACCTCGCCTCGATGCTGCGCGCGGTCGGCCGCTACGTCGACACCACCTCCTGGGTCTGGCTCTGCAGCGAGGCCGGGCAGCAGCTCTTCTGGCCGCCCAACGTGGCGGGCTGGGACGACACCCGCTGGCTCGACACCTCGACCCTGCGGGCGCGCTGGAACATGGTCGACTTCGTCCTCGACGGGATCTCGGTCAACGCCTGGGACTCGACCCACCCCTACAGCACCACCGAGACCGCGCCGGAAGCGCTGGCCCGCGCGCTCGCCTCCTGGAGCAATCCCGAAATGCGGCCCGAACACCGCGAAGAGCTGCTCGATTTCGCCCAGCGCACCGAAGGCCTCGCGACCGCGAGCTGGGAGAAGGGCCCCTACCGCGCGATGCGCCAGAACGCCCTGCTGCAACTGATCGGCATCAGCCCCGACCTACTCCTGCAATGACGCCGAAGGAAGACCGATGAGCCACGACTGCTGCAACGAGTTCTCCCGCGCCCAGCTCCTGCGCGGCGCCGCCGCCGAAGCGGGCCGTGGCCTGCCGGCGATCGAGCCGGGGATGCCGACCCCCGCCGGCACCGGCCTCACGCGGCGCAAGTTCCTCTCCCGCAGCGCGGGCGTCGCGCTCGCCGTCTACGGCGCCTCGAAGATCCCCCTCTCGGCCTTCGACCGCGGCATCGCCGAGGCGGCGACGCCGGACAAGGTCCTGATCTCGATCTTCTTCGAAGGCGGGATCGACGCGATGAGCGTGCTCGCCCCGGTCGGCGACCCGCTCTACGCGAAACTCCGTCCCAGCATCGCCCAGGCGCCCGGCGCCGGCCAGCCCTTCACCGAGGACACCCGCCTGCAGTGGCACCCCGGCGCGACGCCGCTGGCCGAACTGCACGCCGAGGGCAAGGTCGCCGCCTTCCCGGCGATCGGCTACGAACACCCCGACCAGTCCCACTTCACCTCGCGCCACTACTACGAGATCGGCGAGCTCGACATCGGCCAGCACGCGGGCTGGCTCGGCCGCTACCTCGACGCGGTCGGGGACGAAGAAAACCCGCTGCAGGGGCTCTCGATGGACGGCTCGCTCTCGCCGATGCTGGCGACGACGCAGAAGCCGGTGGCGGCGATCGGCAGCGTCGACGGCTACGAAATGTGGTCGCCGGTCAGCGACCCGATCGACACCGAGATGTACAAGAGCTTCGCCAAGTTCGGCTCGCTGCCGAGCGACTCGCCGGCGCTCCTCCAGGTCCGCCGGGCGACCTCGCAGACCGAGAAGGTGCGCGAGGAACTGACCGGGATCGGGGCGATCGAAAGCCCGGTCGCCTACCCGGAAACCGACTTCGCCCACAAGCTCGCCGGGCTCGCCAACTACCTCGACCGCGGGCTGCCGGTGCGGGTCGTCACCCTCAACGCCGCGGGCGGCTACGACACCCACTCCGACGAGGCCGAAGACCTCAGTAAGTACCTAGCCGAAACGTGCGCCGGGGTCATGGCCTTCCAGCGAGACCTCGAAGCGCGCGGGCTCGATGACCGGGTGATGATCGAGATGTGGAGCGAGTTCGGTCGCCGGCCGCAGGAGAACGGCTCGGCCGGGACCGACCACGGCGCCGCCGGCGCGGCCTTCGTGATCGGCTCCCAGTCCCAGGGCCAGATGATCGGCGAGTTCCCCGGCCTCGCGACCCTCGACGCCAACGAAAACCTGCGCGTTACCAGCGATTTCCGTGCGATGTACTGCTCGCTGCTGGAGGAATGGCTGGGCTTCGACTCGGCGGCGATCATCCCCGGCGCCGAAGGCTTCGAAAAGCCGAAGCTGGTCCGGGTGTGAAGCGACTCTTCGGGGTAGCGGTGCTCGCGGCGCTGGCGCTGGTCCTGGTGCTGAGCAGCGGCGGGGACGTCGGCCCGGCGCGGGCCGCCTCGACCAAGTGCGTCTGGATCAAGCACACGAAGCGTGTCGTCCGGCACGTCAAGCGCCACGGGAAGGTGCGCCGCGTGGTGACGATCAAGCACTACAAATCGTGCCGCAAGGTCGCGCTGCCGGAAGAAGCGCCGGCGCCGACGACCCCGACCGGGACGTCGCCCGGTTCGACCTCGCCGAGCGAAGCGGCGGCCCCGGCCTCGACCCCGGAACCCGAAGCGAACGCGGTCAGCATCACCGCCAACGACCACACCAACCCCTACGGCTACGCGCCCAGCCGCAAGACCGTGAAGTCCGGCGAACTGACGGTGCAGCTGATCAACGCCGGCGAAGACGAACACAACATGGACATGGAGAAGGTCGGGCCGGGGAACGCACCGGAAGGCCCGATCGTCGTCGCCGTCAGCGCCGCCTCGAAAGGCGCCAGCACGCCTACTACGGTCGACGTCGAACCGGGCACCTACCGGATGTGGTGCACGCTGCCGGGCCATGCCGCCAAAGGCATGGAAACGACGATCACCGTCACCGAATAGCGCCCAGCGGCGCGAGAGGCCGACTCAGCCGAGGCGTTTGGGGCGCGTGACCGAGCCGAGCTCGGCGATGTCGCGCTTGAACGGCATGCTCGCGGTCCAGTCGAGGATCGCGTGGGCCTTGCGGCCGTAGCCCGGGATCTGGCTCATGTGGTAGCTGCGGGCGAGGAACCAGGCCGGGAAGCCGCGGAACTTGCGGTCGCCGATCCGCCCGACCGCCTTGTAGCGGCCGAGGTTGACGAACGACGCCTCGCTCTTGTAGGTGAAGGGCTCGGGGTCGCCGATCCCCACCGCGGCGGCGATGTTGCGGGCCGCGACCGGGCCCTGGCGCACCGCGTGCTGGGCGGTCGGCGGGCAGGTGCCGCCGCGGGGGTCGGGGGCGGCGGCGCAGTCGCCGATCGCCCAGACCGAGTTCAGCCCCTCCACCCGCAGGTGGCTGTCGACCGGGACCCGGCCGCGCTCGTCGAGCGGCACGTTCAGGTTTTTGAGGACCGGCGCCGGGGTGACGCCTGCGGTCCAGACGACGGTCTTGGTCGGCACGATCTCCCCGGTCGAGAGCGTGATCGAGTTCGCCGTGACCTCTTTCAGCTGCGTCTCCAGCTTGATGTCGATGCCGCGGCCGCGCAGCTCGCGCAGGGCGTAGTCGGCGAGGTCCTGGTCGATCTCCGGCAGCACCCGCGGCGCCGCCTCGACCAGGATCCAGCGCATCCCGTGCAGGCGGGCGCGGGGGTAGCTGTCCATCGCGTCGGCGGCGAAGTCCTGGAGCTCGGCCAGCGCCTCGAGGCCGGCGTAGCCGCCGCCGACGAAGACGAAGGTGAGCAGTTCCTCGCGCCGCTGGTGGTCGCCGGTCGCGTTGGCTTCCTCGAGGTTCTCGATCACCCGGTTGCGCAGGACGATCGCGTCGGCGAGGCCCTTGAAGCCCATCGCGTGATCGGTCAGGCCGGGGATCGGCAGCGTCCGCGAGACCGAGCCGAGCGAGAGCAGCAGCTGGTCGTAGGGGATCGTCTCTTTGGCGCCGCTATTGGCGTGCAGTTCGATCGTCTTCGCCTCGGGGTCGTGGCCGGCGATCTCACCGAGGCGCAGGTAGGTGCGCTTGAGGATTTCGCGCAGCGGCGTGACCACGTGGCGCGGCTCGAGCGTCCCCGCCGCGGCCTCGGGCAGGAAGGGCGAGTAGGTCGCGTAGTTGGTCTCGTTGATGAGCATCAGCCGCGCCGACTGCTTCGGCATGACCTTCTCGAGCTCCCGCGCTGCCGCGAGACCCCCGAAACCACCTCCGGCGATGACGATGTTCCAAGCCATGGCACGAAGCTAGCAGCTTGTGACACCGTGTTACAAAGTGCGATCCGTCACTCGACGGATGGCGGAACCGCGCCGGCTCAGAGGCCGAGCTGCTCGCGGATCAGGCGATTGACCTCGCCGCCGTCGGCGCGACCCTTCGTCTCCCGCATCACAGCGCCGACAATCGCTCCGATCGCTCTGCCGTTGCCGGAGCGGATCTGCTCGGCGGCGGCCGGATCGCCGGCGATCGCGGCGGCGACGATGCCGGCCAGCTCGCCGTCATCTCCCCCCATCTGGGCGAGTCCTTCGCGCTCGATGACCTCGGCGACGTCGGCGTCGCGGTCGGCGACGAGGATCGCGAGCACCTGTTTGCCGCCCGCGTGGGAGACGGTTTTGGCGACGACGGCGTCGATCAGGTCGGCGAGCGGCTTCGCTTCCGGGCGTTCGGCGTCGTCGGAGGCGCGCAGCGCGGCGGTCAGGTCGCCGGTCACCCAGTTGGCGACGACGCGCGGCTCGGCGCCGCCCCCGGTCTCGGCGAGGACGGCCTCGAAGTACTCGGCCTGGTCGGGGTCGCCGGCGAGCAGGCGGGCCTGCGCCTCGTCGAGCCCCAGCTCAGATTCGTAACGCGCCATCCGCGCCGCGGGCAGCTCCGGCAGCGAGGCGCGCGCCTCCTCCAACATCGCCTCGGTCGGCACGATCGCGACCAGGTCGGGCTCGGGGAAGTAGCGGTAGTCGTGGGCTTCCTCCTTCGAGCGCAGCGAGGTCAGGTCACCGCTCGCCGGGTCGAAGTGGAGCGTCTCCTGTTCGACCGTCCCGCCGGCGCCGATGATGTCTTTCTGGCGTTCGAGCTCGGCCTCGATCCCGCGCTGCAGGAAGCGGAAGCTGTTCATGTTCTTCAGCTCGGTCTTGACCCCGAGCTCGGTCGAGCCGGCCGGGCGCACCGAAACGTTGGCGTCGACCCGCAGGCTCCCCTCCTCCATGTTCACGTCGGAGACGCCGAGCTGGCGCACCGTCTCGCGCAGGAGGCGCGCCCACTCGGCCGCTTCGGCGGCGCCGCGCAGGTCGGGCTCGGTGACGATCTCGACCAGCGGCGTGCCGCCGCGGTTGAAGTCGACGAGCGAGGCGGAGGAGCCGGCGATCCGCCCGGAGGAGCCGACGTGGATCGTCTTCGCCGCGTCCTCCTCGAGGTGGGCGCGGGTGATGCGGATGTCGCCGAGCTTCCCTTCGCCGCAGATCGGGATGTCGTACTGACTGATCTGGTAGGCCTTCGGGTTGTCGGGATAGAAGTAGTTCTTGCGGTGGAAGATCGAGCGCGGCGCGATCTCGCAGCCGAGCGCCATCCCGATCTTCAGCGCGTAACGGATCGCCTCCTCGTTGGGCACCGGCAGGACGCCGGGGTGGGCGAGGCAGATCGGGCAGGTGTGGACGTTCGGCTCGTCGCCGAAGGAGAGCGCGCAGCCGCAGAACATCTTCGTCTTGGTCGCCAGCTGGACGTGGATCTCCAGCCCGATGACGGCCTCAAGCTCAGCCACGCGAACCTCCCTTCCACGGGGCGGCGTCGCCGACCGCGGCGGCGAAGCCGAGCGCGCCCTCGAGCGCGTGGGCGGCCTCGAGCAGCTTCTGCTCGGCGAAGGCGGGGGCGGCGATCTGGAAGCCGACCGGCAGCCGCGGCGCGCCCTCGCCGGCGCCCTCCGGCGCGGCCAGCCCGGCCGGGATCGCGATCGCCGGGATGCCGGCGAGGCTCATCGGCACGGTGAAGAAGTCGTTGAGGTACATCGACATCGGGTCGGCGGTCTTCTCGCCGAGGCCGAAGGCGACCGAGGGCGAGGTCGGCGTGATCACGAAGTCGACGGCCTCGAAGGCGGTGTCGAAGTCCTGCGCGATCCGCGTGCGGACCTTCTGCGCCTGGCCGTAGTAGGCGTCGTAGTAACCGGAGGAGAGCGCGTAGGTGCCGAGCATGATCCGCCGCTTCACCTCGGGGCCGAAGCCCTCCGAGCGCGTCGCCTCGTACATCTCGAGCAGGTCGCCGTCGCCGCCCGCCCGCTTGCCGTAGCGGACGCCGTCGTAGCGGGCGAGGTTCGAGGACGCCTCGGCCGGGGCGATCACGTAATAGGCGGAGATGCCGTGCTCGGCGTGCGGCAGGCCGATCTCGGTGATCTCGCCGCCGAGCTCCTCGATCCGCGCCACGGTCGCCTCGAAGACGGTCCGAACGCCGGCATCGAGGGCGGCGTCGCCGAGCTCCCTCGGGACGCCGAAGCGCAGGCCTTTGAGGTCGACGCCGCTGGGCAGCTCGATCCCGCCCTCGATCCCGACCGAGGTCGAGTCGCGCGGGTCCTTCCCCTGCATGACAGAGAGGAGCAGCGCCGCGTCGGTGACGTCGCGAGTCAGCGGCCCGCACTGGTCGAGCGAGGAGGCGAAGGCGATCATTCCGAAGCGCGAGATCGCGCCGTAGGTCGGTTTGAGGCCGACGATGCCGCAGAGCGCGGCGGGCTGGCGGATCGAGCCGCCGGTGTCGGTGCCGAGCGCCGCCGGGGCGAGCCCACCCGCGACCGCCGCCGCCGAGCCGCCCGAGGAGCCGCCGGGCACGCGGCCGCGGTCCCATGGGTTGAGCACCGGGCCGTAGCCCGAGTTCTCGTTCGAGGAGCCCATCGCGAACTCGTCCATGTTGGTCTTGCCGAGGACGCGGGCGCCCGCCGCGGTCAGCTTGTTCACCGCGGTCGCGGTGTAGGGCGGGCGGTAGCCCTCGAGGATCCGCGACCCGGCCGTGGTCGGGATGCCCTGCGTGGTGAAGATGTCCTTGATCGCGATCGGGACGCCGGCCAGCGGGCCGGAGTCGGCCGGCGCGGGCGGATTCGCGCCATAAGGAGTGGCCTCGCCCTCGCCCTCGGGAGCGCTCTCGCCGTCGCCGGTCCAGTCGGGTTCCCCCTCGCCGCCGTGCTCGGCGGTCCAGAGGTAGGCGTTCAGCTCGTCGGACGCCGCGGCGGCACGCCAGGCCGAGTCGTACTCGTCGGCCGAGATCTCGCCCGCGGCGATCTTCGCCGCCGCCTCGGCGACGGACAGGTCGGTCAGCTCGCTCATCAGTCGACGTCGGCCTGCGGCGAGGGGGCGCGGAAGGCGCCCTCGTAGGGCTCGGGCGCGCTCGCGAGCGCCACCCGCGGCGGCAGGCTCGTCCAGGGCTCGTCGGCGCGCAGCACGTTCTCCAGCTGGACTACGTGCGAGGTCGGCTCGACCCCCTCGAGGTCGAGGTTGGCGATCCGGTCGACGTGCCCGAGGATCCCCGACAGCTCACCGGCCATCGTCTCGACCTCGGCCTCGCCCAGCCGCAGCCGCGCCAGGCGCGCGACGTGAAGTACCTGCTCGCGATCGATCACGAGGCGGATTCTAGGTGGGGCGCGGCGATCAGGACTTGGCGCGGCCGGAGGGCTTCGCGTCGGCCGTCGATTTGGGCCGCGCCGGGCGCGGCGACTCGAGGCGTTTGGCGATCCCGGCGAAGCTCGTGCCTTCCTGCCCCATCGCCCGCCAGCCGCCGTAGGCGATGCCGAGGGCGGCGACGAGGGCGACGAAGATCGGCAGGTCGAGCGTCGTGTCGAAGGCGAAGCCCTGGAGCGCGGCCGGCCCGATTTCCGGCGGCGAGATCATGCGGATCAGGATCAGCAGCGAGGCCAAGAGGCCGAGAACGAAGACGGCGGCGGCGGGCGGGATCGCGGGCTTCCACTCGGAGCCGCTCAGACGGAGCAGCGTCGCTCCGACCGCGACGACGATCGCCAGCATCAGGAAGAGCGGGATCACTTCGAGCGCTTCCCAGGCGTTCTGACCACGGTCGAAAAGGTTCAGTTCGCCGGTGGCAACCGAGCCGTGAACGCCGATCCCGAACCAGTCGAAGAACATCAGGATGAAGAGCCCGATCGCGGCGACCAGCGAGATCGCCTCGCCGCTCCGTAGCCGGTCGAGCCGGATCGGGCTCCGGCGCGCAGCCTTGCGCGGGCGGCCCTCGCTTTTTGACGCCGTTCCTTTCGCGGTCCCGCTTTTCGCCGCCGCCCCTTTCGCCGGGGACGGCGATTTGCGGCCGCGGCGCGGCCCTTTGGCCGAGTCGTCGGGCTCGGCCGCCGGGGTCACGAGTGACCTGATCGGGCGCGGGCGGCCTGCAGGGTGTTGTGGAGGAGCATCACGATCGTCATCGGACCGACGCCGCCGGGGACCGGAGTGATCGCCGCGGCGACCTCGGCCGCGGCGTCGTAGTCGATGTCGCCGAAAAGGCCCTCCTCGGTGCGGTTGACGCCGACGTCGATCACCACCGCGCCGGGTTTGATCGCCGCCGCGCCGAGCAGCTTCGGCACGCCGACCGCGGCGACGAGGATGTCGGCGCGGGAGCAGATCGCGTCAAGGTCTTTGGTCCGCGAGTGGGCCATCGTCACCGTCGCGTTGGCGAGCAGCAGCAGCCGCGCGACCGGAACGCCGACCAGCTTCGAGCGGCCGACCACGACCGCCTCCATGCCCGCCGGGTCGACGCCCTCGTGGGCAAGCAGTTCCATCACCCCGGACGGCGTGCAGGGCGTCAGCCCCGGCGTCCCGTGGGCGAGCAGCCCGGCGTTGACCGGGGTCAGCCCGTCGACGTCCTTGCGCGGGTCGATCTTCGCCACGATCCGGTCGGAGTCGAGGTGGTCGGGCAGCGGCAGCTGGACCAGGATCCCGTCGACCGCGTCGTCGGCGTTCAGCTCCTCGACCAGCGCCTCGAGCTCCTCCTGGCGGATCGAGGCGGGCGGCTGCTGGTGGATCGAGTTGATCCCGACCTCCGCGCACGCTTTGACCTTCATCCCGACGTAGATCTCCGAGGCCGGGTCCTCGCCGACCAGCACCGTCGCCAGGCCCGGCGTGCGTCCCGACTCCTCCTCGTAGGCGGCGAGGTCGACCTTGACCCGCTCTTTGACCGCTGCCGCGACCGCTTTGCCGTCGATCCTCCGCGCCGCCATCGTCACCGCTTCTTGATCGGGGCGTAATCGGCCATCAGTTTGCGCTCTTTGCCGTCGGTGAAGCGGATGACGACGACGCCTCCGGGCTCGGTCCCGGTGACGACACCGTCGCCGAAGCTGGCGTGGACGACGTCGTCGCCGGCTCGCATTTCGAGTGCCCCGGTCGGATCGAGCGACGGGGCCGGCTCCGGCGCGCCGAGGCCCGAGTCGCCGAAGAGGCCGCCGCTGAACCCGCCGCTGCCGCCGTTCGTGCCGCCCCCTCCGTAGGCGGTCGAGCCCCAGGTCATGCCGGCGCTCGCCGCGGTCGAGTTGCGTTCGGTCAGCTCGACCGGGATCTCGTCGATGAAGCGCGAGGGCAGGTTGCGCTCGGAGCGCCCGAAGAGCTGGCGTTCGCGCGCCCAGGTCAGGTAGAGGCGCTTTTCGGCGCGGGTGATGCCGACGTAACAGAGGCGCCGCTCCTCTTCTTCGCCACCCTCCTCGAGCGCCCGCATGTGGGGGAAGGCGCCGTCCTCCATGCCGATGACGAAGACCGTGTCGTACTCCAGCCCCTTCGCGTTGTGGAGGGTCATCAGGGTGACTTTTTCGCTTTCGTCGCCCTCCAGCGCGTCCTGCTCGGAGCGCAGCATGTTCGACTGCAGGTATTCCTCGAGCGGCTCGAGTTCGCTGTCTCCCTCGAACTCGCGCTCGCGGTCGAACTCGGCGGCGCCTTCGACCAGCGCCTCGAGGTTCTCCGCCCGCCCTTCGGCCTCTACGGTCCGTTCCGCCGCCAGCGATTCCAGGTAGCCCGTCTCGTTCAGCACCCGCTCCAGCAGCGAGTGCATCGAGGCGCCCCCGACCCGGTCTTTGAGCGCGTCCATCATCTCGTAGAAGCGACCGACCGCCTTGATCGCCGCGGCCGACAGCCCCGGCACCTCCTCGGCCTTTTCGATCACCTCCCAGATCGTCAGCCCGGCGGTGTTCGCGTAGGCGAGCAGGCGCCCCTGCGAGGTGTCACCGATCCCGCGCCGCGGGCTGTTCACGATCCGCCCGAACGAGACCACGTCGGCCCCGTTGGCGAGGAAGCCGAGGTAGGCGAAGGCGTCTTTGATCTCGGCCCGGTCGTAGAACTTGGTGCCGCCGATCACCTGGTAGTTGACGTCGAAGCGTTCGAGCGTCTCCTCCAGCACGCGGCTCATCGCGTTGGTCCGGTAGAAGACCGCGACCTCGGAGCGTTTGACCTCGTCCTCCTCGGCGAGCCGTTCGATCTCACCGGCGACCCAGCGCGCCTCCTCGTGCTCGTCGCCGAGCTCGTAGAGCTGGATCGGATCGCCGCCGGCGATGTCGGTCCAGAGCTCCTTCGGGCGCCGCTCGCGGTTGTGGGAGACGACCGCGTTGGCGGCCGAGAGGATCGTCTGGGTCGAGCGGTAGTTCTGCTCGAGCTTGATCAGCGCCGCTTCCGGGAAGTCGGCCTCGAAGTCGAGGATGTTGCGGATGTCGGCCGACCGGAAGCTGTAGACCGACTGGTCCTCGTCGCCGACCACCATCAGATTGCCGTGCTCTTTGGCGAGCAGCTGCAGCATCCGGTACTGGGCGTGGTTGGTGTCCTGGTACTCGTCGACGAGCACGTGACGGAAGGTGCGCCGCCAGCGCTCGCGGACGTCCTCGAACAGCTCCAGCACGTTCACCGTGCGGACCAACAGGTCGTCGAAGTCCATCGCGTTGGCCTCGAGCATCCGCTTCTCGTAGAGCGGGAAGACTTCGGCGACGACCTCCTCGAAGCCGCCGACCATCATTTCGGTGTAGCCACTCGGGTCGATCAGCTGGTTCTTGGCGCCGGAGATTTTCGACTGGACCGCGCGCGGCGGATACCGTTTCGGGTCGACTCCGAGCTCGGCCAGACAGCGTTTGACCATCCGCAGCGAGTCGCCCTGGTCGTAGATCGTGAAGCCTTTGGAGTAGCCGAGCCGCTCCGCGTCGACCCGCAGCATCCGCGCGCAGGCGGAGTGGAACGTCGTCACCCACATCGCCCGCACCGAGCGCCCGATCAGGCCAGCGACCCGCTCCCTCATCTCGGCGGCGGCCTTGTTGGTGAAGGTGATCGCGAGGATCTCCCCCGGCCGCGCCTCGCCGGTCGCCAGCAGATACGCGACCCGGTGGGTCAGCACCCGCGTCTTGCCCGACCCGGCCCCGGCGAGCACCAGCAGCGGCCCGCTCCCGTGCTCGACCGCCTCGCGCTGCGGCGGGTTCAGCCCGGCGAGCAGCCGCTCGATCCGGTCCGCCCCGGGCTCGGTGGGCGCCCCCTCGGGAATCGCGGGAGGAGCGCCGAAAAGGTCTTTCTCGGCGCCCGCGGAAGACTCTCGGTCGGCCTGCAAGCTCACCTATCGAGCATAGCCAGGGCAAGGGACGCGGCCCGCGGGTGGTGGCGCGCGGAGCCCGGAGGGACGCTGGCGTCTCGAGCTGGCCCGGGTGAGGGACGCTGCCGTCTTGGGCTGGCGCCCGGGGTGAGGGACGCTGCCGTCTTGGGCTGGCGCCCGGGGTGAGGGACGCGGCCGTCTCGTCCACGGCCCTGGCAGGCTGTGGCCGTGGCCGAGACGGCCGGGAGTGCGGGAGAGTGATGAGGCTTCGTGACGAGCGCCGGGGAGGGCGCGCGTCTCTCCACGAAGTGCGCGTCTCTCGTGACAAAGGTCCATGGAACGTCACAGAGCCTCATCGGCCGAAGACGCGATCGGTGTTTTGACCCCCCTATAAGGGCCTGAATCCACCGAACGCATCCGAGCCTGTTGAGGAGCTGTGACGGAAGAGCGGAGATCGTGTCGAACCCCGCACCATCCCTGAATCTCCCTCACGTCCCG
>DAIQOT010000291.1:0-4244 GCA_036787695.1 Solirubrobacterales bacterium | reverse complement strand
CCCCCTTCTGCGCGACCAAAGATGAAGTCGACGTGACGGCCGACTTCACCGGCGTCCCGCCGATCGGCGCGACCCCCGAAGGCGAACCCTTCAAAGGGTTCCAGGTCCCGGTGACCGCGAAGATCGAGCCCGACGTCGACGGTGACGGCTACGGCGACGAAACGCAGGACAAGTGCCCGCAGAGCGCCGCCTACCAGACGCCGTGCCCGGTGATCACGCTCGGCGGCACGCCGGTCGCCGGCAAGAAGGCGGTCACCTACTACGCCTCGAGCAGCCTCTCGGCACCGGTCAGCGTGACCGCCACCGTCAAGCTGCCGAAGGGCAAGAAGGCGACGCTGAACGCCACCACCGCGACGGTCGCCCCGGGGGCGCCGACGCCGTTCAAGCTCACCCTGACCAAAGGCGTGACGAAGGCGCTTCAGACGCTGCCCAAGAGCAAGACGCTGAGCGTCTCGATCACCGCCAGCGCCAACAACCTCGTCGGCGCCGCCAGCATCGCGAAGAGCACGACCAAGCTGCGGGGCCAGGCCAAGTAACCGGACCACGTGCCCCGGCGCTCAGCGCGCCGGGGCACACCGCGCCTTCGACAACGTTTAGTCAAGTCCCCTTGCGGGCATTCCATTCTCGGAGCCCCGGCATGGGTGCCGCGGGTCCGTCTTATGGGAGAGAGACTCGAAACTCGCAGGGCGAAGCATGCCCTCGCGGCGGTCCTTGCCGTCGCGCTCGCCGGCGCCGTGTTGAGCGCCTGCGGTGGGTCGAGCGGCGGGCCGCCGCAGCTGACGTTCTTCGTCGCGATCCAGCCCGGCGGCACGATCGAAGCGACGGCCGAACGCTGCACCAAGGAAGCCGACGGCAAATACACGATCAAGCCGGAACTGCTTCCGAACGACGCCACCCAGTCGCGCGAACAGCTGGTGCGGCGGCTCGGGGCGAAGGACTCCTCGATCGACATCATCGGCCTCGACGTCATCCTCACCAGCGAATTCGCCAACGCGGGCTGGATCGAACCGTGGACCGGCAAGTTCAAAGAAGAGGCGTCCGAAAACGTCTTCCCCAGCGTGCTGAAGACGGCAACCTTCGAAAAAGAACTGTACGCGGCGCCGTTCAACACCAACACGCAGTTGCTCTGGTACCGCAAAGACCTCGTCCCGAAGCCGCCGGAAACGTGGGACGAAATGATCGAAATGGCCGAAGAACTGCCGGAAGCCGGGCAGATCCAGGTCCAGGCCGAACGCTACGAGGGCTACATGGTGTGGGTCAACGCGCTGATCGAAAGCGCCGGCACCTCGATCCTCTCCGGCCCCGAAGAAGTCAACCTCGAACAGAAGCCGACGGAAGAAGCGCTGGAAGTGATCGGCAAGCTCGCCCACTCCTCGGCCGCCTCGCCGGAACTGCCGACCTCCAACGAGGACAGCGCCCGGCTCGCCTTCGAGGCGGGCAAGGCCGCGTTCATGGCCAACTACACCTTCGCCTTCGCCAGTGCCAAGGAAAACGCACCCGAAATCAACGAAGAGATGGGCGCGGCGCCGTTCCCGCGGGTGAACGAAAACCCGGCCAAACCGCCGCTCGGCGGATTCAACCTCGCGGTCAGCGCCTACTCGAGCCACAAGAAAGAGGCCTTCGAAGCGGCCGCCTGCCTGTCCGGCGAAAAAAGCGAGCTGACCGCGACCGAACTCGACGGCCTGCCGCCCTCTCACGAGAACCTCTACACCAACAAAGTCGTCCAGAAGGCCTACCCGGGGTTCGCCGGGCTGGTCAAAGAAGAGGTCGAAGCGGCGGGCGCGCGTCCGGTCACCCCCGCCTACCAGGACGTCACCTCGGCGCTGCAGCGCACCCTGCACCCACCGGAATCGATCCCCGCCGAAGGCGAGGAAGGTAAGTACGAAGAACTGAAGGAAAACCTCGAAGCCGCGGTCAAGCGGGAAGGGCTGCTCTGATGGCTACCGACGCGCATCGCGCCGACGTCCCGGCGCCCGCACCCGCCCCGAAGAAGACGGGCAAGGTCAGCACCCGGACCAAGTCGGAACGCAAACTCGCCTGGATGCTCTGCGCGCCGGCGGTGGTCGTGATGCTCGCCGTCACCGCCTATCCGATCCTCTACGCCTTCGTCCTGTCGCTGCAGAAGCTCGACCTGCGCTTCCCCGAACAGACCGAATTCATCGGCCTCGCCAACTACGGCACGGTGCTGAGCTCGGAACTGTGGTGGCTCGACGTCTGGAACACGCTCGTGATCATGGTGATCTCGGTGTCGATCGAGCTCTGCCTCGGGATGGCGATCGCGCTGGTCATGCACCGGGCGATCTTCGGCCGCGCCGTCGTTCGCACCGTCGTCCTGATCCCCTACGGGATCATCACCGTCGTCGCCGCCTTCGCCTGGCAGTTCGCCTTCGCCAGCGAATCGGGGTTCGTCGACAACCTGCCGTTGATAGCCGACGAAAAAAACTGGTTCGGCGGCCACATCTCCTCGCTCGCCGTGATCATCATGGCCGAGATCTGGAAAACGACGCCGTTCATGGCGTTGCTCCTGCTCGCCGGGCTGGTGACGATCCCGAACGAGCTCTACGAGGCGGCGCGGGTCGACGGCGCCTCCGCCTGGCAGCGCTTCATCAAGATCACCCTGCCGCTGATGAAGCCGGCGATCCTCGTCGCGGTGTTGTTCCGCGTGCTCGAGGCCAGCCGCGTCTTCGACTCGATCTTCATCATGACCCACGGCGCGCAGAACACCGAATCGGTGTCGATCCTCGGCTTCGAACAGTTGATCAACCGACTGAACCTCGGCGTCGGGTCGGCGATCTCGATCCTGATCTTCCTCGGTGTGGTGTTACTCGCCGTCGTCTTCATCAAAGCCTTCGGCGTCAAGGTCGAGGAAGGCCGACCGGGAGGCGGATGAGATGAAGGTAGGAGCCAAGGAGTACTCACTGTGGACGATCGCGATCACGCTCGTCCTGCTGTTCGCGCTGATCCCGGTGCTGTGGCTGCTGTCGATCTCGCTGAAGCCGCCGAGCGAGATCACCGACCAGCGGATCATCCCCGCGCACTTCTCGCTCGACAACTACAAGTCACTGTTCGAAGGCGGCTGGAGCGGCAGCCCGTTCCTGCGGCCGCTGATCAACTCGATCGCGATCGCGCTGATCACCACCGTGATCGCGATCGTGCTCGCCTCGTTCACCGCCTACGCGATCGCGCGGCTCGAATTCCCCGGCAAGCGTTGGATCCTCGTCGGCGCGTTGGCGATCGCGATGTTCCCGCCGATCTCGACCGTCGGCCCGCTCTTCGACATGTGGCGGGCGCTCGGCATCTACGACACCTACTTAGGCCTGATCATCCCGTACCTCACCTTCAGTCTGCCGTTGGCGATCTACGTGCTCGTCGCGTTCTTCCGTGAGATCCCCTGGGACCTCGAGCAGGCGGCGCAGGTCGACGGGGCGACGCCGTGGCAGGCGTTCCGCAAGGTGATCCTGCCGCTCGCCGCGCCCGGCGTCTTCACCGCCGCGATCCTCGTCTTCATCTTCTGCTGGAACGACTTCGTCTACGCGATCTCGCTGACCTCGTCGGACAACTCGCGCACGGTCCCCGCGGCGCTGGCCTTCTTCACCGGCGAATCGACCTTCACCGAACCGACCGGATCGATCGCCGCCGCGGCGATCGTGGTGACGATCCCGATCATCGTCTTCGTCCTCATCTTCCAACGCCGCATCGTGTCGGGACTGACCGCCGGCGCCGTCAAGGGATAGGAGCAACACGCAATGGCAGAGATAGTCCTCGATGGAGTCACCAAGGTGTTCGACGACGGCTACGAAGCTGTGAAGGACATGAACCTCGACATCGCCGACGGCGAGTTCGTGATCCTGGTCGGGCCCTCGGGGTGTGGAAAGTCGACGGCGCTGCGGATGATCGCCGGGCTCGAGGACATCTCCAGCGGCGAGCTGCGGATCGGCGACCAGGTGATGAACGATCGCTCGCCGAAGGATCGCGACATCGCGATGGTCTTCCAGAACTACGCGCTCTACCCGCACATGACGGTGCGCGAGAACATGGGCTTCGCGCTCTCCCTCGCCAAGGTCGACAAGGCCGAGATCGACAAGAAGGTCGAGGAGGCGGCGGAGAAACTCGACCTCGTCAAACACCTCGACCGCAAACCGGCGAACCTCTCCGGCGGGCAGCGCCAGCGGGTGGCGATGGGGCGGGCGATCGTCCGCGACCCGAAAGTGTTCCTGATGGACGAGCCGCTCTCCAACCTCGAC
>DAIQOT010000012.1:30568-35205 GCA_036787695.1 Solirubrobacterales bacterium | reverse complement strand
AAAGTGTATGAACTCCCCGAGGGCTCCCGTACGTCGAAAGGCTCGAGCCTGCGCAACGTCCTGCCGCTGGCCGAAGACGAGAAGGTGATGGCGGTGATCCCGACGCGGGACTTCAAAGAGAACCGTTACCTCGTCTTCGCGAC
This sequence comes from Solirubrobacterales bacterium, assembly GCA_036787695.1. Classification (GTDB taxonomy): domain Bacteria; phylum Actinomycetota; class Thermoleophilia; order Solirubrobacterales; family 70-9; genus VAYN01. Next base: position 35,062 of record DAIQOT010000012.1, on the reverse strand, counting down.
CGCCGACGGGCTGGTCAAGAAGACCGAATTCCTCTCCTACAACACGCCGCTGCGAGCCGACGGGATCATCGCGATCAAGGTGCGGCCGGGCGACGAACTGGTGCAGGTGCGCCTCACCTCGGGTGAAGACGACATCCTGATGGTGTCCCACTCCGGTCACGCGTCGCGCTTCTCCGAGGCACTGCTCCGGCCGATGGGCCGCGACACCAGCGGCATCAAAGGCATGAACGTCGCCGGCAAAGACAACCGTGTGTTGGCGATGGACATCGCCCGCAACGACACCGAACTGTTCGTCGTCACCGAGAACGGCTACGGCAAGCGCACCCCGGTCGCCGACTACCCCGTCAAGGGCCGCGGCACCAAAGGCGTCCTGACGATCCGCATCACCGAGAAAAAGGGCGGCCTGGCCGGCGCCCTGATCGTCAACCCCCACCAGGACCTCCTCTTCATCTCGCAGAACGGGATGGTCCAGCGGACCGGCGTCAGCGGCATCTCCCAGATGGGCCGCTCGACCCAGGGCGTGAAAGTGATGAACATCAAGGACGACGACCGAGTCTCCGCCGTCGCCCTGGCCGCCGAGTCCGACGACGACATCGACATCCCCGCCACCAGCAACGACCCGAACGCCGACCAGATCGAGATCGACAGCACCGAGGTCGAGCCGTCGGTCAACGGAGCGGGCGAAGACGGCTCGACCGCTGACGACGTCGACCTTGATGAGGGTGACGAGTAGGACTTAGCGAGGGTGAGGGTCCGGGGGACCCTTCTCTCACGAACAGCGGGGAGGTTCGTTCAGGGTCCCCCGGACCCTCGCTTCGAACCTCCCCGCCCCTTCACGCCGTCCCTTAACCCCGCCTCCGTCCCTGAACCCCGGCTCCGTCACGCGTCATCTGATCCCCGCGACGGAGGCGGCGTATGTAGACGCTTCACGTGAGGGAGGACTGGCACTCTCCGGAGCGGCTTGTAACGAGGGCGCGGCGCAGCCTCTCGGACGGGCGCAGCCGATCCAGCCCGAGTTTGAGCGGAGGAGAGTGCCAGTCCTCCCTCCCCAGAGCACCTAAAGAAGAATCACGCCGCCTGCGGCAAGTACTGCTGCCAGTTGTCCGGAATTTTCGGCGAGGCCACCTGAATGAACACCGTCGGCGCCGGCGGCCTCGGGGTGTTCTTCGGGTGCATGTTGATCTCCCGCGGCATCCGGTTGCCCTTCTTGCGATTGCAGGAGGCGCAGGCGGCGACGATGTTCTCCCAGGTGGAGGTGCCGCCGCGGGAGCGGGGGATGACGTGGTCGACGGTGAGGCCGGATTTGGTCGAGCCGCAGTACTGGCAGGTCCAGGAGTCGCGGGCGAGGACGGCGCGGCGGGTGATCTTGCGGCGGTGGGCCTCGCGCGGGATGCGGACGTAGTTGACGAGGCGGATCACGTCGGGGCGCTTCAGGGTCACGTGCTCGGAGTGGAGGGCGTCGCCATTCCGTTGCTCGAGCAGCTCCGCCTTTTCCTTCAGGAGCAGCACGGCAGCGCGTCGGATCGTGCAGACGTTGATCGGCTCATACGTCGCATTGAGCACCAGCACCCTGGCCATGGGCCGAAATTGTAAGGGGGTGGGGAAGCGGCGGGTTAAACCAGCGGGTAGGAGCCGAGGATGCGGACCGATTCCGCCTTGCCTCGGAGCGCCGCGATCGCGTCCGCGACCGGCTCGTCGTCGAGCTTGCCGTCGGCGTCGACGAAGAAGAAATAGCGCCCCAGCTGGGAGCGCAGCGGCCGCGACTCGATCCGCGAGAGGTTGATCCCGCGCGAGGAGAACTCGCTCAGCGCCGCGACCAGGGCCCCCGGCTTGTCTTCGCCGAGCTCGGAGAAGATCAGCGAGGTCTTCCACGCTTTGCCCGCGGTGTCGCCGATGCCCGGTTCGGTCCCCGCCGGCGCCACCCAGACGAAGCGCGTCACGTTGTTGGCCTCGTCTTGGATCCCCTCGCGGAGGATCTCGCAGCCGTAGAGCGTCGCCGCGGCGCGCGCGCCGATCGCCGCCCACGGGCGGGGCGACTCGGAGACCATCCGCACCGCCGCCGCGGTCGAGCTGACGCTGCGAAGTTCGACCCCCGGCAGGTTCTCGCGCAGGAAGCGCGCCGTCTGCGCCAGCCCCTGCTGGTGGGAGAGCACCGCCTCGATCTGCTCGAGCCTGACCCCGTCGCGGACGATCAGGTGCTGGCGCACCGGGTAGTCGTGCTCGCCGACGATCGAGACGTGCGGCGCGTCGAAGGCGAGGATGTCGAGGGTGCCGCGGACCGACCCCTCGATCGAGTTCTCGTACGGGGCCAGCGCCCGATCGGCGCGCCCCTCGATCACCGCGAGGATCGCGTCGTAGACGGTCTCGGTGCGCAGCGGTTCGAAGTCGACGTCGCCGAGCGCTTCACCGAGAGCGTCCTCGGTAAAGGTCCCCGCCGGACCTAGATAGGCGATCCTCACAAGGACAAACTATTCAAAGTTGACCGTGTAGGTCGCTTCGTTGTTGTCGGTGAATTCCTCACCGGGCACCGGTTCGACTTCGATTTCGAGTTCCGTCAGGCCTTCCGGCGCGGGCGTCAACGGCACCACGGCGGTTTCCGCGACGCCCACTTCGAGCGTCGGGATTTCTTCCGTCGTTTTTTTGCCGTCCACGGTCACCACCACGGTGATCCCGTTCTCGGTCGATTCGCCCTGGTTTTCGACTTCGACTTCGATTTCCGGCGTTCCTTCGATCACCACCGAGTTCGCCACTTCCGGCGCCAGTTCGCTTTCGTTGATCCGCACCCCGACCAGGCCGAGGCCGTGGGTCCCCGACGACGGGGCGCCGGCGGTCGTGCCGCTCACCTGGCCCAGCGCTTTCGCCACTTCGGCTTCGTCGAGCCACTTGGTCCCGTCGGGGACGAAGGTCGACTTCGGCACGTCGTGGTCTTCGATCCCGTTGTCGGCGAGCTTGCCGTCGATTTCCGGCCGGGTGATCGATTCGTAGGTGACGTCGGAGGCGAGCAGCTTCTGCATCTGCCGCGCGATCGCCGCCGTCGCCTGCTGCGCCCCGGCTTCCCCGAGCGCCGTTTTCATCTTGTTGGCGATCGTGTCCATCGCCGCGTCGCGCAGCTCGTAGACGATTTCGAGCGATTTCTGCGCGCTGCTCATCCCGCCCGGCGCGCTCAGCCCTTCGACCCGGCCGAGGAGGGTGTCGACGGCGCTGCGCTGGGCGTTCACCGATTCGGCGTATTCGGTGACCGACAGGCTCCCCGGGTCTTCGAGTTTGCCGAAGAAGGCTTTGCTCGTCTGCGAGGTCTCGTTGACGATCTGTTCGACGTCCCCGGCGTAATCGGTGAGCGCGCCGCGCGCCCGCGAGTCGAGGCAGCCCTTCACGCCGAGGACGACCAGGATCAGCACGACCAGCGCCGCGCCGAGCGCGAGGAGGCGCCGCAGCATGATCTGCTGACGCTCAGGTCGACGGCTCGGCCGGCGGGACCGGCGTTCGCCGCGTGAAGACGAGTACTCCAAGAAACGGCTCTCCAAGGCTGGTGGACTGGCGCGGAAGTATTGCGCCTAAAAGTAAGGAGGCGCTTGAACTCGCCGGAAACGGTGCCTTTTTCCCAGCATTAGACGGGCGGCCCGGCGGGGAGGAGGAAGGAGGGTCCCGCAGAACATCAAGAGGCGATGGTCGGCTCACTTGTATTGGATCGGTTCCTGATCGAGCGCCGGATCGGCAGCGGCGGATTCGGCGTCGTCTACGAGGCCTGGGACGGACGGCTCGAGCGGCCGGTCGCGGTCAAGGCGATCGAGCAGCACGGCTCCGGCGGCGACCAGCGGGTGCTGCGCGAGGCGCAGGCGGCGGCGCGCCTCAACCACCCCGGCATCGTGACCCTCTACGAGATGGGGGAGGAGGACGGCAACGCGCTGCTCGTCTCCGAGCTGGTCGAGGGCTCGACCCTCGCCCGCCTGGCCGGCGAAGACGTGCTCTCGGACCGCGAGATCGGCGAGATCGGCGCCGACCTCTGCGAGGCGCTCGACCACGCCCACTCGCGCGGCGTCATCCACCGCGACATCAAGCCGCAGAACGTCCAGGTCGTCGACGGCCAGCCGCGCGCCAAGCTGATGGACTTCGGCATCGCCCTGGTCGCCGACGCGGCGGGGCTGACCGCGACCGGCGACGTGATCGGCACGCTCGCCTACATGTCCCCGGAGCAGGCCGAGGGGCTCGAGGCGGGCCCCGAGGCGGATGTCTACTCGCTCGCCCTGACCCTTTACGAGTGCTGGAGCGGCGAGAACCCGCACCGGCGCGGCAACGCGGTCGCCACCGTGCGCTCGATCGGCCGTCGCGCCCGCTCCCTGCACCGCCTCCGTCCCGACCTCCCGCGGGAGCTCACCGAGGAGATCGACGCCTGCCTCGACCCGCGCCCCGACCGCCGCCCGACGCTCGAGGAGGTGGGCACCGCGATCGAGGACTCGCTCGACCTGCTCGCCGCCCATCCGGGCGGCGGGACCC
>DAIQOT010000012.1:0-30558 GCA_036787695.1 Solirubrobacterales bacterium | reverse complement strand
GCGGCTCGGGATGGAGTTTTGATGATCGACAGCCATCCGGGCGGCGGGACCCGCCACGTCGGCCTGCGGGTCGCCGCGATCGGGCTCGCCGCCGCGGTCGGCGCGGTGCTCGTGCTCGGCCATGGGCTGGTACTCCCCTAGAATCCGCGACTCCTCCGCAGAGGCGGAGGCTTGAGCCTGCCACAAAAGGAACGTTCAGATCGCCCTTCTCCGCAACCTTGAGTCAAGGATCGAAGGCCTCGTCGAGGGGGTGTTCTCGCGCGCCTTCAGCTCCGAGGTGCAGCCGGTCGAACTGGCCCGCAAACTGGCCAAGGAAATGGACGCGCACAAGACCGCCTCGGTGCAGCGGGTCTACGTCCCCAACGAGTACACGATCTTCCTCTCCAAGCAGGATCGCTCGAAGCTCGAAGGCTACGAGCGCTCGCTCGAGCAGGAGCTGTCGGGCTACCTCCTCGAGCACGCCCGCCGGCGCAGCTACGACCTGCTGACCCGGCCCGCGGTCGAATTCCAGACCGACGAGCGGCTGCGGCTCGGCGAGTTCGGCATCCAGCCGCGGATGGTGAAGGCGCCGGTCCACGAGGGCGAGGCCCCGCGCCAGGGCGAAGAGGGCCACACGATGGTCTACTCGGCGGTCCGCGAGCGCGACCGCCAGCGGCCGAAAGAACCCGAGCAGGACGTCCGCGCGCTGGTCTCGACCCGCGCCGTGATCTCGCTCGACGACCGCCGCTACGTCTTCGACGGCCCGCGCGCGACGATCGGCCGCTCGAAATCGGCCGAGTGCGTGCTCGCCGACCCCAATGTGTCCCGTCGTCACGCCGAGCTGCGTCGCTCCGATTCCGGTGAGTGGCAGATCGTCGACCTCGGCTCGACCAACGGGATCAAGGTGAACGGCCGGCGCGTCACCTCCACCCGACTGAGCCCGGGCGACCAGGTGACCGTCGGGACGACGACCTTTCTGTTCGACATCGAGCAGTAGAACCCGCCTGGCTTCAGGCGCTGACCGTAAGGTGACGAACGAGTGGCCTACGACCCTCTATCCACGGCACTGAAATTCGGCTTCCTGGCCGTCCTTTTCCTGTTCCTGCTGGTGATCGCGAGGAGCTCCTTCCGCGATCTCCGGCGGACGGCGGCGCCTGCGCCGGACGCGACCGGCTTCCACGCCCCGGCGGGCTACGGCGGCGAGGTGCAGCGCGGGGTCGACGCCTGGCTGATCGTCGAGCGCGGCGGCGGCCTCACCCGTGACGAGCGCTTCGACCTGCTCGGCGGGCTCTCGATCGGCCGCTCCAAGGACGCCGACGTCCAGATCGAGGACCGCTACGCCTCGAGCTTGCACGCGCGATTGTTCTCGCGCGAAGGGCGCCATTTCGTCGAGGACATGAAGTCGACCAACGGCACGCTGCTGAACGGCGGCGCGCTGCACGGCGAGGCCGAGCTGGTCGACGGCGACACGGTCCAGATCGGCGACACCGTCTTCCGCTTCGAGGCATCTTGAGGCCGATGGGCGGGTTGGGGGAGTAATGACGCTGCGGATCACCGACCAGGCCTTCGCCACCGACACCGGCCGCCAGCGCAGCGCCAACGAGGACTCGGTCTTCGTCCGCGCCCCGGTCTTCGTCATCGCCGACGGGATGGGCGGCGCGCAGGCGGGCGAGGTCGCCTCGAAAACCTCGGTCGAGGCGTTCGAGGGCGGGCTGCCCGAGGGCCCGCCGGAGCGGGTCCTGCAGCAGACGATCGAGGGCGCCAACCGGGCGATCCACCGGCTCGCCCGCACCGATCCCAACCTCAACGGGATGGGGACGACGACGACCGCGGCGATCCTCGACCCGATCGCCGAGGAGGTGGCGATCGGCCACGTCGGCGACAGCCGCGCCTACCGGCTGCGGCGGGGCAAGCTCGAACGCCTCACCCGCGACCACTCGCTGGTCGAGGAGATGCGGCGCAAAGGGCAGCTGACCGAGGCGCAGGCCGAGGACCACCCGCAGCGCTCGATCATCACCCGCGCGCTCGGCCCCGAACCGGAGGTCGAGGTAGACCTGCAGACGGTCCCCGCGCAGGCCGGCGACGTCTTCCTGATCTGCTCCGACGGGCTCACCTCGATGCTCGACGACGAGCACATCGGGCGACTGCTGGCGCGCGCGACCTCGATGCAGAACGCGGTCCGCGCGCTGATCGACGAAGCCAACCGGGCGGGCGGGCGCGACAACATCAGCGTGATCACCTTCAAAGTCGTCGACGCCGCCGAACCGGCGCTCGACTCGGCCTCCGAGGGGGCGACGCTGATCGGCTCGAGCGCCGAGGAGGCGGGGTTGACCGCGACCGAGGTCCGCCGCCGCGCGGCCGGGGACGCGGCCCGCCAGCGGCGCGAGGAGCAGGCGGCGAAGAAGAAACCGGGCAGGCGTCGCAAGGTGGTCAAACGCGTCGTTGGGGCCCTCGCGGCGCTGATCGTGATCGCGGCGATCGTCTTCGGCGCCACCTACGGCCTGCGCCACGTCTGGTTCCTCGGCACCGACGACGCCGGTCGCGTCGCCCTCTACCGCGGCCTGCCCTACGAACTTCCCTTCGGCGTCAAGCTCTGGAGCGAAAAATATTCGGCCCCGGTGCAGACCGCGTCGCTGCCGGAAAAACGTAAGGACGCGGTGACCGGTCACGGCCTGCGCTCGCGCGAAGACGCGGTCCAGCTACTCGAAGAAATCGAACGCGGCCAGGGGGTCGCGCGGTGACCCGCGCCCGCAACCGCGAGCTGCTCGCGCTGATCCCGGTGGCGCTGCTGCTGACCGCGGGATTCGCCGCGGTCTTCGCTCAGGAGAGCTCGAAACTCGGCAACCTCAGCGTCACCTACGGCCTCTACTTCCTCGCGATCTGCGTCGCGACCCACCTCTACCTGCGGGTCCGCCTGCCGAACGCCGATCCGTACCTGTTCCCGCTGATGGCGGTGCTGACCGCGTTCGGCCTGGTGATGCTCTACCGGATCGACGAAGGGCTCGCCCGCGACCAGGCCAACTGGTTCGTCTTCGGGCTCATCCTCTTCGCGCTGACGATCCAGTTCCTGAGGGATTACGACGTGCTCGAGCGCTACCGGTACATCATCGCCACGGTCGGAATCCTGCTGCTGCTGGCGCCGCGCCTGCCGGGGATCGGCGAACAGGTCAACGGCGCCTACCTCGGGGTGAAGATCGGCCCGATCTCCTTCCAGCCTGCCGAGTTCGCGAAGATCGCGATCGTCGTCTTCCTCGCCTCCTACCTGCGCGAGAACCGCGAGGTGCTGATCGTCGGGGCGCGGCGGATCCTCGGCGTCACCCTGCCGCCGCTCAAACACTTCGGCCCGATGCTGGTCGTCTGGGGCGCGTCGATGTTCCTGCTCGTCTTCATCCGCGACCTCGGCAGCTCGCTGATGTTCTTCGCCGCCTTCCTGGCGCTGCTCTACGTGGCGACCGGGCGCTTCAGCTTCGTCGTCATCGGGATGCTGCTCTTCCTCGTCGGCGCCTACTTCATCGTCGCCACCGTCCCGCACGTCCACGAGCGGGTCGAGATCTGGCTGCACCCCTACGCGGAAGCCGAAAGCAGCGGGTACCAGATCCTGCAGTCGATCTTCGCCCAGGCCGACGGCGGGCTCTTCGGCAGAGGCTTCGGGCAGGCGCTGCTCCATGCGCCCGGCGAACCGAGGGGGATCATCTTGCCCGCGGCGGAAACCGACACGATCTACCCGCTGATCGTCAACGAGCTCGGCCTCTTCGGTGCCTGCGGGTTGATCGCCACCTACCTGCTGATCACCGCCCGCGGCTTCAAGATCGCGATCCTCGCCCGCGACGGCTTCTCGAAGCTGCTCGCCACCGGCCTCACCGCGGTCTTCGCGGTCCAGGTCTTCGTGATCATCGGTGGCGTCACCAGGACGATCCCGCTGACCGGCGTCACCCTGCCATTCGTCTCCTACGGCGGCAGCTCGATCGTCGCCAACTTCGTCCTGCTGGCGTTGCTGCTCCTGATCTCCGACCGCGCCCGCCGTGAAGTCGAAACCGAACCGGCGAGCCAAGGGCGCGACGAACCGCTGGGGGCGGCGGCGTGAACCGCCAGATCATCAAACTCTTCGCCTTCATCATGGTGTTGTTCGCGGTGCTGGTCGGCTTCACCGCCTGGTGGTCGGTCTTCAACGCGAAGGAACTGAAGGCGAGCAAATACAACCACCGCCCGCTCTACGAGCAGCAGCAGATTCCGCGCGGCCGGATCCTTGCCGACGACGGATCGGTGATCGCCAAGTCCGTGCCCGAGGGCAAGGGGGCCAACAGGCGGTACGTCCGTCACTACCCGACGGGGTCCCTCTTCGGCCACCCGATCGGCTACAGCTTCATCGAAGTCGCCCAGTCCGAATTCGAGAAGTACCACAACGAGGAACTGATCGGTGAAGAATCCGAATTCGGGACGATCCTCGACGAGCTGACCGGCCAGAAGCAGGAAGGCGAACAGATCGTCACCAGCCTCGACCCGCACGCGCAGGAAGTCGCGCTGCACGCGCTGGAAGCGGCCGGCTTCGGCGCCGTCGTGGCGATCGAACCGAGCACCGGTGCGGTCAAGGTGATGGCCTCGAATCCGAGCTACAACCCAAACACCATCCCGGAGAAAAAGAAGTACGCGAAGCTGAGCACGGAGAAGGTCAGGCGGCCGCTCTTCAACCGGGCGACCCAGGGGCAGTACCCGCCGGGATCGACCTTCAAGGTGGTGACCGCGGCCGCGGGTCTCGAATCGGGCGCGATCACTCCGGAAACGACGATCAACGCGCCCGGCTCGATCATCGACGAAGGCCACGAACTCGCCAACGACGGCCACATCGACTGGGGCCCGATCCCGCTCGACACCGCGCTGACCAACTCCGTCAACACCTGGTTCGGCCAGCTCGGCCAGAAAATCGGCCAGAACAAGCTCTTCACGATGATGGAAAAGTTCGGCTTCAACTCGACGCCACCGATCGATCTGCCCGAAGAAGAGGTCTACAAGAGCGGTGTCTTCGACCTCGAAAACGAAACGCTGCTGAATCGAGGCGACCCGGTCGACCTGGCCCGCCTCGCGATCGGCCAGGAGCGGCTGCTGGTGACGCCGCTGCAGGACGCGATGGTCGCCGCCGCCGTCGCCAACCACGGGAAGCTGATGAAGCCGCAGATCTGGAAGCGGGTGGTGAACGTCGACGGCAGCGTCACCAAGACGATGAAGCCGAGCGTCTACAGCGAACCGATCAAGGCGAAGACCGCCGAAGAGCTGACCACGGCGATGGAAGGCGTGGTCGACGAAGGCACCGGCACCAACGCGGCGATCTCCGGCGTCAAGGTGGCGGGCAAGACCGGCACCGCGGAAACGCCGAGCAACGAAGCCTGCGGCGGCGGCGCCGAAGAGAACCAGGGTTGGTTCATGGGCTTCGCGCCGGCCGACCACCCGAAGATCGCGATCGCGGCGACGGTCGAGTGCACGACGCAGTTCGGCAACGATGTCGCCGCGCCGATCTTCCGCGAAGTCGCCGAAGCGCTCCTCGGGGGCGAATAGGTTCCGTCCTGCCGATCGAAAAATGACTGGGGAACACGAATGAGAAGGGGAGACGCGCGTGGCTGAGGTCGATGTCGGCTCGGTTGTCGACGGGCGCTATCGGGTGGTGTCGAGGATCGGCGGCGGCGGCATGGCCGACGTCTGGCTGGCCGAGGACGCGAACCTCGAGCGGCGGATCGCGCTGAAGGTCCTCCACCGCCGGTTCGCGCAGGACCGCGAGTTCGTCATGCGCTTCCAGCGCGAGGCCGAGTCGGCGGCCGGGCTGCAGCACCCGAACATCGTCGCCGTCTTCGACCGCGGCGAGTGGGAGGGCACCTACTACATCGCCATGCAGTACGTGGAAGGGCCGACGCTGAAGCAGCTGATCGACTCGGGGATCACGGTCGAGCAGGGCGTCGCGGTGATCCGCCAGGTGCTGCAGGCGGCCGGCTACGCGCACCGCCAGGGGATCGTCCACCGCGACCTGAAGCCGCAGAACGTGATCGTCGACCCGGAGGGCAAAGCGGTCGTCACCGACTTCGGCATCGCCCGCGCCGGCGTCTCCGAGATCACCCAGACCGGCTCGGTGATGGGGACGCCGCACTACCTCTCGCCGGAGCAGGCGCAGGGCTTCGAAGTGACCGCCGTCTCCGACCTCTACTCGGTCGGCGTGATGCTCTACGAGGCGATCACCGGGCGGGTCCCGTTCGAGGGCGAATCGGCGGTCGCGGTGGCGATGAAACAGGTCTCGCAGATGCCGCAGCGCCCGAGCTCGCTGCAGCCGCGGGTCAGCCCGGCCCTCGACGCGGTGGTGATGCGGGCGCTGGAGAAGGACCCCGGCCAGCGCTTCCAGAGCGCCGACGCGTTCATCGCCGCGCTCGACCAGGCGATGCGCGAACCGGGCAGCGCCGGGCGGGGGACCCAGTCCTTCGCCGCGCTGCCGCCGGTCGTCGTGGCCGAGGGCGAGGATGGGGAGGACCCGGAGGCGGCCCGCAAGCGCCGCCGCAACTGGTGGATCATCGCCGCCCTGGTGGCGATCGTGATCGGCGCGCTGATCGGCATCTTCGCCAGCCGCTCGACGCCGACGACCGCGGTGCCGAACGTCCACGGGCGGAGCCTGCAGCGAGCCGAAGAAATCCTCGAAAGCGCCGGCTTCTCGATCAGCCAGCCGCCGCTCCAGGTCCACCGGCAGATCGAACCCGGCACGGTGCTCGAACAGGATCCGATCGCCTCGCCGCCCGGCGACCAGGCCGACGAACACTGCTCGTTCCTGACCCTGTTCTGCTCGAAGCCCTCGGTGCAGCTGACGGTCAGCATCGGTCCCGGGGAAGGCGTCGTGCCGCGGGTCAACGGCCTGAGCCAGGCCGAAGCGACGAAGAAACTCGAAGCTGCCAAGTTCGAAGTGGCGACCGAAAGCATCAACTCGAAGAACGTCGAAGAAGGCGACGTGGTGAAGACCGAACCGGGCAACGGCGCGACGGCGACGAACGGGTCGACGGTAACGATCTTCGTCTCGGCCGGGCCGAAGCTGGTCAAGGTGCCGGTGCTGGTCGACAAGCAGCGCCGCCTCGCGGTGCAGGAAATCCGCGCCCGCGGCCTCACCCCCGAAGTCGGCGAAGAGGAATCGGGCCAGCCGGTCGGCCGCGTGCTGCGCCAGTCGCCGAGCGCCGGCCAGGAACTGGAACCGGGGGCGACCGTGCAGATCGTCGTCTCCTCGGGACGTGAAACCAGGAAGATGCCGGGCGTGGTGAGCCAGGAACGTCGTGAAGCGGTGGAAACGGTGCGCGCCGCCGGCCTCACCCCGGTGGTCGAGGAAGAAGAAACGCGCAACGAAGAAAAGATCGGGCTCGTCCTGCGGCAGTCGCCGAGCGGCGGCACCGAACTGGCGCCGGGCTCGGAAGTGACGCTGTTCGTCGGCAAGCGGGCGGCGAAGGTGCCGGAAGAAGAACCCGAATTCGAAGAAATCGAAGGCGAAGAAGAAGGGACGACGCCTTGAGGGTCGCCGTCCTGACCGGCGGGCGCTCCTCCGAGCACGAGGTGTCGCTCGCCTCCGGCGCGTCGGTGATGAAAGGCCTCGAGGAAGCCGGCCACGAGGTGGTCGAGGTGCGGATCGCCCGCGACGGCGCCTGGTCGAGTGGGGGAGAGGCGGTCGCGCTGGTGCCGGGCGGCGGCCTGCTCGGCGCCGACGTCGCCTTCCCCGTCCTCCACGGCGCCTTCGGCGAGGACGGCAGCCTGCAGGGGCTGCTGGAGCTGCTCGACCTGCCCTACGTCGGCTCCGACGTCCTCTCCTCGGCGACCTGCATGGACAAGCTGACGCTGAAGCGGCTGCTGGCCGGGCAGGGGATCCCGCAGGTCGACTTCGTCGCGGTCGGCGAAGACGGCTGGCGCGAGCGCTGCGCCGAGCTGGGGACGCCGCTGTGGGTGAAGCCCTCGCGGATGGGCTCGAGCGTCGGCATATCTCGCATCGAGGACCTCACGGCCCTCGATGCGGCGGTCGAGACGGCGCTGCGGCACGATCCTCGGGTGATCGTCGAGGCCTCGTCGCACGGCCGCGAGATCGAGTGCTCGGTGCTCGGCAACGAGGACCCGGAGACCTCGCAGCCGGGTGAGATCCTCGCCAACGCCCAGTGGTACGACTACGAGGCGAAGTACGGCGAGGGCGGCATGGACCTGGCGGTGCCGGCGCCGATCTCGGAGATCGAGACGGCGCGGGTCCGCGAGCTGGCGGCCGCGGTCTTCACCCTGGCGGGCTGCTCGGGCCTCGCCCGCTGCGACTTCTTCGTAGAGCCCGACGGCAGCGTCTTGGTCAACGAGCTCAACACGATGCCCGGTTTCACCGAGACCAGCGTCTACGCCAAGCTGCTCGAGGCCGGCGGCCTGTCGTACCCGGCCCTCTGCGACCGCCTCGTCGACCTGGCGATCGATCGCCACCAGCGCGCCCGCTCCTACGCCTTCTGAGCCGCCACCCGCGTTCGCGGAAACCCGCGGATAGCGCGGGAAAGTGCGAACGCCCTATTCGGACAGCTTGATGTCCGAGATTTCGACCTGGAAGCTGCCTTCCTGGTCGCCGGCCGGTGAGGCCTTCGTGAACCAGACGAGGAAGTACTTGGCGGCGGAGCCGAGGTGGAGGTCGATTTCCTCGGTCTTGTCGGCGTTCTTCACTTCGCCGATCGGTTCGCCCCATTCTTCGATTTCTTCCGGCGGCCCCGCCGCGGCGGCGAAGATCTGCGCGTCCCAGCCGGGGGTCGGGGTGCGAATGACCATCTTGGTCGGCGAGCTCGGCGCCTTCGAGGTGACGTAGATGCCGACGCCCGGATCGGGCCCGGTCTTCGTCCCTTCGAAGACTTCCGATTCGTAGTGCTCGGTGGTCCACGAGGTGCCGGTCGCGTCTTCGTCGATCGCCAGTTCGGCGAGTTCGTCTTCTTCTTCGCCGTCGCCCTCGGGGTCGTAGGCGGTTGCCGATTCGAGCGCGACCGGAGCGCCCTTGCTGCTCGTCTTCGGCGGGCTGCTGTTGTGGTGGTTGCCGACGACCGGCGTGTTGCCGCTCGAGTCGATCAGGATGATCGCGACGACGCAGGCGGCGATCAGCAGCGCCAGCGCGACCACTCCCCAGGGCCAGCGGGCGCGGGTCGAGAGCTTGCGCTGCGCCGGCGGCACCGCCTCGAGCACGCTGGTCGCCTCGCCGGTGGTCGAGCCCGCCCGCGCCGCCTCGACCTCGAGCGCGGTGGAGAGGTCGTCGATCATCTCGCCGATGTCGGCGTAGCGGCGGGCCGGGTCCTTGCTCGTCGCCCGCTCGACCACCAGCGCCGTCGCCGCCGAGATTTCCGGGCGCTCGCCCTGGACGTCGGGCAGCTCTTCGTTGACGTGTTTCATCGCCACGCCGACCTGGCTGTCGGCCTGGAACGGGACGTGGCCGGAGAGCATCTCGAAGAGGACGACGCCGAGCGAGTAGATGTCGGAGCGCTGGTCGGCGCCACGGCCCATCGCCTGCTCGGGGGCGACGTAGTCGGTCGTGCCGAGGACGCGGCCGGTCGCCGTCAGGCCGTCCTTTTCGAGCTGGCGGGAGATACCGAAGTCGGTCAGCTTCGCCCGACCCTCGGCGTCGATCAGGACGTTCTGCGGCTTGATGTCGCGGTGGACCATGCGGCGGGCGTGGGCGACGGTGAGGCCGCGGCCGATCTCGATCGCGTAGGCGAGCGCCTCCTGCACGTCGAGCGCGCCGACCCGGTTGATCCGCGCCTTCAGCGTCTCTCCTTCGACGTATTCGAAGACGATGTAGGGGTAGCCGCCGTCCTCGCCCGCGTCGATCACCGCGACGACGTTCGGATGCGAGAGCTTGGCGACCGCGCGCGCCTCCTGGCGGAAGCGCTCGAGCTGGTCGGCCTGCTCGGACATCTCGCGGTGCATCACCTTGACCGCGACCGGGCGGTCGAGCGTCGTGTCGCGGGCGAGGTAGACCGTCGACATCCCGCCCGAGCCGAGTTTGGCCTCGAGCCGGTAGCGGCCCGAGAGCACGGTGCCGATCATCTTCGAGCTGGTCGCGCCGCGGTCAGGCATCAGTCGTCGTTCGCCGGGGATTGCATCAAGGGGATACGCATATTGTCGAGCACACGCCTCCCGTCAACGTAGCCGGTCAGACGGCAATCCTGGCTGGTACGGACGGCCGTGCGACGGAAGTCGCGCCCGCCGGGGCGCTAGCGGGTGACGTGGCCGCTGTCGTCGGTGACGCGGCCGATGCGGGCGGCGGCCGGGTAGTGCGCGCGGAGGAGGTCGAGGGCGCGGGCCTCGTCGAGCTCGGGGACGACGAGGGCGAAGCCGCAGCCCATGTTGAAGACCTCGTGCATCTCCTCGTCGGGGACGTTGCCGCGCTCGGCGATCAGGGTGAAGATGGGTGGGATCGGGAGGGGAGCGTCGATCTCGTAGCCGACCGGCGCCGCCAGGCGGAGGAGGTTGTTGACGCCGCCTGAGGTGATGTGGGCGAGGCCGCGGACGTCGACCTCGGAGCGCAGCAGCTCGACGGTCGGCTTGACGTAGATCTCGGTCGGCTCGAGCAGCGCCTCGCCGAGCGGGCGGCCGAGGCGGCCGTCGGGGTCCTCGCCCATGTCGAGGCCGTCGAGGGCTTTGCGGGCCAGCGTGTAGCCGTTCGAATGCAGGCCGGTGGAGGGGAGGCCGATGATCGAGTCGCCCGGCGCCACCCGGCGTCCGTCGATGATCGCGTCGAGCGCGACCGTGCCGAAACAGGCGCCGGAGATGTCGACCCCGTGGACCATGTCGCCGAGCTGGGCGAGCTCACCGCCGGGGATCTCGATCCCGGCCAGCGTCGCCCCGCGCGCCAGGCCCACACCGATCGCCTCGCAGATCTCCGGGTTCGCCCGGTCGATCGCGATGTAGTCGAGCATCGCCAGCGGCTCGGCGCCGACGCAGATCACGTCGTTGACGTTCATCGCGACGCAGTCGATCCCGACCGTGTCGAGCTTCCCCAGCGCTTCGGCGAGAACCAGCTTCGTCCCGACCCCGTCGGTCGACAACGCGATCCCAAGATTGGGAGCCACCTCGATCACGCTCGCGTAGTGGCCGGGCAGCGGCACCTGCGCCGAAGGCCGTCCCAACTCGATCTTCCCCAGCGCCCGCACCAGCCCGGCAACCGCCGAGTCGGCCGCGCCCTGGTCCACCCCTGATCTCGCGTACGCGTCGCTCATCCCGGCGATTCTTTCAGTCGGTCACGAAGGTCGGGCGGCGGCTCGTAGCGATGCGGCCTGCCGGTTCCCCGTTTGACCATCAGCCCACGCTCCGCCAGGTCGGCGAGGTCCGAGCGGCCGGTCTCGTGGGTGACGCGATGTTCGGCCGCGTGACCGTCATACGTATAGAGGCGCTCCGGGTGCCGGATCGCGTGGCCGAGCAGGGCGACCTGGCGCCCGTTCAACCCGTCGAAGCCGGCCAGCCAGGCCTCGGCGTCGTGCTGCTCGGCGATCTTCCGCTGGAGGTAGATGTGGAGGTCGTCGATCGCCCGGTCGATCGTCTGCAGCTGGTGGATCAGGAAGTAGGTGGTGTCGCCGCCGTCGGTCTCGGTCTCGAGGAAGGCCCGCTCGTAGCGCCCCTGCGCTTTGCGGATCAGCCGCGAGATCGGCAGGTACTCGGCCAGCCAATAGCCGCGCGAGTGCATCAGCCAGAAGAAGAGGAGCCGCGCCGTCCTGCCGTTGCCGTCTTCGAAGGGGTGGTCGTAGGCGAGCCAGAAGTGCAGGAGGATCGCCCGGACCACCGGGTGCACGAACGGCTCGCCGTCGTCGCCTTCGTTGGCGAACTGGCAGAGCGCGTCGAGCCGGCCGGGAAGCTGGTCGGCGGGCGGCGGCACGTGGACCGGGTGCCGGTCTTCGTCGCGGTAGAAGACGACGACCCTGTCCTCGCCGGGACGCTGCAGCCGCCCCGCCCCGTCCGGGTTGTCGAGCGTGCCGTCGGTGACGATCCGATGCAGCTCGAGCACGGCGTCGGGGGTCAGCTCGCTCCCCATCTCCTTGACGAACTGGATCGCCCGGTAGTTGTTGACGATCATCCGCTCGCTGCGATCGCGGGGCTCCCGACCGGTGCGGAGGAGGTCCTTGGCGGCGACGCGCGAGGTCGTCGCCCCCTCGAGCTGGCTGGAGCGGATCGCCTCCTCCATCAGTGAGTTGACGATGAACCGCCGCCCCGCCTCGCGCTCGGAGGTCACGACCTCGTCCATCGAGACTTCGCCCGCGGCCCGCTGATCGACCCGGTGCAGGTGCCGGAGGATCAGGTCAGGCAGCGTGTAGCCGAACGGCTTGCCGTCCACGTCGGCGAGCGGGAGTGGCCGCATCGCGTCCTGCCGGGCGGATTTCAGCCGGAGCCACCATTGCTCGCTGGACAGGCCCTCAGGCGGCGGCAGGCGCCGGAGCTTGTCCCAGTGCAGGTAACGCTCGCGGTCCGACGGCGACGGCGATACGCCCAGCGCGGCGACCAGTTCCTCGGCGTCGAGTCGGGTCAGCAGATCCTCGGTGGTGGGTGCGGGTTCCAGGTACACGGGCAATCCAAATCGATTCCAAGTTTCTCCAGAGTTTGGAATCGTAGCTGGATTCCAGGATGAATCCAAATCTGTCCAGAATTTGGATTCAGGTCCCGTCGCGGCGGAGCTTCGCCAGCACGACCGCCGCTAGGCCCGCTCGGTAGGCCGAATAGGGCCAGAGGGCTCGGTCGCGCTCGACCAGGCGGATCAGGCGCTGGGAGGCGAGGGTGGAGACGAAGGAGGCGCCGATGCCGAGGGCGAGGGTCTTGCGGAGCTCCGGAGTGGTGCCGCGCTTGGCGAGGCGGGTGCCCTTGAGGCCGGTGGCGCCGACGATGATCGGCAGGGCGATCGTGCGGGAGAGGAGGTTCGCCTGGGCGCGGGAGAAGCGGCGCCAGCGGGCCGCGGCGAGGGTCACCCCGTTGCGGGACACGCCCGGGGCGAGGGCGGCCGCCTGGGCGACGCCGAGGGCCAGGCCGTCGACCGCGGTCGCTTCGCCGCGGCCGCGCAGCTGCTCGCGCCGGTCCGCCACCAGCATCAGCGCGGCGCCGATGAGGAGGCCGAAGGCGGTCGCCCTCGGCCCGCCGAGGCGTTCCTCGATCTGACGCTCGAAGCCGTAGCCGACCGCCGCCGCCGGGGCGAAGGAGAGAACGAGCAGGAGGGCGCGGTGGGCGTCGAAGCTCCGCAGCTCCTCCGCGATCAGCCGCCGCTGGCCGATCAGGAGCGCCGCCGCGGCGCCGGTGTGGAGCGCCACCTCGAAGCTCTTGCGCACCTCCGGGTCGATCGCGTCCCAGTCCCAACCGAGGAGCCAGGGGACGAGGACGATGTGGGCGGAGCTGGAGACCGGGAGGAGCTCGGCGGGGCCCTGCACGAAGCCCAGCGCGATCGCGCGGGACGCCGGCAGGCCCCTCTTGCTCAAGCGCCCGCGGTCGGCGCCGGCTTCTGGATGAACCGTCGGTAGATCCAGTAGAGGACGGCGATGACGATCGCCGCGACGACGATGTAGTCGAGGATCGAAAGGTGTTCGCGCCACTTTTCCCATTCATCCCCGACCGCGCGGCCGAGCAATCCGAAGCCGATCACCCAGGGGATCGAGCCGAGCGCGGTCAGCCAGGTGAAGCGCCAGAAGGGCATTTTCGCAAGCCCCGCGGGCAGCGAGATGAAGGCGCGCACCAGCGGGATGACGCGGCAGACGAGGACGGTGAGGTCACCGTGTTTCTGGAACCAGCCGTCGACCCGGGCCAGCCGCGCCGGGCTGACGTGGATCAGTTTGTTGCGTTCCATCAGGTCGATGCGGCCGTAGTAGCCGATCGCGTAGGTGAGCCAGGAGCCGACCATGTTGCCGAGGAAGCCCGCGACCAGGATCGAGACCAGCGAGTGGTGCCCTTCGGACACCGTGAAACCGGCGAAAAGCATCACCGCCTCGCTCGGGATCGGGATGCAGGCGGACCCGGCGCCCATCAGCAGGAAGACGCCCCACAGCCCCGTGTCGTTGATCACGTTGACGCAGAATTCGACGATCGGCCCGGTCAGGGAAGCCTCGGGGAGGAGCATGCGGCGGCACACTACAGCCCCAAACCTTAGAAACGGCACGTAAACTCGGCCGTTCATGCGCCGGTTGAACCATCCCGTCTACCGGAACAGGCTGGGACAGATACTCGCTGACGCGGGCCTCGTCGCTCTCGCCTACTTCCTCGCCTTCCAGCTGCGGTTCCTCGACGACCCGCACGGCTGGCCGCACCGCTACGAGGTGCTCTTCGCCCAGTCGGTCGGCTTCGTCGTCGCCGGCAAGCTGATCGTCTTCGCCTTCGCCGGCCTCTACCAGAAGTGGTGGCGCTACGTCAGCGGTCGCGACTTCCTCTACATCGGCCGCGCCGTCGCGATCTCGAGCGCGCTGCTGGTCATCGCCTTCGCCGTCGTCCAGCCCTTCGACCATCGCCTGCCGCGCTCGGTCGAGGTGATCGACTTCATGCTGACGCTGATCCTGATCGCCGGCGCCCGCCTGCTGGTGCGGCTGATCATCGAGCGCCCCTCGAAGGGCGACCGCATCCCCCGCCACGAGGTGCTCGTCGTCGGCGCCGGCAAAGGCGGCCAGATGGTGGTCCGCGAGCTGCGCCTCAACCCGGCCCTCGGCGGCACCGCGATCGGCTTCGTCGACGACGACCCGCGCAAGCGTGGGATGCGGATGAACGGTGGCGTCAAGGTGCTCGGCTCGACCGACGAGATCGCCCCGATCCTCGACGAGACCGAGCCCGACGAAGTGATCATCGCGATCCCCTCGGCCCCCGGCACGCTGCGGGCAAAGGTTGTCGCCGCCTGCCGCGATCGCGGCATCCGCGTGCGCACCCTGCCGACCGTCTTCGAGCTCCTCCGCGGCGGCGTCCAGCTCTCCAAACAGCTGCGCGAGGTCCAGGTCGAGGACGTGCTCGGGCGCGAGCCGATCGTCGTCGAGCTCGACCGCGTCGGCGCCTATCTGCACGACAAACGGGTGCTCGTCACCGGCGCCGGCGGCTCGATCGGCTCCGAGCTCTGCCGCCAGATCGCCCGCGTCAACCCGCGCCTGCTGGTGATGCTCGACCGCGCCGAGGACAACCTCTTCGAGATCGAGCGCGAGATGCTCGACGAGCGGAACTTCACCAACGCCGAGTCGGTGCTCGCCGACTGTCGCGAGCCGCACCGGATGATGGAGACGATGCAGCGGTTCAAGCCCGACATCGTCTTCCACGCCGCCGCCTACAAGCACGTGCCGCTGATGGAGGCGAACCCGCTCGAGGCGGTCCGCAACAACGCGATCGCCACCCGGATCACCGCCGAAACCGCCGCCGCGGCGAAGGCCGAGCGCTTCGTTCTGATCTCGACCGACAAGGCGGTCAACCCGTCGACGGTGATGGGCGCCTCGAAGGCGATGGCCGAGTGGATCGTCGAGTCCGCCGCCGAGCGCCACCCGGGCACCCGCTTCGCCTCGGTCCGCTTCGGCAACGTGCTCGCCTCCTCGGGCAGCGTGGTGCCGATCTTCCGCGGCCAGATCGAGCGCGGCGGCCCGGTCACCGTCACCCACCCGGAGATGACCCGGTTCTTCATGACGATCCCGGAGGCGGTGCAGCTGGTGATCCGCGCCGGTGACATCGGCACCGGCAAAGGCGAGGTCTTCGTCCTCGACATGGGCGAACCGGTGAAGATCGTCGACCTCGCCCACAACATGATCCGCCTCGCCGGCTACGAGCCGGAAAAAGACATCGCGGTCGAGTTCACCAAACCGCGTCCCGGCGAGAAGCTCCACGAGGTCCTCTTCTCCGAGCACGAGGCCCTCCAGCCGACCGCCGCCAAACGGATCAACCGGGCGGTGCGGACGACGCCGCTCGACCCCGATTGGGTCGATTCGACCCTCGCCGAGCTGGAAGCCATGGTGACGGCCGGTGATGAGGCTAATTTGGCCGAACGGGTCGTGGACCTCATCGCCCAACCGCATTGAGGCGCTACAACCTCACCCCGGACGAGTAGCCTTCCGCAACTTTGCTGCACACGATCGAAAGAATCGGCTCGTTCGCGGGCCTCGCGTCCTTCCTGGGCCTGGCGATCTACGCATTGCTGCTGTTCGCGCACGGCCGGGACATCCGCCGGCTGCGGGATTGGGCGGGCTCGGCGCCCGAGCGCGAAGCCGAGCGGATGGCGCAGACGCAGACGATCGCCGCCCAGCGCGCCGAAGAGCTGCGCGAACTCGAGGAGTCGCGGACGGCCGAGCACGCGGCGATCGAGCAGCGCGAGACGCGGCGCCAGCGGCGCGAGGAAGGGCTGCCCGAACTGACCCGCGGCGAGCGCTTCCGCGAGCGCTTCTCCGGCTTCGGCGAATCGCTCTCCCGCCCGGCCCTGCTGATCGTCCTGTTCGTCGTCTTCGTCCTCGTCGTCGGCGGCGTCGCCTACGCGGTGCTGAACAGCGGCGGCAGCAGTAGCGACAACGGCGCCAAGACCGGCGGCCGCGAAAGCCAGAAGGGCAAGACGACGGCGAAGGCCAAGGCGGTCCAGCCGGGCGAAATCGAAGTCGCGGTGCTGAACGGGACCGCCTCGGAGGGCCTCGCGGCGACCTGGGGCGGCAAGGTCGAAGAACAGGGCTTCGAACTCGGCGCGGTGACCAACACCGAATCGGAATTCGAAGACTCGGTCGTGATGTTCAAGCCGGGCCGGGAGCCGGAAGCCAAAGTGGTCGCCAAGCGGCTCTCGATCTCGAAAGTGCAGCCGATGATCAGCGAAGTCGCGGAGGTCTCGGGCGGCGCCAACGTCTCGGTCGTCGTCGGCGAGGACAATGCCCCGGCGGAAGGCTGACGCGGCAGCCGTCGTCTTCGCGCTGCTCGTCGTCGCCACCGTCGCCGCCTTCGCCTACGCCCAGCGGGTCAAGCGCGATCCGCAGATCGTCGACCGGTTCGGGCCGAAATCGAAAACCTTCACGCCGAAGGGCCAATGCCACCGGCGGATCAAGTTCAAATTCAGGACGACGACGACCAACGATCACGGCACCGTCGAGATCATCCGGCCCGGCGGGGAAATCGTCAGCGTCCTCGCCAAGAAGCAGTTCCTGAAGCGCTACACCTTCCACGAATACCACTGGGACGGGACCAACGAAGACGGCGTGGTGCAGCCGCCGGGTCGCTATCGGGTGCGGGTGATGCTCGAAGACGAAGGGCGTGAGCTGACCCTGCCCGGGCCGATCCGCCTGCAGCGGCGAGGCCACTGTTGAGCGTCAGCGACTTCCTCTCCGGCGCCGGCGTGCTGATCGCCGCGGCCTGCGCCTGCGCCTCGATCCTGCTGCCCGCCGGGCGGGTGCGGAGCGCCGCGATGCTGACCGCGCTGATCCTCTTCCCGGTCCTGATCCTCGGCGACCAGTGGCACAACCACCAGATCGTCGAACTGCGCCACCACGAGGCGAAAGCGGCGGTCGCGGTGATCGTCGGCGTCGTCCTCGTCGTCGCCCTGGCGTGGGTGTTCGTCCGCTGGCCGATCCTGATGCCGCTCTCGATCATCGGCACGCTCCCCTTCCGCATCCCGCTCGAATCGGGCGGTGAATCGGCCAACCTGCTGGTGCCGCTCTACGTCGTCATCGGCGCCGGCGTGCTCGCGGCGATCTTCCTGCCGCCGCCGCCCGAGAAGCGCCGGCCGCGATGGGTGGCGAAAACGCTGGCGATCTTCGTCATGATCTACGCGCTGCAGGCGCTCTACTCGGAGGACTTCTCCAAAGGCCTGCAGGAAGTCTGCTTCTTCCTCGTCCCCTTCACGCTCGCCTACATCCTCCTGCGCGAGCTGCCCTGGGACCGCCGCCTGCTCTCCTGGGCCTTCTTCCTGGTCGTCACCGAGGCGGTCATCTTCGTCCTGATCGGCAGCGTCGAGTACGTCAGCCGCAGCCTCTTCTGGAACGAGGCGGTGATCCGCTCGAACGAATTCCACACCTACTTCCGGGTCAACTCGATCTTCTGGGACCCGAACATCTACGGCCGCTACCTCGCCCTCGTGCTGGTGGTCGTCACGGCGGCGATGCTCTGGGCGAAGACGAGGCGCAACTTCTGGCTCCTTTCCGGGCTGATCCTGGTCCTCTGGCTGGGCCTCGCGCAGACCTTCAGCCAGTCGAGCTTCATCGCCCTCGCCGCCGGGCTCGCGGTCCTGGCGGCCCTCAAGTGGTCGTGGCGCTGGACCTTGGCGCTCGTCCTGGTCGGGATCGTCGCCGGCGCGGGCGTCGTCCTCTTCACCGGCGGCAAGACGGTCACCTGGAACCGCATCAATGTCGACACCTCGGGCCGCGGCCACCTGATCTCGGGCGGCGCCGAACTCTTCTCCGACCGACCGCTCTGGGGCTACGGCTCGGGTTCCTTCCAGAAGGCCTACGCGAACCACCTGCCGAAGGAAAAGGCGCCGGTGACTGTCTCCCACACCGAGCCGATCACGATCGCCGCCGAGCAGGGGCTGATCGGCCTCGTCGCCTACGTCGCCTTGATCGTCGTCGCGCTGTGGACGATGGGGGCGGGGCTGTGGGCGCGCGGGCCGGACCGCCGGCTCACCGTGTTCGAGGCAGGTCGCGCGGCGGTGCTCGCCGCCTTCGTCGCCCTCCTGGTCCACACGATGGCCTACGCCGGGTTCTTCCAGGACCCGATCACGTGGGTCCTGCTCGCGGTGGGAGCGTCGCTGGCCGCCGTGCCCCGCACCGGCTCGCCCGGGGAGGACCCGGCGGCGGCCGCGGTCCCCGACCCCGCGTAGGCTCCCCGCGTGTCGGGATATCTGCGTCGACTGGCGACCACCGGCGCCGCCTACACGGCGGCGAGCATCCTCTCGAAGCTGATCGCGGTCGCGCTGCTGCCGCTCTACACGTCGCACCTTGCCCCCGCCGACTACGGCGCCGCCGAACTCCTCTTCGCCGCCGTCGTCACCGCCAGCATCGTCGTCCGGCTCGGGCTGATCGAGTCGGTGCTGCGCTTCTACTACCGCGACGACGAGGACCCCGACCGGGTCGTTGCCGCCACCTTCTCCGGCCTCTTCTGGTTCGCGACGATCGGCGCGCTGATCGCCCTGCCGTTCGCCCGGCCGCTCGCCGAACTGGTGTTGGACCTCCACAAGCCGGCCGAACTGCAGGTCGGCACCGAACTGACGCGGATCGCGATCGGCGGCCTCTGGGTGCTGACGATGTTCGAATACCTGCTGACGCTCTACCGCCTCGACGAGCGCGCCCGCGCCTACTTCATCACCACGATCACCAACGTCGTCGCGACGATCGCGCTGACGATCGTCCTTGTCGTCGGCTTCGGCGACGGGGCGCGCGGCCTGCTGCTCGGCTCTTATCTCTCCGGCGCCGTCTTCGTCCTCGCCCTGATCTTCGAGCAGCGCCGTCGCCTGAGCCTGCGGCTCGAGCTGCCGCTGCTGCGCCGGCTCCTGCGCTTCGGCCTGCCGACGATGCCCGCCGAGGTCAGCCTCTACCTGCTCAACTTCGCCGACCGGCTGATCATCACCCGCAGCGTCGGCGGCAAGGCCGGGCTCGCCGAGGCGGGCCTCTACTCGGTCGGGGTGAAGTTCGCGCAGGCGGTCAACGTCCTCGTCCGCGGCTTCCAGCTCGCCTGGCCGCCGCTCGCCTACTCGATCCGCGACGACGACGAGGCACGCCGCACCTACGCCACCGTCATCACCCTGTTCCTCGCCGCCTGCACCTGGCTGGTCGTCGGCCTCTGGCTGCTGGCGATCTACCTGATCACCTTCTTCACCGCGGCGAAATATCACGACGCCTACGAAGTGGTCGGCCTGGTCGCCACCGGTGTCACCCTCTACTCGCTCTACATGGTGATGGTGGTGATCCTCGGTCGCACCGGGCGCACCGAGTACAACCTGCCGGCGGCGCTCGCGGCGCTGATCTCCAACGTCGCCCTGAACCTGATCCTGGTGCCGCCGCTGGGGATCGTCGGCGCCGGCCTCGCGCTGGTCGCCTCCTATCTCGTCGTGACCGCGCTGATGTACTGGTTCACCGAGCGGCTCTTCCCGGTGCCCTACGAATGGGGCCGCCTCGCCCGCGTCCTCTTCGCCGCCGCCGCGCTGATCGGCCTGGGGGAGCTGGTGATGCCGACGTCGGGCTTCGGCGGCTTCCTCGGGCGCCTCTTCCTGGCGCTGCTCTATCCGCTCGTCCTCCTCGTCACCGGCTTCTTCACCGCCGAAGAGCGCGGCTGGCTGGCGCGCCTGCGCCGTCCCCGTGAGCTGGCGGCGAGCTTCGCCGCGATCCGCGCCCGCCCCGCCGCGGTCGACGGGAGCCCCGACGAGCTCTACGAAGCCGAGCGCATGGACGAGGACACCCTGCTCTAGCGCCCCAGGTGGCGTTCGCACTTAGCCGCGGATAGCGCGGGTTTCTGCGAACGCGCCCGGCCGGTGGGCGGAATCTTCACGCCTGTCTTGCGCCGTGGTCCATACTCTGGCCCATGTTCTCTTCCATCGGTCCCCTTGAGATCGCCATCGTCTTGATCATCGCCATCCTCGTCCTCGGCCCGAAAAAGCTGCCGGAGGCGGGGCGTGGCCTCGGTCGGAGCATGCGCGAGTTCAAATCGGGCATCACCGGTATCTCGGGCGACTCCGAGAAGCCGGCGAAGTCCGAGACGAAAACCGACTAGCTCAGCTGGGCGGCGCGGTCGCGGATCCCGGCGCCGCGCGCCGGGAAGAGCGCCTGCCTGGCGTGGGCGCGGTAGATCTCGGCCGGCTGGCCGGGGATGACCGACGCCGCGAGGGCGCGCGCCGCGTAGGACCAGGCGGTGAGGACGCGGACCGCCAGCGCCGGCAGACGGCCGTGGTGCTTACGCATGTAGAGGTCGCGGTTGCGGTGGAATTCGACGATCCGCGGCAGCCCGTCGGCGAGGTCGACGGAGAGCTGGTTGTGGTGGACGGCGGCGGCGGCGGGGACGAAGAGCTCGTGCCGGCCGGCTTCATCGAGGCGCTTGGCGAAGTCGCACTCGTCGTAGTAGACGAAGAAGTCGGGGTCCATGAAGCCGATCTGCGCGGCCGCCTCGCGGCGGACCATCAGCGCGCTCGACTGCGCCCAGTCGACCCGGCGGGTCTGCCTGCCGGTGCTCTGCACGGTCGTCCAGCGGTGCAGGAAGAGCGCCCCGGCGAGCGCCGTCCCGACCCCGGGGAAGCGCCAGGCGCAGGGGTAGGGGGCGCCGTTGGCGTCGATCAGCTGCGGCGTCGCGGCGGCGGCGCCGGGATCGTTCTCGAGCGCCGCGAGCAGGACCGCGGTCGTCCCCGGCCGCAGTTCGGAGTCCTCATTCAGCAGCAGGCAGAAGCGCCCCTTCGCCCGTTCCATCAGCAGCGAGTCGTTCTCCGCCTTCCCGTATGGCCGCTCCCGCTCGATCAGCTCGACGTCGCCTCCCAACGCCCGCACCGCCGCCGCCGACCCGTCGGTCGACGCGTTGTCGAGCACGAGGACCTCCCGCTCGACCCCGACCGGATGCGTCGCCTCGATCGCCGCCAGGCACGCCCGCAGAAACTCGCGCCCGTTCGTGTTCACCACGCAGTAGGAGAGCTCGGGACGGGGATCGCTCATCGCGATGGCCTCCGCTCGGGACGGCCGTCCACCCGGCGCCGCGCGCTGTGGGTTATGCAGGCATGACGCGCATTTCCAACAGCGCGAGGACCCAACCGGATGCGGTCGGCGACTGAGACAGGCCGCCCGCGCCCGTTCGGCGGGTCGCAATCAAAGTAGTTTCTGACCGCTGCGGTGTCTCGCACCGGATGGATTCTTCCCACAATCCCGGCCAAGGACCTCCTTGAGCCCGGACGATAATCGCGAATGCAGACAAAACGTTTCATCGAACACCCTCTATAGAACACGCTCTTGAAAGTCCAACTCGTAGACCCATCCGCCTTCACGCCGCCGTACGACCGGGCGCTTGCCGCGGCGCTCGCGCGTGGGGGGGCGGAGGTCGAGCTGGTCACGACCAAGTTCCTCTATGGGCCGGTCCCGGAGGCCGATGGCTACGAGGTCGACGAGCGCTTCTACAAGCGCAGCGCCGCGTGCGGGCTCGGCTCTTCGGCCCGCTTGCCGTTCAAGGGCGCCGAGCACCTGCGCGACATGCTCGCCTTCCGCCGCGCCCCCACTGACGCCGACGTCGTCCACTACCAGTGGCTGACGCTGCCGGGGATCGACCGGCGGATCCTGCCGCCGACCCGGCCGCGGGTGATGACGGCTCATTACATCTTGGAGCCGAACGCGAGCGCTCGGGCGGCACGCTCGGCGGCCAAGGTCTTCGGCGCGATGGATGCCGTCATCGCCCACTCCGAGCACAGCGCCAAGCGCCTCCGCGACGAGGTCGGCCTGCCCGCCGAGCGGGTCCGGGTCATCCCCCACGGCGCCTTCGACTACCTCACCGACCTGCCCGAGGAGAAGCCGCTGCCGGAGGAGCTGCGGGGGGCCGAGGGCCCGGTCGTCCTCTCCTTCGGCCTGCTCCGCCCCTACAAGGGCCTTGAGAACCTGCTCGAGGCGTTCACCGAGGTGAAGGGCGCGGAGCTGTGGATCGTCGGCAACCCGCGGATGTCGATCGAGCCGCTGCACGAGGCCGCCGCGCTGACCGGCGCCAAGGTCCGCTTCGTCACCCGCTTCGTCGAGGACGCCGAGATCCCGGCGATCTTCCGCGCCGCCGACGTCGTCGCCCTGCCCTACCTCGACGCCGAGCACTCCGGCGTCCTTTACACCGCGCTCGCCTTCGGCAAGCCGCTGGTCGTCAGCGCGGTCGGCGGCTTCCCCGAGGTCGCCGACGCGGGCGCGGCGCGACTCGTCCCGCCCGGCGACACGAGCGCTCTCGCCGCGGCGCTGCGCGAGCTGATCGACGACCCGAGCGCCCGCGAGGAGCTCGCCGCCGCCGCCCGAGCCGCCGCCGCCGGTCCCTACTCCTGGGACGAGGCCGCCCGCCTGACGCTGGCGCTCTACGAGGAACTGCTGGCGGGCCCGGCCGGCGGGGCACCCGACCGCGCCGCGGGGCGCCCGTGACGACGTTCGCGACGATCGTCTTCTGGGTCTGCGCGCTGGCGATCGTCTACTCGCAGGTCGGCTACCCGTTCGTGCTCAGCGCGCTGGTCAGCATGCGGCGCGGCCGCGAAACGCTCGGCGGCCCACGGGCGCCGCGTCGCCTCGGCCTCGCCCGCGGAGCCGTCCCCGGCGCGCCCGTCGCCGAGCAGCCGATGGTCTCGCTGATCGTCCCCGCGTTCGACGAGGAGGAGGTGATCGCCGAGAAAGTCGCCAACGCCCTGCGCCTCGACTGGCCGCGCGAGCGCCTCCAGATCATCGTCGCCGACGACGGCTCCACCGACGCCACCCCCGAGCGGGCCCGCGAGGCCGGCGCCGACCTCGTCCTCGAGCTGCCGCCGGGCGGCAAGGTCGCGGCGCTGAACGAAGCGGTGTCGGAAGCCGACGGCGAGATCCTCGCCTTCTCCGACGCCAACAGCGAGTGGGCGCCCGACGCGCTCGCCGAACTGCTCGCCCCGTTCGCCGACGAGCGGGTCGGCTACGTCTGCGGCCAGGTCCGCTTCCTCGACCCCGCCGGCGACAACCTCGAGGGCGCCTACTGGCGCTACGAGATGGGGATCCGCTCGATGGAGTCAGAGCTGGCCGGGATCACCGCCGGGAATGGCGCGATCTACGCGGTGCGCCGCTCTGCCTACGAGGACCTGCCGCCGTCGGGCAGCCACGACCTCAGCTTCCCCTTCCGCCTCGCCAAGCGCGGCCTGCGCTCGCTCTACGCGCCGGGGGCGCGGGCCGAGGAGAAGATGGTGCCGACGATCGAGGGCGAGTTCGCCCGCAAACGGCGGATGATGCTCGGCCTCTGGGACATCGTCGTCGGCGAAGGGATGCTCGTCCCGCGCGGCTACTCGCCGCTCTTTGCCTTCGAGATCTTCTCCCACCGGCTGCTCCGCTACGCGACGCCGTTCCTCCACGTTCTCGCCTTCATCGCCAACCTGGTGCTGCTCGGCAGCGGCTGGTTCTACTACCTGACCTTCATCGCCCAGCTGGCGATCCTCGGCATCGCGCTGCTCTCGCGGCGCCTTCCCGACGACCTCCCGGTGCGCCTCAGCCGCTACTACGTGCTGACCCAGGCCTCGATCCTTCTCGGCCTCTGGGACCGCCTCCGCACCGGCCCCGGTGGCCGCTGGGAGAAGGCGGCGGGCACCCGATGATGGAGCGCCGCTGATGCCCCAATTCGTCGACAGGCTCCTCGCCGCGGTCGGCCTCATCGTCCTCTCGCCGCTGATCCTCGCCGCGGCGATCTGGATCAAGCTCGACAGCCGCGGCCCGGTCCTCTACCGCCAGCTCCGCGTCGGCAAGGATGGCCGCGAGTTCGAGATGCTGAAGCTGCGGACGATGCGGCAGGGATCCGACCCGGTCGGCGTCGGCACCGTCGTCGGCGAGGGCGACCCGCGCGTCACTCGCTCCGGCGACTTCATGCGCCGCACCTCCTTCGACGAGGTCCCGAACCTGGTCAACGTCCTGCGCGGCCAGATGGCGATCGTCGGTCCCCGTCCGGCCCTGCCCGCCCACCTCGACTACTTCGACCTCCACGGCCACCCCCGCTTCGACGTCCTCCCGGGGATCACCGGCTGGGCCCAGGTCCAGGGCCGCACCGAGATCACCTGGCCCGAGCGCGTCGCCCTCGACGACTGGTACGTCCAGCACCGCACCCCGCTCCTCGACCTCCGCATCCTCTGGATGACCATCGTCCCCGTGCTGAAAGGCGAAGGCGTCTCGCCTGAGTAGGGTTCCCCCGTGGCAGATCGACCCGAAGTCTCTTTGCGGCGGTTCGAGGAGGGCGACGCGCCCGCCGTCCACCGCTGGTTCAACAACCCGGAGGCGACGAAATCGCTGATGGAGCAGCGCGACTCGTTCTCGCTCGAGCAGGCTGAAGGCTGGGCGAAGCGGGCGATGGACCAGTCGGGGGAGGACCGCAAGTACGCGATCGTGGTCGAGGGCTACGACGAGCCGGTCGGCTTCACCGCCCTCTACGGGCTCTTCCGCCAGACCGCTCCCGAGCTCGGCGCGCTGATCGGGGACGACGTGCGCGGCAAGGGCGTGGGGCGGCGGGCGGAGGCGCTGACGGTGAAGAAGGCCTTCGACGAGTTCGGCGCCCACCGCGTCTACGGCCGCATCCCCGCCCGCAACGAGATCGCCAAGAAGACCGTCGCCAGCCAAGGTTGGGTGTACGAGGGCACGATGCGCGAGCACCTGGCGCGGGAGGGCGAGCCGCCCGACGACTGCGAGGTCTGGGGCGTCCTGCCGGGCGAGTTCCGCGAGGCCACCGCAGACCTGTTCGGGTGAGCAGGCTCTTCGCCCAGCTGATCGAGGACGGTGGTGCCTCGGCCGGCGGGGGAGTCGGCGGCCACCCCAGCGAGTTCTTCCGCGGCGCCCACTTCCTCGAAGCCGAGGGCGCGACCCACACCCTGCGGATCGAGACCGACGACGCCGAGCTGCTGGCGCCGCTGATCGTCCGCCAGATCGGCGACGGCCCCGACCTCGACGCGGTCAGCCCCTACGGCTACCCCGGGTTCACGGTGGTCGATGACGTCCCGCCCGGTGGCGCAGCCCCCGACCGCGTTCGCAGTAACCCGCGGATAGCGCGGGAAAATGCGAACTCACCGGGGAAGGACCCGGGGTGGATCGATCCGGGGGAGGTCGACTTCTCACGCACCGGGCTGGTCTCGGCCTTCATCCGCCATCGGCTCGACCTGGTGCCGCTCGCCGGGTCGACCGAGCGCAACGTCGTGCAGATCGCCGACCCGGCGCTGAAGCCGAAGTCGCGTCCGAGCGATCGCCGTCAGGTCCGCCGCAACCTCGAGGCCGGATACGCGGTCGAGCTGATCCCCGGCGCCGACACGACCGACGCCCAGCGCGCCGCCTTCCTCGACCTCTACGAGCAGACCATGCGCCGCACCGACGCCGCCCCGCACTACTTCTTCGGCGCCGAGTACTTCGACCGCATCTTCCCCGCCGACCGCACCTGGCTCGCGCTCGCCACCGACCCCGAGGGCGCTCCGGCCGCGGCCTCGATCGCCTGCGTCTCCGACGGCTACCTCCACTACTACCTCTCCGGCAGCGCCGATTCGCGCCTCGGCGACTCGCCGATGAAGAACGTCCTCGCCTTGCTGATCGAGCACGCCGGAGAGCTCGAGCTGCCGCTGAACCTCGGCGGCGGGATCCACGCCGGCGACGCGCTCGAGGAGTTCAAGCGCGGCTTCGCCAACCGCTCGCTCGCCTGGCGCACCTCCGAGCTGATCTGCGACCCGGCCCGCTACGCCGAGCTCACCGGCGACCGCGACGCTGGCGGGTTCTTCCCCGCCTACCGCGCGCCCGCCTAGCGGGGAATCGAGCTAGCCCGCGGTGCCGGTGAGCGCCAGCTCGCCACCGTTGGGGCGCTCCCACGGCTTCGAGGCCCACAGCGCGCCCAGCACCGCGCGCGTCGCCGGCGCCCGGTTCAACGCGTAGAAGTGGATCCCGGGGGCGCCCGCGACGAGGAGCTCCGAGCACTGCTGCGCGGCGTAGGCGATGCCGAGCTCGAACTCGCGGTCGAGGTCGCCACCCGCGGCCTTGAAGGCCGCCTCGAGCGGCGCCGGGATCGAGGCTTCGCAGAGCGAGCAGATCCGCTGCGTCTGGGCGAAGGTCCCGACCGGGATCACGCCGGCCATGATCGGGACGTCGATCCCGATCGCCCGCACCGCGGCGACGAAGTCGAAGTACACCTGGTTGTCGAAGAAGAGCTGGGTGGTGAGGAACGAGGCGCCGGCTTCGACCTTCTGCTTCAGGTAGGCGAGGTCGGTCTCGAGGTCGGCCGCCTCGGGATGCACCTCCGGGAAGCAGGCGCCGCCGAGCGAGAAGTTCCAGCGGCCGTCTTCGATGAACCGGATCAGCTCGGCGGCATTGCCGAGCCCGCCCTCGTGCTGGACGAAGTTGCCCTCGCCGCGCGGCGCGTCCCCCCGCAGGGCGAAGACGTTCTCGATCCCGGCCGCCTCGATCTTGTCGAGCGTCGTCGCCAATCCCTCGGTCGTCTCGCCGACGCAGCTGAGGTGGGCCATCGTCTCGAGGCCCATCTCGTCCTTCAGCCGCCGCGTGATCTCGACCGTCCCGTCGCGGGTCGAGCCGCCCGCGCCGTAGGTGACCGAGACGAAGTCGGGCTCGAGCTCACTCAGCTGACGCGCGGTCTCGAAGAGGTTCTCTTCACCCTCCGGGGTGCGCGGAGGGGAGAACTCCACGGAGAAGGTGGGCCGGTCGCTGTTGGCGATGATCTCGTCGACGCGCATCGACGAAGGGTACCGAGGCGCGCCGCATCGGCCGCCGCACTGCCGCGCCCGCCCGGACCGGAGGCGAAGCGGCGTCCGGCCCGGCTCATACCTTTGGCCACGGTTGCGGTGGACCTGCCCTCGCCGCAGCCGGCGACCGGGGCGCAGCCTCGCGGGAGCCGGGCGTCAAGGCACCCCCCGCGACCGTGCCGCGACTAGCCCGCCCGATCCCGCACCTCAGCAGCGACTAGTGAGCGCCGCGCGCCTCGCCGCGCGGCGCCGCTATGGGGCAAATGCTTAGCACCGGTGGGGCGCGTTCGGTCGCGGGCCGCGCTCTTCACTATGGGACCATTGACCGATGGGAGAGGTCCGCTACGAGCGGGTGGGCGCGGCAGCGGTGCTGACGATCGACCGACCCGAGCGCCGCAACGCGGTCGACGCGGCGACGGCCCGTGAGCTGCGCGCCGGCCTCGAGCGCTTCGAGGCCGACGACGACGCCCGGGCGCTGATCCTGACCGGGGCCGGGGGAGAGGCCTTCTGCGCGGGCGCCGATCTGAAGGCGATGGACCTCGACATCGACCACCCCGCCGGCCCGATGGGCTTCAGCCGGCTCGCCGCGTCGAAGCCGACGATCGCCGCGATCGACGGCTGGTGCCTGGCGGGCGGGCTCGAGCTGGCGCTCTGGTGCGACCTGCGGGTGGCGACGACCGCCTCGATCTTCGGCTGCTTCGAGCGCCGCTGGGGCGTGCCGCTGATCGACGGCGGCACCCAGCGACTCCCGCGCGTCCTCGGCCTCGGGCGGGCGCTCGACCTGATCCTCACGGGTCGTCCCGTCGACGCCGAGGAGGCCGAGCGGATCGGCCTCGTCACCGCGGTGACCGCGCCGGGCGGGCACCTGGAGCGGGCGCTGGAGCTCGCCGAGACACTGGCCGCCTTCCCCCAGGAGACGATGCTCGCCGACCGCCGCGCCGCGATCGAGGGACTCGGCATGCCGATCGCCGACGGCCTCGCGCTCGAGGACCGGCTCGGCCGCGAGACCCTCCCCGTCGCCGTCCGGGGCGCCGCCCGCTTCGCCGCCGGCGCGGGCCGCCACGGAGGGCCCGCCGATACGCCCGCATCCGGCGCGGGTACAGATGCCTGATGAGGATCCCAACGCGGTACCCGTTTCCTACACTCAAGATCCCCCAAGTTGAAGTTGGATCAGTTCCGGTACCGTGACGTTCGTGGCTGAGAGAACCTCCATGCGACCGCCGCCCGGTCGCCAACGTCTGTCCCGCGAGTTCATCGCCCGGCACCAGCGCGCGCGCATCGTCGCCGCCCTCGCCGAGGAGACGATGGAGAAGGGCTACCGCGCCGTCACCGTCGCCGACATCGTGCGCCGCGCCGGGATCGCCCGCAACACCTTCTACGACAACTTCTCCTCGAAGGAAGACTGCTTCCTCGCGACCCAGGACTTCGCGGTCGAGGAAAGCCTCCGCCGCGTCGTCGACGCCGCCGCCGAGGAAGAGGGCTGGGAGGCGCGCCTCGCCGCCGGGCTCGGCGCGTTCCTCAAATACGTCGCGAGCGAGCCTGCCCTCGCCCGCACCTGCATCGTCGAGGCGCTCTCCGCCGGCGACGCCGCCCAGGAGCGCTACGAGCAGTCGTTGCAGGCCTTCATCCCGCTGCTGCAGCTCGGCCGCGAGGACTCCCCGTTCGCCGGCGATCTCCCCGAGACACTCGAGGAAACGATCATCGGCGGGATCTTCTGGGTCATCTACCAGCGCATCGTCCAAGGGCAGACGGAGCAGATCGAGACGCTCCTCCCCGACCTCGTCGACTTCGCCTTGACGCCGTACATCGGCGCCGAGTCGGCCCAGCGCGCCACCGCGCGCCTCTGAGCCGGACAGGTATCGTCGCGCCGTGGCCCCCGATCAAGCCGAGTATCCGCCCGAGCTTTCCCGCCTCCCCCCGGGGCGGCACGGCCTGCCTCGCGACTTCGTCGTCCACAACCAACGTGAGCGACTGATCGCCGGCCTCGCCGAGGCGGTCGCCGAAAAAGGCTACGGCGGCACGACCATCGCCGACATCACCCGCCACGCGGCGGTTTCGCGGCGCACCTTCTACGAGCACTTCGACGGCAAGGACGAGTGCTTCGTCGCGGCTTTCGACACCGTTTCGACGCAGCTGAGGGAGCGCGTCGACGAGTCCTTCAAGGCCGAGGACGACTGGCCGCACGCCGCGCGCGCCGGGATCGCCGCGATGCTCGGCTTCCTCGCCGCCGAACCGAACCTGGCGCGGTTGGCGATGGTCGAGGCGCTGGTCGCCGGCCCGGTCGTGGTCGAGCGCTACGACGCCGCCGTCCAGACCTTCATCCCCTACTTCGCCGCGGGCCGCGAGGGCCGGCCGAAAAAAGTCCTCAAACGCCTCTCCGATTCGACCG
Source organism: Solirubrobacterales bacterium (assembly GCA_036787695.1). GTDB lineage: Bacteria > Actinomycetota > Thermoleophilia > Solirubrobacterales > 70-9 > VAYN01. Next base: position 847 of record DAIQOT010000012.1, on the reverse strand, counting down.
AGGAAGCGCTGGTCGGCGGCATGGTCTCGCTCGTCTCCCGTCGCATCGTCTCCGGTCAGACCGACGAGCTCGAGTCGCTCCTCCCCGACCTGACCGAGTTCGTCCTCGCCCCCTACGTCGGCAACGACGAGGCGGCGAAGGTCGCCCACGAGAACTAGCCGCGGCGCTTGAGTTCGCAGTAACCCGCGGATAGCGCGGGAAAGTGCGAACGCCACTAGCCGCGGCGGCCGAAGCTGTGGCCGGCGGGCGCGACGGCGCGGAGCTCGGCGACGGCGTGCTCGCGTTGCGCGTGGGATGAGGGCGGGCGCATCCGGGCGTCGAACGGCGAGCCGCTGAGGCTCGTGTTGTGGCCGGAGACGCTCGGCACCTGGGCGGCCCGTTGTGGCCTCGTCGGCGATGGGGTCTTCTCGGTGCGTTCGAGCGCCCAGACCTTGGTCACGATCACGTTGATCGCGCCCTCGCGGCGCTCCAGCTTGCCCTTCGCGCCGAGCAGCGGGGCCGCCCGCACCAGCGCTCGGTGGCGGTCGTAGACCGGCGGCGGCACGATCAGGTTGACCGTCCCGCGCTCGTCCTCGAGCAGCATGAAGACGATCCCGTTGGCGGTCTCCGGCCGCTGCCGGGCGACGACCATCCCGGCGACCTCGATGACGCTGTTATCCCGCGCGGTCTTCAGATCGGAGGAGCGGAGGATCTTCGGGTCGAGGCCCGGTCGCAGCATCTCCAGCGGGTGCCGTCCCAGGGTGAGGCCGGTGCTCCGGTAGTCGGCGATCAGCTTGCCCCATTCGCCGAGCGGCTCCAGCTCCGGCGGCACCGGCGGCTCGAGCGGCAGCGCCAGCTGGGGCGCCCC
>DAIQOT010000290.1:0-4304 GCA_036787695.1 Solirubrobacterales bacterium | reverse complement strand
GGCATCGCGGAGCGGATCGGCGCCGAGCGGGTCTTCGCGATCGCCTCGACGACGCTGGTCGACGGCGGGCTCGCCGACGAGCTCCGCGCCGCGCTCGGCGATCGGCTCGCCGGCGTCTTCACCGGGGTCCGCCAGCACGTGCCGAGGGAGTCGGTGATCGAGGCGACGGCGGCGGCGCGAGAGGCGGGCGCGGATGCGCTGCTGAGCGTCGGCGGCGGCACCCCGATCGACTGCGCCAAGGCGGTCGACCTCTGCCTCGCCGCCGGGATCGAGGCCGCCGACGGGCTCGACGACTACCGCATCCGCTTCACCTATCCGGACCAGCTCGTCGCGCCCGCGCTGCCCGCCGAGGCGCCGCCGCACATCGCCGTGCCGACGACGCTCTCGGGCTCCGAGCACACCGACCTCTTCGGCGTCACCGACCGCTCGCGCAACGAGAAGGACCTCTACCGCGGCCCGGCCTTCGCCCCGGCTGCCGTCGTCCTCGACGCCCAGCTGGCGCTGCGCACGCCGGCGGATCTGTGGGCGGCGTCGGGGGTGCGGGCGATCGACCACGCGGTCGAGGGTACGCTCTCGGCCCGCCACGTCCCCTTCATGGACGCGCTCGGCGCCGAGGGGCTGCGGATCATGCGCGCCCGCCTCGCCGAGAGCATCGACGCCGCCGACCCGCTCGACGCGCGCGCCGAGTGCCTGCTCGGGGCCTGGCTCTCGATCTACGCGCTGACCAACGTCGGCGCCGGCCTGTCCCACGCGATCGGCCACCAGCTGGCGGCGGAGTTCGACCTGATGCACGGCGTCACCTCGGCGGTGATGCTGCCGCACGTCCTGCGCTTCAACGCGCCGGTCGTCGCCGACCGCCTCCTGCGCCTCGCCGAGCCACTCGGGATCGACGTCGAGGGGCTCTCGACCGAGGACGGCTGCGCCGCGGTGATCGACGCGCTCGCCGCGCTGATCGCCGACCTCGAGCGCTTCGGCGTCCCGCACACGCTCAGCGCGGCGGGCGCCACCCGACCCGAGCTGGAGCTCGTCGCCGACCGCGTCCTCCACGACTTCGGCGTCCAGGCCAACCCGCAACCGGTCGGCGCGTCCGACCTCGCCGATCTCTTCGAGGCCGCCTGGTAGCGGCCCGCCCCCGATTCACACGACCCCAGGTCATCAACACGAACAAGGAGCGCCATGGCCAGCCTCACCCTCACCTTCGACAACGGGCCCGACCCGACCTGGACCCCGCACGTCCTCGACGTGCTCGCCAAGCACGACATCAAGGCGACGTTCTTCACGATCGGCCGCAAGGTCGACTTCGGGCAGGGCTCTCGCGAGATCCTCGGGCGCGCCCACGGCGAAGGCCACTGGATCGGTACCCACACCTACAACCACGTCTACTCGCTCGGCGACATCGACCGCCCCGACGCCTTCGCGATCGAGGTCGAGCAGTCCTTCGAGGCGGTCGGCGACCTCGCCCATCCCGACCTCCTCTTCCGCCCCTTCATGAATGCCGGGGTCGTCAACGACCGGATCTTCAAGAAACAGGACGTCGAGCTGCTGGAGAAGGGCGGCTACACCTGTATCTTCTTCAACTCGCTGCCCCACGACTGGGACGACGGCGAGGGCTGGGTCGGCCGCGGGCTGGAGGACATCGAGACGCGCGACTGGTCGACGATCGTCCTCCACGACATCGTCGGCTACCCGGAAGGGACCGACGCGCGGCCGATGGCGCGGCTCGACGACTTCATCGTCGCCGCACAGGAGGCGGGCCACGAGTTCGTCCAGGAGTTCTCTCCCGACACGGTGCTGATCAGGCGCGGCGAGCCGCTCGCCGACGTCGGCTTCCTGATGCACTGAGGGGCGACCCGGTGGAGCGCTCGCTACGGCAGGTCGACGTCGAGGAGGCCGCGGTTGCGGGCGATGTAGACGGCTTCGCTGCGCGAGTGGGCGCCGAGCTTGGCGAACAGGTTGCGCGCGTATCCCTTCGCCGTCGACTCGGAGATGTCGAGCTCCAGCGCGATCTGCTTGAAGCGCAGGCCGCGCTCGAGCAGGACGAGGATGCGCGCCTCCTGGCGGGTCAGGGCGGGGATCTCGGGCTCCTCGTCGAGCGGCGCGCCGGCGCCCGGGCGCAGGCCCTCGAGGTCGCCGGCCATCAGACCGCGGATCGCGGCGGCGAGCCGCTCGGCACCGGCCGAGCGGGCGAGGTAGGCCGCGGCCCCGCCGCGCTGGGCGAGCGAGCGGCTCGCCGCCGAGTCCTTGCTCGCCAGGACCAGCGCCGGGCTGTTGGTGCCGGACGAGCGCAGCGCGGCGAGGAAGTCGCCGACCGAGAGGCCGTCGAAGCTGACGTCGCAGATCACCGCCTCGCAGCGTCCCGCGGCGCGGCCCGACTCGGCCAGGGCGGCGGCGCTCGTGTAGGTGTCGACCTCGACCCCGGCGGTCTTCTCGATCACCCGGGCGATGCCCTGGGCGAGCAGCTCGTCGTCGATGCAGATCGCGATCCGCGAGCGCGTCTTCTCGACCCGGTCGAGCGCCAGGGTGAGCGCCGAGGAGGCCTCGTCCATCGCCTCGAGCACCGGCTCGGGGTCGAAGTCGTCGCGGGCCGAGCTGGCGCCGAGGATGGCGATCGGCCGGCTCCCCATGAAGAGCGGGATCGAGCAGCCGGAGCGGAAGCCCATGTCGAGCACGAGGTTGTCGAGCGGCCGGGCGAAGTCGTCGTCGGCGGCGAAGCTGCCGGAGCGGAACACCTCGCCACGGGCGGGGACGAGGACCTGGGTCGAGGCCTCGAGCGGCAGCTCGGTGCCGTCGGCGAGGATGTCGGAGCCGGCGCTGCCGACGACGCGGAAGGTGCCGCCGCGCTGGTCTACGGCGTGCAGCGAGATGCGGTCGACGTCGGGGTGGCGGCAGAACTCGGCCAGCGAATCGAGCAGCCCGCGGCGCGAGTTGTCGGCGGCCAAACGTTCGACGGCGGACTGTCCCAGGTCCGTGGCGCTCATGACGATCCTCTCCTCCGTGGCGTGATCGGCGTCCTCCCCAGACACGTCCCGATCGCCGACGCTATGCCCGCCGCGGCGCCCCGCCAACTGGCGGAAGAGACAAAGGCGAGAACGGCGTGAGGGCGCCTGCGTCGATCGAGGACCTGCGCCGCGAGGCGAAGCGGCGGCTGCCGCGGATGGCCTTCGACTTCATCGACGGCGGCGCCGACGCGGAGACGACGCTGCGCGCCAACCGGGCGGCGTTCGAGGCACTGCGGCTGCGGCCGCGGACGCTGGTCGACGTGTCGGCGCGCGATACCTCGACGACGATCCTCGGCGAGCGCTTCGCGCTGCCGCTGGCGATCGCGCCGACCGGGATGTCGCGGATCGCGGCCAAGGTCGGCGACCTCGCGGGCGCCCGGGCGGCGGGGCGGGCGGGGGCCGGGTTCACGCTCTCGACGATGTCGAGCCACTCGATCGAGGAGGTCGCCGCGGCGGCTCCCGACGCCAACCTCTGGTTCCAGCTCTACCTCTGGAGGGACCCGGAGATCGCCCCACGGCTGGTCGAGCGGGCGCAGCGCGCCGGCTACCGCGTCCTGGTCCTGACCACCGACGTGCCGGTCGTCGGCAACCGCCTGCGGGACCGCCGCAACGGCTTCGTCCGCCCGCCGAAGATCCGCCCGCGGACGGCGCTCGACCTGCTGCGCCAGGCCGCGGCATCGGGCCCGGTGGTGGAGATCCTCGACGAGCCGCAGTCGGTCGACGATCCCTCGGCCGCCGACCAGCAGGTGGCAGCCCTGGCCGCGGTGCGGGACCTGCCCTACGCCGCCTGGGTGACCATTCAGACCGGCTGCGACAATTCCTGTGCCTTCTGCATCGTCCCCTCGGTCCGGGGCCCCGAGGTCTCCCGCAACCAGGACGACCTGGTGGCCGAAGTTCAGGCCCTGGCCGCCCGGGGGGTCACCGAGGTCACCCTGCTGGGCCAGAACGTCAACTCCTACGGACGGGACCTGACCCGGCGGGGTCCCCTCTTCGCCGACCTGCTCCGACGTGTCGGCGGGGTCGAGGGCATCCGGCGGGTCCGGTTCACCAGCCCCCATCCGAAGGACCTGCGGCCCGAGACCATCGCGGCCATGGCCGAGACCGAGGAGGTCTGCAACCACCTCCACCTACCGCTGCAGTCCGGTAGCGACGCCGTCCTGGTGGCCATGCGGCGCGGCTACACCGCCTCGCGCTACCTCGACCGACTGGCCGCGGCCCGAGCGGGGATCCCGGACCTGGCCGTCACCACCGACCTCATCGTCGGCTTCCCGGGCGAGACCGAGGACGACTTCGAACTCACCCTCC
>DAIQOT010000088.1:0-13923 GCA_036787695.1 Solirubrobacterales bacterium | reverse complement strand
TGGCGCTCGAGGGCGGCGCGCCGGAGCTGCAGCGCATCGTCCACCCGCACCCGACCGTGAGCGAGGCCGTCTTGGATGCGGCGCGTGCGGTGGACGGCTGGGCGATCCACGCCTAGCCGTTCCCGCCGGCGCGGACTGACCAATTGATCACAGTCCGCGCCGCAAGCGCCCGGCGATAATCGTCCCCATGCCCGACGCGCGCGCCACCTTTTACTACGACTTGGGATCGCCGTACGCCTACCTCTCGGCGGAGCGGATCTCGGGGCTCTTCACCGAGGCCGGGCTCGAGCAGCCGGAGTGGCAGCCGGTCCTGCTCGGCGGGCTCTTCCGCACCTTCGACCGCGGGTCGTGGGCGCTGACTGATGCGCGCGCCGAAGGGATCGCCGAGATCGAGGAGCGGGCCGCCCGCTACGGGATGCCGCCGATCGTCTGGCCCGATCCCTGGCCCGGCGAAATGCTGAACGCGATGCGGGTCGCGACCTTCGCCAAGCAGACCGGCCGCACCGTCTCCTTCAGCCTCGCCGCCTTCCGCCAGCAGTTCGCCGCGGGCAAAGACCTGACCGTCCCGGAGAACGTGCTGATCGCCGCCGCCGCCTGTGAGCTCCACCCGCGGGCGCTCGAATCGGCGGTGAAGACGTCGATCGTCAAAGACGGCCTGCGCGCCGCGACCGACGCCGCCGCCGAGGCAGGCGTCTTCGGCGTCCCCGCGGTGCGGGTCGGCGAGGAGGTCTTCTGGGGGGACGACCGACTCGAGGACGCCGTGGAGGCCGCCGCCTCCGCGTAGCCCTTGAGTGATCGGGGCCAGGCTCCTATGGTGGGTCCCGTGCCGAGCCTCCCCGACGCCGCGACGTGTTACGAGCTGCTCGCGCGCATGGCGCTGATCCGGCGCTTCGAGGAGGAGGCGGGGCGCCAGTACCAACGGGCGAAAGCGGGCGGGTTCCTCCACCTCGCGATCGGCGAGGAGGCGACGATCGTCGGCACCACCTCGGTGATGCGCGACGAGGACTTCCTGATCGGCACCTACCGCACCCACGGCCACGCGATCGCCCGCGGCACCGACCCGCGCGAGGTGATGGCGGAGATCTTCGGCCGGGTCGACGGCACCAGCGGCGGGCGCGGCGGCTCGATGCACATCTTCGACGCCGAGCGGCGCTTCATGGGCGGCTACGGGATCGTCGGCGGCAACCTGCCGATCGCCGCCGGGCTGGCGCTCGCGTCCCAGTACAAGGGCGAAGACGCGGTGACCGTCTGCATGTTCGGCGACGGCGCCTCCAACACCGGCAACTTCGGCGAGACGATGAACCTGGCGGCGCTGTGGACGCTGCCGGTCCTCTTCCTGGTCGAGAACAACCTCTACGGGATGGGGACGTCGATCGAGCGGCACTCGGCCCAGACCGACCTCTCGAAGAAGGCCGAGGGCTACGGCGTGCCGGGGACGCGGATCGACGGCATGGACGTGGTCGCCGTGCGCGAGGCGGTCGCGGCGGGCCTGGCGACAGCGCGCGAGGAGGAACGGCCGACGCTGATCGAGGTCGTCACCTACCGCTACCGCGGCCACTCCGCCGCCGACCCGGAGGTGTACCGGGAGCGCGAGGAGGTCGAGGAGTGGCGCGAGAAAGACCCGATCGAGAGCTTCGGCCGGCGCTGCGTCGAGGCGGATGTGCTGGGCGAGCGCGAGGTCGGGCAGGCGCGCGACGCGGCCGAGGCGGCGGTGCTCGCGGCGGTCGAGTTCGCCGACGCCTCGCCGGAACCGGCGCTCGACACGATGTACGAGAGCCTCTACGCGCTGACCGACTACCCCGGCGGCTGGTACGCGGTCGACGAGCGCAGCCCCGACCCGCACCGCGGCGAGCACGAGGCGGCGATGCCGGAGCGGGCCCGCGAGCTGGCCGAGGCCGGCGCCGCCTACGCCGAGGTCGAGGAGGAGGGCGAGCGTCCCAACCCGGCGGTCGAGGGCGACGCGCAGGACAACACCGCGTCGCGGACCGGCGGCGACCCGGGGGACGGCGTCGAGAGCGATCCGGGAGCGCCCGGCGGAGCCGACGTCGGCGAGCCGCCGGCAGCCCGCGAGGTCGACGCGACCGAGGAGCGCGAAGACTGATGGCCGAGCTGCGGATGCGGGAGGCCCTGCGCGACGCGATGGCCGAGGAGATGCGCCGCGACGAGTCGGTCTTCGTCATGGGCGAGGACGTCGGCGTCTTCCGCGGCGCCTTCAAGGTGACCGACGGGCTGCTCGACGAGTTCGGCGAGCGCCGCGTGCGCGACACGCCGATCTCCGAGAACACGATCGTCGGCGCGGGCGTCGGCGCGGCGATGAACGGGCTGCGGCCGATCGTCGAGCTGATGACGGTGAACTTCTCCCTGCTGGCGCTCGACCAGATCGTCAACCACGCCGCCGCGATCCCCTACATGTTCAACGGCCAGGCGAAGGTGCCGATGGTGATCCGGATGCCGGGCGGCGGCGGGCACCAGCTCGGACCGACCCACTCGCACAGCTTCGAGGCGCTCTACCTCCAGGTGCCGGGGCTGCTCGTCGCCTGCCCGTCGACCCCCGGGGACGCGAAGGGCCTGCTGAAGTCGGCCATCCGCGACGACAACCCGGTGATCTTCATCGAGCACGAGAGCCTCTACGGGATCAAAGGCGAGGTCTCTGACGATCCCGACACACTGCTGCCGTTCGGCGAGGCGAAGGTGCGCCGCGAGGGGACCGACGTGACGATCGTCGGCATCCTCAAGATGGCGAACGTGGCGATGGAGGCGGCGGAGACCCTGGCCGACGAGCACGGCATCTCGGCCGAGGTGATCGACCCGCGCACCCTGCGCCCGCTCGACCTCGACACGATCCTCGAGTCGGTGGCGAAGACCAACCGCGTCGTGATCGTCGAGGAGGGCTGGCCGCACGGCGGCGTCGGCGCCAACCTCTCGACCCTGGTCACCGAGCAGGCCTTCGACCACCTCGACGCCCCGCCCCAACGCGTCACCGGCGCCGACGTCCACATGCCCTACTCCAAACGCCTCGAGCAGGCGGCGATCCCGCACCAGGAGCACATCGTCTCCGCCGCCCTGGCGACCCTCGAGGGGGCGATGCCCTGATGGCCGAGATCGTCATGCCGCGCCTCTCCGACTCGATGGAGGAGGGGACTGTGCTGAAGTGGATGAAGCAGGTCGGGGACGAGGTCGCGGTTGGCGATGAGCTCGTCGAAATCGAGACCGACAAGGCGAACATGGCGTACGAGAGCGACGTGGCGGGGACGCTTACGCAGGTGCTGGCCGAGGAGGGCGACACGTTGCCGATCGGGGCGCCGATCGCGGTGGTGGGCGATGCCGTTGAGGGAGACGACAAGGGATCAAGCCCGCAGACCGCGGGTCCTGTCGCCGCAGGGGACCCACCGCCCCCTCCGGTAGCTAAAGCTTCCTCAGGGGCGGCCCCCCCTACGGCGCCACCCGCTGTACCGGCCGGGAACAGCCCACGGGTCAAAGCGTCGCCGCTGGCGCGTCGAGTCGCGCAGGAGAACGGAGTGGACCTGACCTCTCTGCAAGGGAGCGGGCCCGGGGGGCGGATCGTGAAGAAGGACGTGGAGCGCGCCGAGGTCCCCTCCTCATCCACCCCCCCAAATGCAAAGACGGGGGTGGATGAGGAGGGGACTGGGGTCGCGGCCGGAGAAACGGCGAAGGGCCGGACCACCTACCAGGACCTGACGCGGCTGCAGCAGGTGGTCTCGCGCCGGATGTCGGAGAGCAAGGCGACCGCGCCGCACTTCTACCTCCAGGCCGAGATCGACATGAGCGCCGCGGTCGAGGCGCGCTCGCGCCTGAAAGGGCTGACGGCCGAGGGCGAGGTCGTGCCTTCGTTCAACGACATGATCGTCAAGGCGTGCGCGCTGGCGCTGAAGGAGTTCCCGCTCGCCAACGGCGCCTACAAGGACGGGCGCTTCGAGCTGTACTCGCGGGTCAACATCGGCGTCGCGGTGGCGGCCCAGGACGCCCTCGTGGTGCCGACCGTCTTCGACGCCGACAAGAAGGGCCTGCGGGAGATCGCGACCGATGCCCGGAGGTTGGCCGGGAAAGTCCGCGACGGGTCGATCACGCCGCCGGAGCTATCCGGTGGGACGTTCACGGTCTCCAACCTCGGGATGTACGGCGTCTCGAACTTCTCCGCCGTCATCAACTCACCTCAGGCCGCGATCCTCGCCGTCGGGGCGATCACCGAGAAGCCCGTCGTCCGCGGCGGTCAGATCACCACCGCGCACCTCCTCGGTGTCACCCTCGCCTGCGACCACCGGATCCTCTACGGCGCCCCCGCCGCCGAGTTCCTCGCCCGGATCCGGTCCTTGCTCGAAGAGCCGCTCTCGCTCGCCCTCTGAGTCGACGCGTTCGTACTTCGTCCAATATGGAACGTCGAAGTACGAACGCCCCGCGGCCCTCCTCTTCTCGACAACCTTTTTGCGCTCTTTCCGCACTTTCCTGAAAGATAAACGCTCAGGAATTTTTTGGGTACGGTATGAGTTCAGAATGCTCTGGGGAGCCCATATCGCGGGCATGCCGATAGAGGAGACGGCGCTCAGCTTCGCCCCCGTCATCGCGCTCACGGGGGGCATCGCGGGGGCGAAGCTGCGGGAGCGGATGTCCAAGCGACGCATCCGCCTCCGTCGCCGTGAGAGCCAGGTCGGGGGAGCGCGGTGAGCCCTGCCGCGTCTCCCCCGGCCGCGCCGCTCGCCCCGAAAGCGCTGCGCCACCGCCGCAGCGTGCGACGGCTCTCGCCCGGCCAGCTCGGCGACTTGCGCGAAGCGATCACCAAAGCGCAGGCGATCGGCGACGATCGCGGCTACCAATACTGGGCCGGGATCCATGGCTTCCCGCCGCCGATCTGGTGCCAACACGGCAGCGCCTTCTTCCTCCCCTGGCACCGCGCCTACCTCTACTTCTTCGAGAAGCAGCTGCAGGACCGGGTCGACGGAGTGACCTTGCCGTGGTGGGAGTGGACGCGGGAGCACGAAGACGGGATCCCGGCCGCCTACGGCCAGGCGAAAGTCGGCGGCAAATCGAACCCACTCTTCTCCTCGCCAATCCAGAAATCCGGCCGGATCAACCCGCGCGAAACGAAAACCCGGCGTGAACCGGGGAGTCCGGGCGGGCTGCCGTCCCTCGACGAACTGACCGGATCCTCAAGAACAAAGACTTCTTCACCTTCCAGACCCAACTCGAGAGCGTCCACGGGCAGATCCACGGCTGGGTCGGCGGCAACATGGGGATCATCGAAGTGGCCGCCTATGACCCGATCTTCTGGGCGCACCACTGCATGATCGACCGGCTCTGGTACCTCTGGCAGCTCGAACATCCGGGCGCCCAGTTGCCGACCGCCTTCCTCGAACAGGCGCTGCCGCCGTTCCCGATGACGGTCCGCCAGACGCTCAGCATCACCGACCTCGGATACGACTATGCCGCCGCGACGGCCGCCGTGAACGGACCGGGCAATGGCTGAGCGCTTCCAATCGGACCCGCTCGAGTTGCCGGCTCCCGAGCACCGGATCACCCGTGTCGACCTCGTCGTCTACGACATCGACCCCGGCCGCGGGTCCTACGAGGGCCGCGTCTTCATCGGCAAGAAACCGCCGGCCGGCGCGGGTCCAGACCACGACTCCTACGCCGGCTCGTTCTACGTCTTCGGCCACGGCGACTGCTGGGGCGAGGAGGGCCACTGCGACGTGCCGCCCGCGCGAGACCCCTTCGACCTGCGACTCCCCCATCACCTCGAGCCGCACGTCGCGATCGTCACCGTCACCGACCACATCCGCGGCCTGATCGAGGCCGGCACCACCGCGGCGCCGGTGACGGTCGCCGCCCACGCCGCCGACGGCAGCGCCGTCGAGACCCTCGCGTTCACCAAGCTGCGGCTGCTGACTTATGCCTGACGCGAAAGCCGCGGCTCCGCCTGAACCCGCGCCGTTCGTCTGGGACGACCTCGCCGAGTACAAGGTCGAGAAACGATTCCTCGACGGCTACCCGCCCGACCAGCGCAGCTTCTTCTCGCCGCGCGACTCGCTCCACCCGCTGCTCGCCTCGCTGATCGGGAGCGCCCAGCACTCACTCGTGCTGAACATGTTCGGCTACGACGACGATGAGCTCGACGAGCTGATCCGGGCCAAGCTCGACTCCGCCCACGTCTACGTGCAGATGAGCCTCGACAAGTCACAGGCCGGCGGCGTGCACGAGAAAAGATCCTGGAGACCTGGGAGAACAAAGGGTTCGGCAACTCGATCGCGATCGGGACCTCCGAAGTCAAACACGCGATCTCACACCTGAAGGTGATGATCGTCGACAACATCTACACGGTAACCGGATCGACTAACTGGTCGATCTCGGGCGAGTCCGAACAGGACAACCAGCTGACCCTGAGCCGCAACGCGGTGATCGCCTCGGAGCTGCGCGGCGTGCTCGACCTGAACCACGACTGGATGCTCAAGCAGATGGCCGCGGAGCGGGCGAAAGCCTGACGCTCAGCAGGTCTTCTTGGCGCCGGTCATCGCGTTCCAGGCGCCGTCGAGGGAGAAGTCGGCGTCGACGCTGAAGGTGCCGGGGTGGGCGACGCGGGCGATCGTCCAGTCGCCTTTGCGCAAGAGGCAGCCGGAGCCTTCGCCGATCGACCAGTACGGGGTGAAGTTGACGCGTACGAGGAAGCGACCGGGACGGGTGACGTGGAGGGAGAAGCCCTGGCTGCCGACAGAGTTGGCGCTGCCTCGGCCTGGGCCGAGGGGGGCGACGAGGGGGCGCGGGTCGGCGACTTCGTAAATCCGCCAATCGGCGTCGTGGAAGCGTTCCTTCAGGTAGGAGGGGTCGGAGAGGATCAGGTGGCGCTCTTCGATCGAGGAGTAGTCGAGCGGCGCGCCGAGGGGCAGGGCGACGTAGGTGATCGCGTTGTTGCGGAGCCAGCGTTCGTAGGACGCGTCGCTGAGCGCGCCTTCCTTGTAGAAGATGCCGTCGCGGGCGGTGTCGAGCTGGCGCAGCCAGCCGCGGGCGAGCTCGAACTTCGGCGCCAGGTAGGCCGACTCCCAGTGGTTGGCGGTCGGCGGGACCTCGATCCGGGTGCCGCCGGCGCCGTGCGTCATCAGCCAGTGGGCGGCGGGCTGGAAGTAGGAGGCCTTGGTCGAGGGGTCGCCGACCGAGCGGGCGATCTGGGTGACGCTCGCGGTGAACTGCCAGTAGAGGCTGCCGGTGAGGGTGACGACGAGGACCGCGGTGTAGAACCAGCGCGGGATCCAGCGGAGCGGCGGGGCGAGTCCCGAGCCGGGCGCGGGCGCGCCGCCGACGCCGACCGGCAGCGGCCGATGGGCGAGCAGCGCCGCCGCCAGCACCGGCCCGCCGAAGAGCGCGCCGAGCCGCACCGCGTTGCCGCCGAGCGCGTTCGGGGTGAGGAAGATCAGGGTCGAGGCGAGGCCGTAGCCGATGATCACGCGCCGCACCCGTCCCTCGCCGCGCGCGTTCCAGAGCAGGAAGAGCGCGCCCGCGCACCAGATCGGGATCGAGATGTAGGAGGACCAGACGAAGGGGAAGCGGCCCGGTTCGGGGAAGGCGAGGTTGGGCGCGACGGTGAGGATCACCGCGACGAGGGCGGCGGCGACCCCGGCGCGGTTGACGCGTTCGCCGCGTTCCCAGAGGCCGGCGGCGATCGCGCCCGCGAGGAACGCCCCGGCGACCGGGCTGGCCAGCGGGCAGGCCGCGGCGGCGAGGACCGCCAGCCATCCCCGCCCCGCCTGCAACTCGCGCAGCGCCAGCAGCCCGAAGGCGACCCCGAGGGCGAAGGTCAGCTGGCCGTCGGCGAGCAGGGTGACGACGCCCGCGGCGAACCAGAGCGTCGCCCAGCGCGCCTCCGTCCCCCAGTGCTCCTGGACGATGCGATCGAAGAGGTAGGAGGAGGCGACGACCGCGATCAGGCCGACCCACTGCGGCCCGAGCACCGCCGCGGCCGGCGGGAACAGCAGGCTGTAGTTGAGCGTGTAGTGGCCCGCGTACCAACTGCCGTTCCAGATCGCCAGGCCGGTGTGCTCGAAGACCTCGGTGTGGAATACCTGAGCCGCGAGATCGCCGACACGCGGATCCCAAATCAGCATCAAAGCTGCCAAAGCCGCGCTCAGAGCGACCGCGGGCAGCCATTCGGGGCGATACGCCTTCGACTGGACCATGCGGGGACTCACAGCATATGGGCGCATCCTGAGACAATTCTGTCGATGGGCGCTGAGCTCCTTCTCATGAATTGCGGAACGCTCCCTTATAAGGTCGCCTGGGAGATGCAGCTGGGGCTGGCCGAGCGGCGCGGCGCGGGCGAGATCCCGGACACGCTGATGCTGCTTCAGCACGCGCCGGTCTATACGCGCGGGCGGCGGGCCAAGCCGGAGGAGCTGCCGTTGGGCGAGGCCTGGTACGAAGAGCGGGGGATCGAAATCCTCGACACCGACCGGGGCGGGCTCGTCACCTACCACGGGCCGGGACAGCTGGTCGCCTACCCGATCGTCGACCTGGCGCCGCTCGGCGGCGACGTCCACGAGTACGTGCGGGGGCTGGAGCGGGTGATGATCGGCTCGCTGGCCGAGCACGGGGTCGGGGCGCAGACGATCGAGGGGCTGACCGGGGTCTGGACCGTGGGGCCGCCGCCGGGGCCGGGCGTCGTCGGCGCGGCCAAGAAGATCGGCTCGATCGGCATCCACGTCAGCAAGGGGATCACCACGCACGGGCTGGCGGTCAACGTCGACAACGACCTGCAGCCGTTCGAATGGGTCGTGCCGTGCGGGATCCAGGGTGTGGCGATGACCTCGATCGAGCGCGAGGGCGGGAGCGACGCGACTGTCGCCGCTTTCGGGGCGACGGTGGCGCGGCACTTCGGCGCCGAGTTCGGGCGCGAGCGGGTTACTGTCGAACACGAGGGTGGGCCGCCGGACGGCTCCCACTACGCTACGAGTGAGCGATGAGCGAGATCGTCACCCCTAACGAGCGCGACGGCGCCACCCAGACTTCTGGCGCGAGCGCCGCGCCGGCCGAGCGCGTCCACGTGACCCGCTCGCGGGCGAACCCCGGCGGCACCGCGCAGACCGACGGCGCGATCCCCTTCAAGCGCAAACGCAAGCCGCCGTGGCTGAAAGTCCCGGCGCCGGGCGGCCCGAACTACCGGCGGCTGAAGGAGAAGATCGGCAGCGACAACCTCCACACCGTCTGCGAGGAGGCCAACTGCCCGAACGTCGGCGAGTGCTGGGAGCGCGGCACGGCGACCTTCATGATCCTCGGCGACGTCTGCACCCGCCGCTGCGGCTTCTGCAACGTGCAGACCGGCAAGCCGAGCTGGAACGACCCGCTCGAGCCGCTGCGCGTCGCCAACCAGGTGAAAGCGATGGGCCTGCGCCACGCCGTCGTCACCTCGGTCGACCGCGACGACCTCCCCGACTACGGGGCGAGCGCCTTCGTCGGCGTCGTCCGCTCGATCCGGATGCTAGCGCCCGACTGCAAGATCGAGATCCTCACCCCCGACTTCCGCGGCCAGGAGATGCCCCTCGCCAAGGTCATCCACGAGAAGCCCGACGTCTTCAACCACAACGTCGAGACGGTGCCGCGCCTCTACCCGATCGCCCGCCGCGGCTCCCAGTTCGCCCGCTCCGCCCGCGTCCTCAAGATGGCGAAGGAGATGGGCGGCGACGATGTCGTCACCAAGTCGGGCCTGATGGTCGGCCTCGGCGAGTCCTTCGAGGAGATGGTCGAGACCTTCGGCCTCCTGCGCGAGCACCGCGTCCAGGTCCTCACCGTCGGCCAGTACCTCCGCCCGACCGAGAACCACCTCCCGGTCGTCCGCTACTGGCACCCCGACGAGTTCGCGGCCCTGGAGAAGGCGGCCTACGACCTCGGCTTCGAGTCCGTCGCCGCGGGCCCCCTGGTCCGGTCGAGCTACCACGCCGACCAGAACCTGCCCGAGGGCAAGCGCGCCGAGAGCCTGCTGGCGTCCTAGCTGGCGGCGACGGACGCCGGGGTGTTCGCGGAAGACGTCTCGCTCCCGCCGCCCAAATTCGCCTTGGCCCGATTGGCGACGATCGCCTTGGCGGTGAGGGGCGAGTAGACCCGCGATCGGGTGGCGACCGTCTGCACGCCGGCGAGCCCCAATGCGGAGGCGAAGGCCGCGGTCATCGAGACACCGGTCAGGATCTGGGCAAGGAATCCGACAACGAAGACCAGGCCACCGACTGCCGCGACCGGCTCGTCGGGACGGGGGGTCGCGTGGGCCGCCCCAATCACTTCGGCCAAGACGCCGCTGGGGTCGGCGGAGCCGAACAATCCGCCGAGGGTCTTCGGGCTCACCACGGTCGGTCGGGTGAGGAGCGCCTGGCTGACGGTCATCCCGACGGCGACACCGGCACTGTGCGGCAGGCTGAAGTTGGCCGCCAGGAGGGCGAGGAGGCCCGCGCCACCGGTGATGAGGCCGGTGAGATACGCCGGCTCGGCGCGCTCGATTTCGTCATAGCTGCTCATTTGTCGCTCTCGTCCGCGGTCGGAGGCGGGATCGGAGGTTCGGCGGGGGGCTCTGAACCGGCTGCGGGATCGGGGACGGTGGTCGGTGCAGAGGCCGAATCAGAGCTGGAGTCCTCTTGGGCAGTGGGGTCGGGGTCAGGGTTGGGGTCGGGCCGGTTCGAGCCGCCGACGTTCAGGCTCCTTCCAGTCGCGAGGAAAACCGCAGCCAACAGTGCCACGATCGCGAAGGCCCATGGCCCCTGCTTGCTCAGGTTCGCCAGCGATTCGCCTTCTTCCGACGAGCCGCTGCTGTTGCCTTCGGATTCACCTCCCGTTTCTTCTTCGCCTTGGCTCGACAAGCTTTCTCCACCAACGGGCGCGCCGACCACGCCCTTGCGGGTCGTCGTCGTGGCGGTTTCGGCTTCCCCGGACGGGGCCGATTCCTTCGTTTCGGTGACTTCCCCAGTGGCAACGTTCGGCGCTGGGGGACCGTGAACGGTCAGGTAGCCAGCTAATCCGAACGCACCGACCAAGGCCGCCGCCGCGAGGATCATCTGCCAGGTCTGGACCCAGCTCTTCGGATTCGAAGCCGTTGCGACAAGCGCTGCCGCCGCCAATCTCGCGTGGTGTTCCTGCTCGGTCAAGACGCTCCCCTTTCGTCTGTTCGGCCTCTGTCGTGTGGACGCATGAGTACCAAAAGCACAGACAAATGACCCGAGGATGCCTGACTATTTGCCCAATTTCCGGCGCATATATGAGAAGCCGCGCCGGCCGAGACCGTCAGGCGATCTGGAACGCGCCAGTGCTCTGATAGGCGCCAAGGAGTCGGATTGCCTCCACGGCCGGGGGTTCGAGGGGGGACGGTGGGGCGGTCGGTTCGGCCCAGAGCATCTCGCTCGTCTCGACCTCGTCGGGGCGGGGGTCGCCGGTCCAGCGGCGGGCGAGGAAGAGCATCGCGAAGCAGTGGGTGACGTCGCCGTTGGGGTAGGTGATCGTGTGGAGGGCGGCCTCCGATAGGCAGGCGAAGGCGACGAGGTCGGTGGGGTCGACGACGACGCCGGTCTCCTCGCGCAGCTCGGTGATCGCGGTGTCGCCGAAGCTCGAGCCCTCCTCGGCGCCGCCGGCGGGCAGACACCAGAGGCGGTTGTCGACGCGGCGGGTGAAGAGGATCGCGCCGTCGGAGCGCTCGAGGAAGACCATCGCGCCCGGGTGGAGGACGGTCGTCGAGCCGACCTTCTGCCGCAGCCGCCAGAGGTATGAGCCTTCGAATGGCATTCTCAGTCGACCACCTTCAGCCGACCTGGAACTCGCCGGAGCGCAGGTAGGCGAGCAGGAGCTCGAGGACGCGGGCGGTCGAGTCCTCGAACGGCTGCGGCGGATCGGCCGGGTCGCCGAAAGCCACCTCCAGCGACTCGTCACCGTCGGCCACCGGCTCACCCTGCCACCGCCGGGCGATGAAGCACATCGAGAAGTAGTGGGCGACGTCGCCGTTCGGATAGTGGAGCGTGTGCCGGGCGGCGTCGGAGAAGCAGGCCACCGGGATCAGGTCAGCGGCCTCGACGACCAGCCCGGTCTCCTCCCGCAGCTCGTCGACCGCGGTGCGGGCGAAGCTCCCTCCCTCCTCCGCCGCCCCTCCCGGCAGCGCCCAGACACCGTTGTCGCCGCGGCGGATGAACAACACCTTCCCGTCCTCCCGCTGCGCCGCCACGGCTGCCCCCGGCTGAAGGACGAGGTCATGCCCGACCTTCTGCCGAAGCCGCCACAGGTATGAGCCCTCGAAGGACATGGCCTCGAAAACCTAGAGAGATCGGCTTACAATTGGGGGACGGGGCCATAGCTCAGTTGGCAGAGCGCCACGTTTGCAACGTGGATGCCGCCGGTTCGAATCCGGCTGGCTCCATAGACGGATCGGCACTGAAATCGGGGTCGAGGTAGTCCTCGGCGAAACGGATGCGGCGAGATTGTCCGTTGAGGCTGGGCACCAAGCGGAGATACATGCCACTGCGACCTTCCGCGCCGAGCATCCAGGACGGAACGTAGTAGCAGCGATCGGTGGTCGAGTCGTAAGCGGCGATCCAGTCGATCGTCGCTGGCGTGTAGTGCTTCGTGGACCGAATCCTGCCCGCGGTCAGCGAATGAGAGAAGCACTTCACGAAGATCACCCGACCATCCGATCTCGTGTACTTGACCTGCACCCGGTGCAGTCGCCCCTCGTAGTCGGCGACGAGGTCGTAGTCGTGGTCCTCTCCGTACGGAAGCGAAAGGCGACATCCACGTGCGACCAGATCGGCGGCGACCTTCAGCTCGGCGAGGTCACCTTTGCGCTTGAGCGAGGCCATCGCTCGAACCTAGGGAGAAAAAGCGCGCGTGTGGTGGGCACAACTGTGCCTTTTGCAAATTCTTAGAAGCGAATCAGCGGACGACGGCGCGTTTGTATTTCGTCACTGCGAGGAAGGCGAAGAGGGCGGCGATGCCTACGGACCAGGCGACGGCGCCCCAGACGGAGTTGCCGGCGGGGTCGCCGATGAAAAGGGCGCGGATCGCATTGACGGTGATCGAGAAGGGGTTCCATTCGGCGAACCACTGGAGGGCGCCGGGCATCGTTTCCGGGGGGACGAAGGCCGAGGAGACGAAGGTGAGCGGGAAGATCAGGATGAAGCCGAGGCTCTGGGCCGCCTCCGGCGAGGACGAGGTGAGGCCGATGAAGGCGAAGACCCAGGAGAAGGCGTAGCCGAAGAGCAGCAGCAGGAGGATGCCGAAGACGACGTGGAAGAACGGGCTTTCGAAGCCGAAGCCGATGATCACCCCCACCACCAGCATCACCGTGATCGAGATGCCGTTCGTGGCGATGTCGGAAAGGGTCCGGCCGGCAAGCACCGCGCTCCGCGACATCGGCAGCGAGCGGAAGCGGTCGACCAGGCCTTTGCGCAGGTCCTCCGCGATCCCCATCGCGGTGACGAAGCCGCCGAAGGCCATCGTCTGGACGAGGATCCCGGGGATCAGGAAGTCGATGTAGGAGTGACCCGGGGTCGGGATCGCGCCGCCGAAGACGTAGGCGAAGAGCAGCACGAACATGATCGGCTGCACGGTGAAGGCGAGCAGCAGGTCGGGCGCCCGTGCGATCCGCAGGAAGTTCCGCTTCGCCAGCACCAGGGTGTCGGAGACCGCCATCCGCGCGGCGCTCATCGCGCACCCTCCCCCGCGGTGGCCGCCGCCTCCTCGTCCTCTTCGGCGGCGTGGCCGGTGAGGGTGAGGAAGACGTCGTCGAGGGTCGGCCGCCGCATCGCGATGTCGTCGATGCCGACGCCCGCGTCGTTCAGTCGCTGAACCGCGGCGGCGATCGTCCCCTGGCGCTGGGCGACCGGCACCCGAAGCACGACCCCGTCGCCCTCGGGCGGCGCCGACTCTTTTCCTACTCTGACGGACATAGAGAACGGC
>DAIQOT010000289.1:0-4357 GCA_036787695.1 Solirubrobacterales bacterium | reverse complement strand
GATCGGCAACCCGCAGTGCGCGATCCTCGTCGATCCGGTCGAGTTGGCCGACCTCGACCTCGACCTGATCGGCCCCGAGATCGAAGGCTCGACCCTCTTCCCGAACCGCACCAACGTCAGCTTCCTCAGCGTCGACGGCTCGAACGTCCGCGCGCGGATCTTCGAGCGCGGCGTGGGGGAGACGCTGTCCTCCGGGACTGGCGCCTCGGGCGCCGCGATCACGGCCTTCCTGAATGGCGCGCCGAGCCCGATCACGGTCGAGCTCGACGGCGGCGAGCTGACCGTGGCGATCGACGATGACCTCGGCGTGCGCCTCGACGGCTGGGCCGAGCCGGTCTACGCGGGCGAGGCTTCGCCCGAGCTCCTCGCCGCGCTCGCCGAGCAGGACTGACCGCCCGGCTTTCCGCCTCAGGCTTCCGTTAGGTTTCCGCGCCCATGGCCATCGCAGATCCATCCAAGCGCCTCCAGGCGATCCCGCCGTACATGTTCCAGGAACTGGAGCGGCGGATCGAGGAGAAGCGAGCCGCCGGCATCGACGTGATCAGCCTCGGCATCGGCGATCCCGACATGCCGACCTACGACTACATCGTCGAGGCGATGCAGAAGGCGGTCGCCGACCCGGCCACCCACCAGTACCCCTCGAACCGCGGCCGTGAGGACTTCCGCCAGGCGTTCGCCGACTTCTACGACCGCCGCTTCGGCGTCGAGATCGACCCGGCCAACGAGGTGATCCCGGCGATCGGCGCCAAGGAGTGCATCTACAACCTCTGCAACGCCTTCCTCGACCCCGGCGACGTCGCCCTGGCCTCCGATCCCGGCTACCCGGTCTACACCGGCGGGCCGCTGCTGAACGGCTCCGACTCGGTGCTGATGCCGCTGGTGCCGGAGAAGGGCTTCGCCCCGGATCTGAGCGCGATCTCGGCCGAGGACGCCGCCCGGGCCAAGCTGATGTTCATCAACTTCCCCAACAACCCGACCGGCGCGGTCGTCCCCGACGGCTTCTTCGAGGAGGTCATCGACTTCGCCCGCGCGAACGAGATCCTCGTCGTCCACGACAACGCCTACTCGGAGACGACCTACGACGGCTACGTCGCGCCGAGCTTCCTGGCGACGCCGGGGGCCAAAGAGGTCGGGGTCGAGGTCTTCTCGGTCTCCAAGGGCTACAACATGACCGGCTGGCGCTGCGCCGCGATCCTCGGCCATCCGGGCGCGATCCAGTCCTACTGGCGACTGAAGACCAACGTCGACTCGGGCCTCTTCGAGGCAATCCAGATCGCCGGCGCGACCGCGATCTCGGGCCCGCCGGAGCCGCTCGCCGAGATGAACGCGATCTACCAGCGCCGCCGCGACCTCGTCGTCTCGGCCCTCGGCGCGATCGGCGTCGACGTCACCCCGCCGAAGGGCACGATCTACGTCTGGGCCCCGGTCCCGAGCGGCCACACCTCGACCTCATTTGCCGAGACCGTCCTCGAAGAGGCGGCCGTCGTCGTCTCACCCGGCTCGATGTACGGCCCCAGCGGCGAGGGCTTCTTCCGCATCTCCCTCACCACGCCCGACGACCGGATCGAAGAGGCCGTCGAGCGCATGCGCACCCACCTCAGCTAGCTTCGCGCTCGGCCTTTTTGCGCCAGTAGCGGTCGAGGCCGGACCATTGATAGGCGGTCGGGACGGCCTGGAACATCTCGTCGGCGACCTCGGGGGAGAGCTGGGCTTTGATCCGGCCCTGGAGGTCGGCCTCGTAGGTGGGCTCGTCCAGCTCGCGGACGCGCTCGGCCTCCTCGCGCAGGCGGCTGCGGGTCTCGGCGAGGTGGGGGATCGGGTCGTCGATCATGCCGAAGTGGGTGAGGGCGAGTTTCTCCGGCGCCCAGGCCTCGAGGAGGTCGATCGACTCTTCCCAGAGCTCGACGTCGATATCCGGAGGCGGGGTCGGGGGGATGACGAGGTTGGTGGGAGGGATGCGGCAGGCGGCGGTGTCGCCGACGAACGCGGTGCCGGTCTCCTCGTGGAGGTAACAGACGTGGTGGGAGGCGTGGCCGGGGGTGTAGGCGACGCGCATGCCGCGGATGGTCTCGCCGCCGGCCAATGTGGTCACGTTGGCCGCCGGGATCGGCTGGATCTTGCCCCAGAGGTACTCGAGTTTGTCGCCGTAGAGGCGCTCCGCCGAGGCCAGGAGGCGGGAGGGATCGATCATGTGCGGGGCGCCGCGCTCGTGGACGTAGACCGGCAGGTCGGGCCAGCGGGCGACCATCGCGCCGACCGCCGCCGCGTGATCGAGGTGGATGTGGGTGAGGAGGACTGCCTCGGGCTGCTGATCCCCGATCTTCTCCAGCACCGTGTGGAGGGACGACTCGGGGCCGGGGTCGACGAGCATGCCGTCGACTTCCCAGCAGCCGATTACGTGGGGACGGCCGAGGTGCTCGACATCGATTACGCGCATAGCCGCGAAGACTATTGGTCGATTCGGGCCGGCTGCGCCGGCTGAACCACTAAGCCGCGGCTTCGTCCGTCCGAGGTCGTCCCGGGCGTCTCGTGGCGGCCCGGGCAGGCTGTGGCCGCACGAGACGCCCGGGACGTGAGGGAGATTCAGGGAAAACGCCGAGGGTTGGGCACGTTTCGCCGGGATCGCGCCAGGGTGCGCGGCGAAGTCCGCCTTCCGTCACCGGCCTGCCACGAACTCCACGCTTCCGTCACAGGCCCGCGAGGAACGTCACGGGTCCTCATGCGTCCGGGCACCCTTTGCGTGGACCTCGCCGCTGCCCTTCGCTGTTTACCCCTCTGTAGGCATACAAACAGCGAAGGGCACCTTGGGCCGCGTGGCGGGACCGTGACGTTCTATGAACCTCCGTCACGGGACACGCGCACTTTGTGGAGGAGCTTCGCGCTTCCGCCGCGCTCGTCACGAAGTCGTGACCCTCTCCCGGCACTCCGGCCTTCTCGATGGCGGCCACAGCCTGCCAGGGCCGCCATCGAGAAGGCGGACGCACCTCGGACGGCCGGTCACGACTCGGACGGGTGCAACGGCCCCGAGCCCCGAGGTCAGCTAAGCGGCGGCGCCGGCAGGCAGCTTGCCTTCGGCGGCGAGGAGGTCGTGCAGGCCCTGCTCGAGGTCGCGCGGGGCGTAGCCGAGCTCTCGGGTCGCCTTCTCGTGGCTCGCCCAGAAGGTGACGCCGTCGGCGGAGGAGATCAGCTCGCGCAGGTTCGGCGGCTGTCCCATCAATTTGCCGACCAGCGGGCCGATCGGGGTCAGCGCCTTCATCACTCCGGTCGGCAGCGCGTGCTTCGGCGCCTTCTTGCCGGTCTGCGCGGCGACGACGCCGATCGCCTCGCGCACGGTCGTCGCCGGGCCGCTGAGGATGTAGGCCTCGCCGGGCTTGCCCTTGTCGAGCGCCAGGACGATCCCGGCGGCGACGTCCTCGACGTGGGTCAGGCAGATGCCGAGGTCGGGGAAGGGGATCAGCGGCATCTTGCCGCTCAGGAACTGGTCGAGGAGGACGCCGATCGAAGAGGTGTCGCCGGGTCCGTAGACGCCGCCCGGCTGGACGATCACGCAGGGCAGCCCTTCGCCGATCAGCCGCTTGGCGACCTGGTGGGCTTCCCACTTCGTCTTCTCGTACTCGGAGGTGAATTCCTCGGCCGGGTGCTCGTAGGCCTCGTCGACGATCTGGCCGTGGGTATCGCCGAAGACGCCGACGGTGGAGACGTAGACGACCTTCGGGACCTGCGCCTCGAGCGCCGCGCCAAGCACCCGTTCGGTACCGCCGACGTTCGCTTCGCGCATCGACTTGCGCTCGCTCGCCGGGATCCCGACCTCGTAGACGGCCGCCGCGTGGATCACCGCGTCGCAGCCCTCCATGCCGGCGCGGATCGCGCGTTCGTCGTTCAGGTCGCCGGCGACCAGGGTGCATCCCAGCCCCTCGAGCGCGGCGCCTTTCGCCGGATTGCGCACGAGAGCGACGACATCGTCGCCGCGGGCGCGTAGCTGCCGCACGAGCGCGCCGCCGATGAATCCCGTCCCTCCCGTGACGAAGACCTTCACGGGACCCACCCTAGACGGCTAGGACCGCGCCGTACAATGAATCTAGTGAGTGAATCGAGAACTGGCCGCAAGACCGAGACGCGGTATTCGGCCCAGAACGGCAATGGGGATGGAGTCGTCAACAGGCGCGCGAAACAGCGGGCGCTGGCGATCGGGGTCATCGACGGCCGCGAGCACGGCGAGCCGCTGGCCGAGCTGAAGGAGCTGCTGCGCACCGCCGGCGTCGAAACCGTCGGCATGGCCACCCAGCAGCGGCCCAAGCCCGACCCCGACCGCTACTTCGGCCGCGGCCGCCTGGAAGAGCTGAAAACCGAAATCGCG
>DAIQOT010000087.1:0-14196 GCA_036787695.1 Solirubrobacterales bacterium | reverse complement strand
CTGATCCTCTTCGCGATCGCCTCGCTGGCGGGCGGGCTGGCGAGCACCTCGGGCCAGCTGATCGCCGCGCGCGCGGTCCAGGGCCTCGGCGCCGCGATCCTCTCCCCCGCCGCGCTCTCGATCGTCGCCGTCACCTTCAAAGACGGCGCCGAGCGCAACAAAGCGCTCGGGATCTGGGGAGCGGTGGCGGGCTCCGGTGGCGCCGCGGGCGTGCTGCTCGGCGGCATCCTCACCGAATACGTCGGCTGGGAATGGGTGCTCTGGGTGAACGTGCCGATCGGGATCTTCGCCGCCGCGATCACGCCGAGCCTGATCGCCGAGACGAAATCGGAAGCCGAGACGCGCCACTTCGACGTCGCCGGCGCGTTCACGATCACGCTCGGCCTCTCGGCCTTGGTCTTCGCCCTGCTCGACGCCGAAACGGTCGGCTGGGGATCGTTCCAGACGATCGCCACGATCGCCGCCTCGCTGATCCTGCTGGGCGCCTTCGTCTTGGTCGAGCTGCGCTCGCGGGCGCCGCTCGTCCCCTTCTCGATCTTCCGCGTCCGCACCGTCACCGGGGCCAACGTGGTCGGCATCCTGGTCGGGGCCTCGCTCTTCTCGATGTTCTATTTCATCTCGCTCTACATGCAGCAGGTGCTCGGCTACAGCCCGATCAAGGCCGGTCTCTCCTACCTGCCGCTGGCGATCACGATCATCCTCGCCGCCGGCATCGCCTCCGGCCTGGTGACCAAAGTCGGCTTCAAGCCGATCCTCGCGATCGGCATGGCCTGCATCGCCCTCGGGCTGCTCTGGTTCACCCAGATCGACGTGAACGGAACCTTCCTCAAGGACCTCCTCGGGCCCTCCCTACTGGCGGCCATCGGCCTCGGCTTCGCCTTCGTCCCGGTCACGATCGCCGCGGTCTCGGGGATCGAAGACCGCGAGCAGGGCCTTGCCTCGGGCCTGATCAACACCTCCCAGCAGGTCGGCGGCGCGCTCGGCCTGGCGATCCTCGCCGCGATCGCCAACTCGGTCATCGGCTCTTCGGAAAACCCGAGCACCCTGGTCGAAGGCTTCCAGGCCGCCTTCGCCGTCGGCGCCGGCTTCGCGATCCTCGGCCTGATCGCCACCCTCGTCCTGGTCCGCACCAGCGACAGCAAAGCCCACGTCGAACTGTCCGCCGCCGCCACCCCCGCCAAGGCCGAGTAGACGCGAGCGTCGCCCTAGACGGGCGGCTGCAGGTAGACGACTTCCACCGGCAGATCCCGAGCGATCCGGACGTGATCCCGGTCGCAGGTCACGAGGACCGACCTTCGGACGCTCGCAGTGGCCGCGATCCAGAGGTCGTTGTCGCTGATGGCGATGCCCTTGGATCTCGCCGCGTTTCGCAGCCGCGCCCACTCGTGAAGGTGGGGATCATCGATCGTGAGTGGGAGAAACCCGGCCAGCGCCCGTTCTGACCTCGCGATCCTGCGTCCGCCCCAGCCGCCGCGCAGTTGACCAGACCGCACCTCGGCAATAGTGACGATGCTGACCGCTAGCAGCGCCGCCTCGGCCCGGGCGAGCGTGGCAGCGCCCCAATGCGCGTAGCGAGTCGGTTCTTGCGACCACCTCCAAACGTGCCGGAGGAAGCTCGTGTCGCAGACCAGCGTCTCAGTCGTGGCCACCGAACTCTTCGTCCATGATCTGGAAGAACCGCTCGTCCTCCTCCGTGAATGGCCCCATCTTGCGGATCTCCCTTGCGAACGCCCGCAGCGTCGGCTCGAATACGGTGATCTCAGGGAGCACTTCCCCGTCCTCGATCTTCGCTTTTCCGTTCTCCTCAGCCATCGCCAGGACACCGTAGACAAAGCGCTTCGTCGATTTCAAGGGATGGCACAGAGTTGGCACACACTGGGCGGTAGGTGGCGCAGAGAGGGGGTGATACGGCACACGTCGAATGAGTCGCGGTGAGTTCTGAGCGGTCACCAGCTTCCGACGCGCCCGTGCGGTTCAAACCGGGGATGGACGCGCGCAGCACCAAGGTCGCCGAACGGCTCTCGACGCCGATGCTGATCGCCGCGGCGCTGGTGCTGCCGAGCGTGGCGCTCTCGGAGTCCCACACCGACGGGGCGCTGCACGTGGTCGCCAACGTCCTCAACTGGGTCACCTGGAGCGCCTTCCTGATCGAGCTCGTGGTGATGCTCGCCGTGGTCCCCGATCGCCGCACCTGGCTCCGCCACAACCCGCTCGACCTGGTCCTCGTCATCATCACCCCGCCGGTCCTCCCTCCCGGCCTGCAGAGCCTGCGCGCGCTGCGCCTCCTCCGCCTGCTGCGCCTCCTCCGCCTCGCCCAGCTCTCGCGTGAGGTCTTCTCGCTCCAGGGCCTGCGCTACTCGGCGCTGCTCGCGCTGCTCACGATCGTCGGCGGTGGCGCCGTCTTCGGCGCCTTCGAGAAGGCCAACCAGCACCTCAGCTTCTGGCAGACCACCTACTGGGCGATCACGACGATGACCACGCTCGGCTCGAACATCTACCCGACCACGCTCGGCGGCGAAATCGTCTCCGCCTGCATCCTGGTGATCGGCATCAGCTTCGTCGCCCTGCTGACCGGCGGCTTCGCGCAGCGTTTCCTCGCCCCCGAACTGGGCGAAATCGAGGAGGAGCTGAAAGACGGCGAACTGCCGCCCGAGGAGGTCGCGCTGCGCGAACTCCGCAGCGTCCAGGAACAGATGCAGTCGCTCCAGGTCGCGGTCGAGAAAATCGTCCGCGAACGCGAACGCAGCGAGACTGGCGTCAGCTAAGACCGCACGCCGGCTCGCTACAGGCCCGGCACCAGGGCGTCGACGACCGACCCCTCTTCGAGCCCGGCGATCACCGCCGCCGTCCGCGCCATGTCCTCGACCAGGCCGTCGTCGGCGAGGGCGAGGATGCGGTCGCGCGGCCCGATCGCGGCGAGCGCGCTCCGCACCGTCCCCTCCGGCAGCACGATCGGCACCGCCACGGTCGCCGCCCCGATCTCCGACTCCTCGTCGCAGATCGAGTGCCCGCAGCCGCGGATCCGGTCCATCTCGTTCTCGAACTCGACCGCGTCGACGATCGACTTCTCGGTCAGCCGCGCCATCCCGCCGCCGGCGGCGATCAACCGCTCGCGCTCGGCGGGCGCGACGTGCGCGAGGATCGCCTTCGCCGACCCCGCCACGTTCGGCGCCATCGGCTGCCCGAGCGGCACCGTCACCGTCATCCGGTTGGGATCGATCGTCGGCAGCGAGCGCACGCAGATGATCGCGTCGTCGACGACCGAGGCGAGGAAGAAGCACTCCCGCCAGCGGTCGCGCAGAGCCGTCATCCCCGCTTCGATCGATGCGCCTCGCCCGATCTGGGTGACCATCCCGGCCAGTTGCACCAGCCCCCGCCCGACGCTGTAGCGCCGGGTCAGCGGGTCACGGTGGACCAGCTCGTCTTCCGCCAGCGCCGCGAGCAACCGATGGCAGGTCGCCGCGGGGAGCGAGGTGGCATTGGCGATCTCGACCAGACCGCCCCCGTCCGGCCGCCGCGCCACCTCCTCGAGGATCGAGACGGTACGACTGATTATCTGCATCGACGCTTCGGTTCAGGCAAGGGCGCGAACTAGCTTTCGTCGTCGGACTCCTCCGCGATCTTAGCCTCCAGTTCCGCCATCACGTCGGGGTCCCTGAGCGTGGTCACGTCGCCCAGCGCCCTCCCCTCGGCGATATCCCGCAGCAGACGGCGCATGATCTTGCCCGAACGCGTCTTCGGCAGGTCGTCCGCCCAGACGATTCTTTTCGGTCGGGCGAATTTGCCGATGCGCGTGCTGACCGTCCCGCGGATCCCCGCTTCGACCTCCGGCGAGGGCTCGATGCCCCCGCGCAGGGTGACGAAGGCGCAGATCGCCTGGCCGGTGTCCTCGTCGGACTGGCCGATCACCGCCGCCTCGGCGACGTCCGGGTAGGCGACGATCGCGCTCTCCACCTCCGCCGTCGAGAGCCGGTGCCCGGACACGTTGACGACGTCGTCGATCCGCCCGATCACCCAGAAGTAGCCGTCGGAATCGCGGCGCGCCGCGTCACCGACCAGGTAGCGCTCCTTGCCGAATTTCGAGAAGTAGGTCTCGATGAAGCGGTCGTCCTCCTTGTAGAGGGTGCGGAGCATCGAAGGCCAGGGGCGTTCGAGCATCAGGAGGCCCTGGCCCTCGGCCAGCGGCTCGCCCTCCTTCTCGTCGACGACCTCGGCCTTCACCCCCGGGAAAGGCGTCGTCGCCGAGCCCGGCTTGGTCGCGGTGATCCCCGGCAGCGGCGTGATCATGATCCCGCCGGTCTCCGTCTGCCACCAGGTGTCGACGATCGGGCAGCGTTCGCCACCGATCACCTTGTGATACCAGAGCCACGCCTTCGGATTGATCGGCTCGCCCACCGACCCGAGCAACCGCAGCGACGACAGGTCGAATTTGGCCGGGATGTCGGCGCCCCACTTGATGAAGGTGCGGATCGCGGTCGGCGCGGCGTAGAGGATCGTCGCCTTGTAGCGCTCGACGTTCTCCCACCACACACCTTGGTGCGGGTAATCGGGCGCCCCCTCCCACATCACCGACGTCGCCCCGTTGGCGAGCGGCCCGTAGACGATGTAGGTGTGGCCGGTGATCCAGCCGACGTCGGCGGCGCACCAGTACACGTCGGTCTCCGGCTTCAGGTCGAAGACGTAGCGGTGCGTGGTCGCCGCGCCGGTGAGGTAGCCGCCGGTGGTGTGGAGGATCCCCTTCGGCTTCGCGGTCGAGCCGCTCGTGTAGAGGATGAAGAGCGGGTGCTCGGCCTCCATCGGCTCCGCCGGGCACTCCGGGTCGGCTGCGGCGCAGACCTCGTCGTAGAAGACGTCGCGCCCGTCGGTCATCGGCACGTCGATCCCGGTCGCGCGGACGACGACGATCGTCTCCAGCGAGTCGACGCTGCCCATCTGCTCGTCGACCTGCTCCTTGATCGGCGCGGTTTTCCCTTTCCGCCGCGCCCCGTCGACCGTCACCAGCGCCTTGGCGTCCGCGAATTCCATCCGCTCCCTCACCGACTCGGCGCTGAAGCCGCCGAAGACGACGTTGTGGATCGCGCCGATCCGCGCGCACGCCAGCATCGCCACCGCTACCTCGGGGATCATCGGCAGGTAGATCCCGACGACGTCACCCTTCTCCACCCCGAGGTCCTTCAGCGCGTTGGCGAAGCGCTGCACGTCGGCGAGGAGATCGGCGTAGGTGACGTCGCGCTCCTCACCCTCCTCGCCGCGCCAGTGGTAGGCGACGCGGTCGCCGATCCCCGCCGCCACGTGGCGGTCGAGGCACTGGGCGGACGCGTTGATCCGCCCGTCCTCGAACCACTTGTAGAAGGGAGGATCGGAATCGTTCAGGCCTTCGGTCGGCTCGACGTCCCAGTCGAGCAGCTCCTTCGAGCGGGCGGTCCACCAGGCGACCGGATCGGCCGCCGCTTCCTCGTAGACCGCCGGGTCCGACCAGTTGGCTCGCTCGCGGAACTCCGCGGGCGGCTCGAACTTCTCGATCTCAAGCATCCCCTCGAGCTCATGCTCGAGGCTCGAGTCGGTGCCCATGGCTCCAGCATCGGTACCCATTCCAATCCTCCCTCTCTCGACTCAGTCGCCCAACGGTACGACCGGCATCACCGTCTTGCCGAAGGTGGAGTTCACCACAGCTGCCATCGACGCGTACCAAGCGGCCGCCGCGGTCAGCAGACCGACCCAACCGCCGACTTCGACCATCCCTTCGTGTCCGCCCGAATTGCCGATCCCGAGCAGCAGGAAAGTGATCGTCAACAGGAAGAAGACGAGCGCGACGGCGCCGGTCGTCCGCAGGCTGGCGATGAACATGTAGGCGGTGAAGATGCCCCACGAGATCAGGTAGAGCCCGACCGCGGCGCCGACGTGCTCGGGCGGGATGGTCGGCGCGAAGAACGTGATCAGCGCCCAGAAGGAGACCCAGAAGGCCCCGAACGAGGTGAAGGCGACCGCGCCGAAGGTGTTGCCGGTGCGGAACTCCCACATCCCCGCCGCGAACTGGGCGATGCCGCCGTAGGCGAGCGCCACCCCGAGCACCACCGGCTCCCCGGCTTTGCTCACCAGGCCCGCGTTGAACATGCTGAGGACGAACGTCGTCAGCGCGAATCCGGCCAGCCCGAGCGGACCCGGGTCGGCGGGTTTCCAGCCCCCGTGGCTCGACTCGGCCGGTTCTTCGCCGACCGGCGGACGGATACCCGGAACAGATCCTGACTCCATTGTGAAGCTCCTTTCCCAGCGGTAACCCTGTCGGGACCCTTCCCAAGGTCCCTCGGGCGGCCCATACCCAAACGAGGAAAGTTGCAATCAATACGTTCCAACTTGTCGAACCTCCTCCCATAAACGGGTGGGTTCGTTCACCTGGGACGCGCTAGATCGAGAAGACGATCAGGCAGAAGATGCCGGCGCCGACGCAGTAGTAGCCGAACGGGGTGAGGCGGCTGGTCTCGAAGTATTTGAGCAGGAATTTGACCGCGAGCCAGGTCGTGATCGCGGCGGCGATCGCGCCGACCAGCGCCTGGCCGCGGACCCCGTCCCCGGCCGAGCCGAAGAGTTCGGGCAGCTTCAGCAACCCGGCGGCGCCGATCACCGGCGTCGCCAGCAGGAAGGCGTAGCGGGCGGCGTCCTCGTTGGAGAGCCCGGCGAGCAGGCCGCCGCCCATCGTCACGCCGGAGCGCGATATGCCGGGGATCAGCGCCAGCGCCTGCGCGGCGCCGATCCCGAGCGCCTGGCGGAAGCCCATCTTGGCGATCCGCTCGTCGCCGTCCCCCTCGCCGTCGCCGGGGCGCGGCGGCCGGCGACGGAAGCGCTCGACCGCCAACAGCAGCAGGCCGTTGATGGTGAGGAAGATCGCCGCCGAGGTCGGCGAGGCGAACAGCGAGCGCAGCTTGTGCTCGAGCGCGAGGCCGAGGATCCCGGCCGGGATCGTGCCGATGATGATCACCCAGGCGAGGCGCGCGTCGAGGTCGCGCGGCGTCGAGCGCCCTTTGACCGAGCGGACGAAGCCGAACCAGATCCGCTTCCAGTCGTCGAGAAAGAACAAAAACAGCACCAGCGCCGTCGCGCAATGCGTCGCGACCAGGAAGGTGAGGAAGTAGTCGTCGTTCTGGTGGATGTCCCAGCCGAGCAGCTTCGGCAGCAGCACCGCGTGGCCGAGGCTGGAGATCGGGAACGGCTCCGACAGCCCTTGCAGGGCACCGAGAATCAGCGCCTGTAGATAAGAGATCGGTTCCATCGTCGGGAGAACCTATCTAGGGCGTCAGAACCAAGCAGGTCAAGGACGCAGGGAGCGTGGCGTGCTAAGCACGCGAGCGACCGAGGACGCCGAGATGCGCCGGTGCTGGCGTCCTAGAGGCCGGGGGGGTGGCGGACGATGAAACCTTCAGGCGAGTCGACCCAGCTGGAGTGCCAGCGCGGGCCGGGGCCGCCGACCGTGTCGAAGGCGAGGCCGCCGACGACCATCCAGGCGTGTTCGGCGTTGGCGTAGACCGTGATCCACTTGCCCGGGCCGGGTTCGCCCCAGGTCTCGAGGCCGGTCGAGTCGAGCGGGCTTTCCAGCAGGCCACCGCCGTGCAGCGCGTAGGAGACGGCGCCGGAGCAGTCGTAGCCGGAAGATTCGAAGGAGCCGTGGCCGCCGCCCCAGATGTAAGGGGTGTAGGCGATCGCGTTGGCCGCGGCGACGACTCCCTTCACCTGTTCGGGCGCCGACGCCGAGGCGCTCGCTTCCGATTCGGAGATGAAGCCGGTCGCTTCGCCCGAGTTCAGCGGCGCCGGGGTTTCGGCGGCCATTTCGGAGACGACACCCTCTTCCGCCGCCCGTTCGGCCGCTTCTTCGGCGTGCTGGGTGGCGATCTGTTCGGAGATCGAGGCGAGGTTGTCGCTCAGCGCCTGTTCCTTGGACTCCAGCGCGTCCATCGTTTCGCGACGCTGGGCCTGGGCGCCCTTCAGTTCGAGGAAGCGCGCTTCGGAGGCTTCCTTGGCGGCGGCGACTTCCTGCTCGGTGGTCGCGATCGAGTCGCGGGCGCCTTCGATCTTTTCCTGGGTCGAGGTCAGTCGGCCGACCGAGCCCTGGACTTCGTCGCGCAGCGACTTGACCTTGGTGACGACCGAGTTGTCGTAGCTCTGGATCCGGTTCAGGTATTCGGTCTGCGCCGCCATGCTCGACCAGTTTTCGGATTCGATGATCGCGTTGAGGATGTCGGGCGAGCCCGCCTCGTAGATCGAGACCAGTCGTTCGCGCAGGTCGGCCAGCGACTTGGCCAGCTGGTGGCGGACTTCGGCCAGGTGTTCGCGTTCTTTCGCCAGCGCCGTGGTCGCGGCTTCAAGTTCTTCTTCTTTGGCGACGAGCTGCGCCTCGACCAGCTGCTGTTCCTGGCGCAGGGTCGAGACTTCGCCGATCATCGCGTTGATTTCGGCGTTCTCGGCGGCGATCGTGTCGGCGAGTTCGCTCTGCGTCGCTTCGACTTCGTTCAGCTTCGACTGCGTCGTGTCGCGCTTTTCTTCCAGGCTCGCGGCAGGGGCCGTCGAGCTGAGCATGAGCGCGGCCACGCACAGCGCCGCGAGTAGGACGGCGGCGGTGCTGAGAGCGCGGCGGCGGTGCCGGGCGCTGGGGTCGGTGTGGGGGAAAAGAGTCCGCATCGATTTCGCAGGTGAATTCCGAAACACAGGAATTCGGCTGCGGTCGCGCAGGCTAGCGGAGTGGTCTCTCCGCACCCCCTAGTTACCGATAATTTGCAATCTGCCTTGCAGAACTTTGCCATTTGCAGGACTTTCGAAGTGGCCGTAGAGGGCGGCGGAGCGCCGTTTGACGCCCCGCCACACTCTAAGAACTGGAACTAGGACAGCAGCTTGGCCTTCGCCTGGTCGAACTCCTCCTGGCTGAGTGCGCCTTTTTCGCGCAGGTCATTCAGTTTGTGGAGTTCGTCGGCGGGCGAGGTGTGAGCCTGCTCCCGGACGTATTCGTCGAAATGCGCTTTGGCGTCGGTCTGGGCTTTGATCGCGCGGTCGCGCATGCCCGAGCCGCGGGCGATCAGGTAGACGAGGCCGGTCAGGTACGGGATGAAGACGAGGAAGAGGATCCAAAGCCCCTTCGCCCAACCCGACATTTCGTGGTCACGGAAGAGGTCCGTGATGATCGTGAACAGAATCCAGATCCAGACCACGAAGATGAAGATCTCGGCGACGAGCAACAGGAGTTCGCCGAAGGAGATGTCTGCGAGAGGCACTTTGCTTCCTTTCGAAATCGATTGACTGCAACGCAGGTATCGACCGTTGCAAAGGTGAGCTTTACCTATTCAGGCGGACGCCGCAGTACCAGCGTGTAAAGAACGGCGGCGACCGAGGTGGCGAGGTTCAGGCTGGAGACCCCGTCTCTCATCGGCAGGGCGATCCGACCGTCCGCTTCGGCGAGGAGCTCGTCGCTGAGGCCGTGCCGCTCGGTGCCGAACGCGAGGATCGCGCGAGGCGGGATCGTCCCCGGATCGATCACGTCCCCCTCGGGATCGAGCGCCAGCAACGGCCGCCCCTCGACCCGCGGCGCCCGCTCGACCGCCGCCACCGCCGGCAGCGCGTAATGAAGTCCGGCAGCCCCCCGTACGGCATCCGGATGCCAAGGATCG
This sequence comes from Solirubrobacterales bacterium, assembly GCA_036787695.1. Classification (GTDB taxonomy): domain Bacteria; phylum Actinomycetota; class Thermoleophilia; order Solirubrobacterales; family 70-9; genus VAYN01. Next base: position 4,546 of record DAIQOT010000087.1, on the reverse strand, counting down.
TTCTCCCCGATCGTGAGCAACGCCGCCGCATCCGCCGCCGCCGACACCCGCACACAAGCCCCAAGGTTCCCCATATTCCTGGGCTGCTCGAGCAAGACGACCGGCGCCTCCCTCGGATCGGCGAGGACCGCATCGAGATCCGCAGCCTTGCGACGAGCGATCGCAACGACCCCGGTCCGCGGAGCCTGCGGCACGAGCCCGGCGAGCGTCTCCGCATCAACCTCCCCCACCCCATCCCCGATCCGCCCGACGAGGTCCGGCGCCAGATCAGCCGCCAGCTCTTCGAGTTCCCCCGGATCGGTGGCGACAGCCGTCTCAATCTGGGCCCCAAACCTCAGCGCGTGCTTATACGCATGGAACCCTTCCAGCACCGTCAGTTCGGGATCACGGCGGGCGCCGCGAAACCTGCGGCGTAGCTCTTCATCGGCCACGCGCCCATCGTCCCAGGCAACGCCTCGTGGGAGCAGCGCCAGCGCGGGCCTGAACGAACCTCCCCGCTGTTGTGAGAGAAGGCCCGCCCTGACGCTGCTCACGCAATACCGCTCACGCAGGGGCGGCAACGAGCCGGTCGCGGCCCGACTCCTTCGCCTCGTACAAAGCCTTGTCCGCCCGCGCCACCAACTCGTCGACGCTCTCCCCCGGCATCCAAGTCGCCAACCCAGCCGAACAGGTCTGCCCCTCAGGCGTCGCCGCCCGCAGCCGCTCGACGATCTCCGTCGCGTCACCCGGCGAACAGTTGGGAAGGATCGCGAGGAACTCCTCGCCGCCGAAGCGCAGGATCATGTCTTCGCCGCGCAGCTCGCCGTCCCAGGCCGCGGCGCAGCCGCGCAGCACGGCGTCGCCGGCGAGGTGGCCGTAGGTGTCGTTGTAGGACTTGAAGTGGTCGATGTCGATGATCGCCAGGCAGAGCGGCGAGTTCATCCGCAGGGCGCGCGCCATCTCACGCGGCAGCTGATCGTCGAGGGCGCGCCGGTTCGGCAGCCCGGTGAGCGCGTCGGAGCGCGCCAGCAGCTCGACCTCGCGCATCAGCCGTTCGCGCTCTTCCTGGTTGGCTTTGCGCTCGGTGACGTCGGTCGAGCGCGCGTAGACGAGGCCCTCGAGCGGCTCGAAGACCGAGCTCGTGCGCAGCCAGTGCCAGCTGCCGTCCTTCGCCCGGACCCGCGTCTCCAGCCCCTGGGAGACCTCGCCGCGGAACACCCGCAGCGCCTCTTCGGTGGCGGGAACGTGGTCGTCAGGGTGGGTCAGGTCGAGCAGGCGGCGGCCGCGAAGCTCCGCCGGCCGGTAGCCGAGGCTGCGCTCCCAGGCGCCGTTGGCCTCGATGCAACGTCCCTGCGTGTCCATCGTCGAGAGCATGTCCTGAGAGAGGTCGAAGAAGCGGCGGGCGCGGGTGTCGGCCCGGTCGCGGCGGCCGGCCAGGTTGTTGACGAAGAGCATCACCACGGTCAGCGAGACCGCCGAGAAGAGCCAACGGGTCACCGGCGAGTAGCCGCCGGTGCTCTCGACGACGGCGAGCGAGCCCGCGTAGACGAGCAGCAGCCAGGCGAGGTGGATCGCCGCCCAGCGGCGGCTGTAGAAGTAGGCCGAGATCAGCGTCGCCCAGGTGAAGATGGTCCCGTACTGGCCGACCGCCAGCCCTGACTCCCAGATCAACACGCCGGTGACGAGGACGGTGGCGGCGAGCAGGACGTGTGAGGCCGCCGACGGCAGGGACGAGGACGAGAACCAGACGACGAGGCCGGTCAGCGCCATGCCGACCGCGGTCGCGATCAGCGCCACCTCGTGGCCGCCGCTGGGATGCGGCAGGACCAGCGACATCGCGACGAAGCCGGCGCCGGCGAGCATCAGCGCCGCCGTAGCCCTCGCCTCCGAGCGACCCGGCGGCCGGATCGCGTCTTTCTGGATCAGCGGGGCGTTCAGCACAGGGTATGAATCGACAAACAGCCTCATACCTTTAGCCCTGGAAATCTAAGCTTTTGGAGCGGTTACCTTGATCGTTCCGCGCAGCCAGGGGTGGATCGCGTCCATGAACCAGAGCCGCATGCCGGGTTTCGCCGTCACCTCTTGGCCGAACCTCCCGCCCGCTTCGGTGCCGCTGAACCAAGAATCGCCGGGGACGCCGTTCGCGCCCATCGTGTCCCAGCCCGGTTCGCCGGCTTCGGCGGGGTTGATCGTCGGCACCCCTTCGCCGTGGACGCCCTGCCATTCGGCGATCGACCAGCAGATGTGGCCGGGGGTGAAGCAGAGCGCCTGCGCGTGCTTGGTTTTCGGCAGGTAGCCGCGGCGGACGAGGGAGAAGGTCACCGGCCCGAGGCGCTGCGGATCGGTCCGGTTGACGATTTCCAGTTCGTCGCCGGCGGTGACAGTGGCCGGGCCGACGAAGCGGAGCTTTCCGGCGACTTCGCGCACCGAGATCGTCACCGTCTTCCCGGTCGGTTCGACCGGCGCCGGCGCGGTTTCCGCTGCCGCCGCGGCGGCGCTGGCGGCGCCGGCCGCCGTGGCCAGGACGACCAAGGCGACGAGGAGCCGGACGTGACCCAGGGACGTCATCGGACGGAGGATAAGCTGGCCCGCATGGCAAACACCTTCCTCCACACCTGCTACCGGATCGGCGACATCGACCGCTCGGTGTCCTTCTACGAGAAGCTCGGCTTCGCCGAGGCGCGACGGATGCCGATCGGCGACGAGGCGATCAACGTCTTCATGGGCCTGCCCGACAGCGACTCGATCCTCGAGCTCACCTACAACCACGGCGTCGACTCCTACGACCTGGGCACCGGCTACAACCACATCGCCCTCGCCGTCAGCGACCTCGACGGCACCCTCGAGGCCCTCGCCACCCAAGGCATCTCCCCCGAGAAGCCCCCCTACCGCCCCGGCGGCCGCACCACCGGCAGCCGTATCGCTTTCGTCCGCGACCCCGACGGCTATCGCGTCGAGCTGGTCGAGCGCGGCGACCTCACCGACTGAGCTTGCGGCCCTTTCGCCGGCTGGCGCCGATCGCCCTCGCCCTCGCCGCGGTGGTGCTTCCCGCGGCCGGGGCCCGCGCCGACGGTCCGCGGACCCCCACCGTCGTAGCCCGCGGGCACAGCCTGTTCGGCGCCCCGTGGCAGATCAAGTTCGGCGAAGAACGACGCCAAGGCGGCGAACCCGATTACGCGACCTTCCTCTTCTCGGTCGGCACCCGCGCCGAACAGGACGAATGCGAATGCGGCTACTACTCGTCGATCCCGCTCCCCTTGCCTCCCAGGTTCGTCGTCGATCCGACCTTCGGGAGTGACTTCGATCGCTTCGAAGAGGGCGACATGTCCGGCGCCGCGGGCCCCCACGTGGCGCGCCTTGCGCTGAAGCTGTCAGACGGTTCCGTGCTCGAAGCCGAACTGCTCAGCCCCCCGAAGCGCGTCATCGAAGCCCACCCTCCCCTGGGTCGTTTCCGCTTCTTCGATCTCTTCTTCCCGATCGCGGACGAACCCGTGTCGTTCGCCGCATACGGCAAGCACGGCCAACTGCTCGAACGGCACTCGCTCAAGAGCAACCGCTAGTCAGGGGTCCTGCACGAACTCCGCTCTTCCGTCACTGGCTCACAACAGGCCAGGACGCGCTGCATGAATTAAGGGCGCTATAGGCCCCCTAATTCATGCAGCGCGTTTCCGGGCGATGGGTTTCGGGCGTGATCCATGAGCCTTCGTCACAGGACACGCGCACTTCGTGGAGGAACTCGCACGCTCCCCGGCGCTCGTCACGAAGCCTCCTCACTTCACACACACCCGGCCGTCTCGGCCACGGCCACAGCCTGCCAGGGCCGTGGCCGAGACGGCCGGGCCCACCTCGGACGGCCGCAGCCGCCGGGCGCCAGCTCAGCCTGCGCCTGGCCGTTCGTCAGCTCAGCCGGCGCCGACTCCGCCGCCTTCGGGCGGCGGAGCGGTTTCTTCGACCGGGGCTTCTTCTTCGGTCGGCGCTTCTTCGGTTTCTTCGGCTTCTAGGCCTTCTTCTTCGGCTTCTTCTTCTTCGCCGGCTTCGAAGCCGCCTTCGATTTCTTCTTCTTCGCCGAATTCTTCTTCTTCTTCGCCGAAGTGGGCCGAGTATTCGCTACCGCTGGCGGTGTGGCCGCCGGTCAGAGCGGAGAGTTCGGGGAGGGTCGACGGTTCTTCGAAGGCCGGGCACTTGCCCGCCGTCGCCTGTTCCATGTAGTCCTTCCAGATCGGCCCCGCGGTCGGGCCACCGAAGCCGGTGTATTCGTGGGTCCGCGGATGACCGACCCAGACCGCGGTCGAGTATTCCGGCGTGTAGCCGACGAACCACGCGTCAGATTCTTCGTCGGTCGTGCCGGTCTTGCCCGCGACTTCGGAGCAGGCCAGTTCGGTGTAGCCCGCGCCGGTTCCCTGCGTGATCACGCCTTTGAGCACGTTGGTGACCACCCAGGCCTGCCCCGGGGTGAGCGCGCGGTTGCCTTCTTCGCTTTCGATTTCGTCGACCTTGCCGTCGGCGAATTCGACTTTGCTGATCGCGGTCGGGTCGTGGTGGACGCCGCCATTGGCGAGCGTCGCGT
>DAIQOT010000288.1:0-4383 GCA_036787695.1 Solirubrobacterales bacterium | reverse complement strand
GGGGGGTTCGGTCGATTCGGCGGGCGGTTCGGATTCGGTTCCTTCTTCGCCCGGTTCGGGGGCTTCGACCGGGGGCGGTTCTTCGATCGGGGCTTCTTCTTCGACCGGCGCTTCTTCCGCGGGGGCTTCTTCTTCGACTTCGTTTTCGCCCGGTTTGGTGGTCGAGGTCGATTTGCCGGGGCGGCCGCCTGAGGAGGATTCTGAGGATTCGCCGGTGCCGGGTTCGGCGCCTTCGCCGCTGCCCGAGGAGCTGGTCGCGGCGAGGACCGCCGTCGCTTCTTCGGTCGGCGCGGTTGCCGCTGCCGGGGGCGGGGTGGCGGGGGGGGTCGGGGTCGAGGATCCCTTGCCGCCCGATTTGCCGCCGCCGTTGCTGCCGGTCGACTTGCCGTTCTCGCCGGTCGCCTTGCTGTCTTTTTCGACGCTCGTCGATCCGCCGATGCCCGCGGCGGCAGCGATGTGGGTCTGCGTCGGAGCGGAGCTCGCCGGGGTCGAATCGCCGGTGGTCGTCGCGAAGGTCGGTGCTTCGGCTTCGGTCGCGGCGGTGCCGCCCGTGGTCGTCCCCGGCGCGAAGGCCACGCCGCTCGCGCTGACGAGGCCGCCGTTGGTCGCTCCACCACCGCCGCCGCCCGTCGTGGCCAGCGCGTGGCCGGAGCCGACCGCCGAGGTCTTCGGCGTGCTGGGCAGCCCGAGGCCGGGAACCGGCAGGAAGCTGAGGCCGATGTTGGCGAAGAGCCCTACGATGATCAGCGCCACCGCGGTGGTCACTCCGATCGCCGAGAAACAGGCCGCGCGCAGGCGCCGCGGGAACACGACGGGATGGTCGAAACCGGTCTCGTCGGGCGCTTTGCGCCTGGTGTTCTTGCGAGGATTGAGCATGCTCACCGTTGAGCATCGCCGCAACTCGCCCCTCCCTAAAGCCCCTGAACGGGAAGTCCTGATTTTAGGTACCGATCTATCCAGGGAATTAAGGACAGAATCGGCTTTTCGGCCAATCGACCGTTCGTCAGGTAGTGCGTCCGGCCGGGTCGCGGAGGGCCCGTTCGTAGACCCGGTGCTTCTTCACCACGCGGCCGTTCATCGCTTCCAGACCCGCGTTCATGTCGCGGTTCGTCTCCAGGATGAACCCCGCCTCGCCGTGTTTCAAGTTCGAGTTCGCCGCGGCTTCGAAGTGTTCGAGGTAGAGCAGCGCGGCGACCCCGGTGTGCCGCCACGCCGGCTTCACCCCGAGGAAGCCGACCCGTAGCTGGTCGACGTAGCTGTTGCGCCGCAGGTAGGAGATCCAGCCGGTCGGGACGACCTTGCCCTTCATCCGTTTCTGCATCTGGTTGCCGTCCATCACCGTGATCGCCATCGCGATCGTCTCGCCGTCCTTTTCGGCGACCATGAACCATTCCGGCGAGAAGACGAGCTGCAGGTCGAACGCGTAGGCGTCGAGGTCCGCCTTCGAGTAGGGGACGAAGCCCCAGTTCTCCGACCACGCCTCGTTGTAGACGTCGGCGAACTTGTCGAGGTCCTTGCGCAGCGACCGCCGGGTCATTTTCCGCACCGTCACCCCGTACTTCTCCCGGCAGCGCTTCGCCAGTTTCTCGATCACCGGCTTCATCTTCGTGCGGTCGTCGACCGACAGCTTCCAGGAGAGCAGGTCCATCGCCTTGGTCAGCCCCTCGGCCTCGATCCGCTCCTGGTAATAAGGCGGATGCCAGCTCTGCCGCACCAGCGGTTCGAGCTCGAACCCCTCGATCAGCACCCCGCCCTCCTCGTTCAGCGAGAAGTCCATCGGCCCCAGCATCTGGTCGCACCCGCGCGCCACCAGCCACGCTTCCACCGTCCCGAGCAGCGCCCGCAGGATCTCCGGGTCGTCCTCGAACTCGATGAAGCCGAACATCCCGGTCCGGGTGCCGTGGAACTGGTTGTAGGCGAAGTCGATCTGCGCCGTGATCCGGCCGACCACCCGCCCGTCGCGCCGCGCCAGGAAGTATTCGGCTTCGCCGTGCTTGAAGAAGGCGTTCAGCCGCTTCGAGAGGAAGGCCTTCCGCTCGACCAGCAGCGGCGTCACCCACGGCGTCCCCGCGTGGAGGCGGAACGGCAGGTCGATGAATTCGCGCAGCTGGCGACGGCCTTGAACAGCGGTGATCTCGATTGGCACGGCCGGGAAAACCTACTGAGGACCGCCGCCGGCCTAGTTGAACTCGATCACGCTGCGGATCCCGTCCTGGGCCTCCATCAGGTCGAAGCCGCGGTTGACTTCGTCCAGCGTGATCTTGTGGGAGATGAACGGCTCGACGTCGATCTCGCCCGCCAGCGCCTTGTCGACCAGCACCGGGACCTGATCGCGCCCCTTGACGCCGCCGAACGAGGACCCGGCCAGGCGCCGCCCGGTGATCAGCAGCCGCGGCACGACGTCGAGCGTCTCGCCCTTGCCCGCCACCCCGGCGACCATGCAGAGACCCCAGGCCATCCGCGTCGCTTCCAGCGCCTGCTGCATCACCGCGACCAGCCCGGTCGCCTCGAAGGTGTAGTCGGCGCCGTATTCGCCGTCGGTCATCGCCAGGATCTCGGCGACCGCGTCGGGACCCCCGAGCATCGTGTCGGTCGCGCCCTGGCCCTTGGCGAGCTCGAGCCGGTCCTCCGACATGTCGACGCAGACGATCCGCTCGGCCCCCTGCAGGCGGCAGCCCGCGACCGCGCCCAGCCCGACCATCCCGGCGCCGAAGATGACGCAGGTCGTCCCCGGCTCGACCTTGGCGGTGTTCATCGCCGCGCCGAGCCCGGTCGAGAGCCCGCAGGCGAACAGCGCGATGTGCTCGAACGGCGCCTCCGGATTGACCTTGGCGAGCGCGATCTCCGGCATCACCGTGTACTCGGCGAAGGTCGAGCAGCCCATGAAGTGGCGGATGTCCTCGCCGCCGCGCGAGAGGCGCACGCTGCCGTCGGGCAGGTGGCCGAGGTTCTGCTCACCGCGGATCTTCATGCAGAGGTTGGTCCGCGGGTCGACGCAGTGGACGCATTCGCGGCACTGCGGGGAGAAGAGCGTGACGACGTGGTCGCCGGGCTTCACCGAGGTGACGTCGTCGCCGACCTTCTCGACCACGCCGGCGCCCTCGTGGCCGAGCACGGCCGGGGCGTAGCCGGAGGGATCGGCGCCGGAGGCGGTGTACATGTCGGTGTGGCAGACACCACAGGCTTCGAGGCGGACGAGGACCTCGCCGGCGCGCGGCTCGGCCAGCTCGACCTCCTGCACTGCCAACGGCTGCCCGAACTCCTCGAGCACGGCGGCGCGAATCTTCACTTGTCTCCTCCTCGTGGGAAAAACGCTCTCTAGCGCCGATCCTAGCCTCATACTTCCGGCCGACGAAAGCCTCCGCTATCTGTCTAGGCGGGTTAATCACTTCTAAGTAGACGAGGTAGACCTGCCGACATGCCATCCATGCCTTCACATCGCCTGTCCCACGTGCCCGTCCGCCTCGCCGCCGCCCTGCTGGGGTCACTCGCCGCCTTCGCGGCGGTCCTCGCCTTCGGCGTCTCGCACGCCGGCGCGGGCGACCCGACCTGCCAGGGCAAGCCGGCGACGATCGTCTCCGACGCGGCGACGATCACCGGCACCAAGGCTCCTGACGTGATCGTCGCGGGCGAAGGCGACAACACGATCCACGGCGAAGGCGGCAACGACCTGATCTGCGGCGGCGGCGGCAACGACACGATCTACGGCGAACGCGGCGTCGACGAAATCTTCGGCGAAGGCGGCGACGACGTCATCTACGGCGAACGCGGCTCCGACAAGCTCGACGGCGGCGAAGGCAACGACAAGGTCTACGGCGGGCGCGGCTCCGACAAGATCGAAGGCGGCGGCGGCACCGACCTGGTCGAGGGCGAACAGGGCAACGACGAAGTCAACGGCGGCGAAGGCGACGGCGACACGGTCGAGGGCAACCAGGGCGACGACTCGCTCGACGGTGGCGGCGGCAACGAAGACGTGATCATCGGCAGCACCGGCAACGACAAGATCAACGGCGGCCCCGGCGAACACGACATCGCCGACTACCAGGGCACCGGCGGCGCGGTCACGATCAACCTGCAGTCCCAGACCGTGAGCGGCGCCGAGAACGAGCACCTGGAAGGGATCGAGGACGCGATCGGCGGCTCCGGCGCCGACACCCTGATCGGCTCCTCGGCGAGCCCCAGCCGGCTCGACGGCGGCCCCGGCAACGACCACCTCGAGGCGGGCGGCTCCGGCGACGAAGCCTTTGGCGGCCCCGGCAGCGACCAGTGCACCGGCGGCTTCGCCCAGGAAACCTCCTGCGGCCCGTCGGCCGGCGCCAACGGCCTCGCGGTCGAAATCTACGAATCGATCGACGGCCAGTCGACGCTGATCCTCACCGGCAC
>DAIQOT010000287.1:0-4413 GCA_036787695.1 Solirubrobacterales bacterium | reverse complement strand
GTGGAGGTCGAGGTACTGGCGGAAGGCGCCGGGGCGCATGTCGAACTCGGCTTCCACGAGGCGGGCGATCTGGGTGTCGGAGAGCTTGCCGGTGCCGAAGGTCTCGACCATCAGCGACACCGGGTGGGCGACGCCGATCGCGTAGGCGACCTGGACCTCGCAACGGTCGGCGAGGCCGGCGGCGACGACGTTCTTCGCCACGTAGCGGGCCGCGTAGGCGGCCGAGCGATCGACCTTGGACGGGTCCTTGCCGGAGAAGGCGCCGCCGCCGTGGCGGGCCATGCCCCCGTAGGTGTCGACGATGATCTTGCGGCCGGTGAGGCCCGCGTCGCCGACCGGGCCGCCGATCACGAACTTGCCGGTCGGGTTGACGAGGAAGTCGTCACGCAGCGCGCCCTCGTCGTAGAGGCCCGGGACCTCGGACGCCAGCACCGGCATCACGACGTGCTCCCAGAGGTCGGGGCGGATCGTGCCCTGCGAGTCGACCCCCTCGGAGTGCTGGGTGGAGATCAGGAGTTTTTCGACCGCGACCGGGCGGCCGTCGGCGTAGCGCACCGTGACCTGGGTCTTGCCGTCGGGGCCGAGGTAGGGAAGCGTCTCGTCCTTGCGGACCGCCGCCAGCCGTTCGGCGAAGCGATGGGCCAGGTGGATCGGCATCGGCATCAGCGCGTCGGTCTCGTTGGAGGCGTAGCCGAACATCATCCCCTGGTCGCCGGCGCCGGCGATGTCGAGGGCGTCGGTGTCGCTCGGGTCGGTGCGCGTCTCGTAGGCCTTGTCGACGCCCTGGGCGATGTCGGGGCTCTGCTTGTCGATCGAGGTCAGGACCGAGATCGCGTCGCAGTCGTAGCCGTAGTTGGCGTCGTAGCCGATCTTCCGCACGGTGTCGCGGACGATCTCCGGGATGTCGATGTAGGTGTCGGTCGTGATCTCACCGGAGACCACCGCCATGCCGGTGTTGACGAGCGTCTCGCAGGCGACGCGGCCGTTCGGATCCTCCTTGAGGATCGCGTCGAGGACGCCGTCGGAGATCTGGTCCGCGACCTTGTCGGGATGGCCCTCGGTGACGGACTCGGACGTGAAGAGGTGCTCGCCCTCGGCGAGTGGCTTGGAAGTCGGCATCACAGAAGCGTAAAGGAAAGTCGAGCGGACTACTGGGGGCGGCCGCGACCGCCCGAATGTGGGACGAAGTCGATGATCAGCGGGACGCCCTCGAGCCCGTACGCCTCGCGCATCCGGTTCTCCAGGTGGTAGGCCCAATCGCGGCTGATCAGCTTGCGGTCGTTGACCTGGATCGCGACCCGCGGCGGGCTCGTCCCCACCTGTGCCGAGTAGTAGAGCCGCAGGCGGCGGCCGCGTTTGGCGGGCGGCGGGGTTTTGCCGACGACTTCGGCGACGAAACGGTTCAGTTCCGGGGTCGGGATGCGCGAGGCGGCGCGGTCGGCGAGCTCGAGCGCTTTCGGCAGCAGCGAGCCGACGTTGCGGCCGCGGGTGGCGCTGGCGGTGATCACGGCCGGGCGCAGCCGCGATTTGCGCGAGACCCGGATCCGCGCGTCGTCGATGTCGGTCTCGCTGAGATCCCACTTGTTGAGCACGAAGAGGGACGCGCAGCCGGCGTGCATCGCCATCTCGGCGACCCGCAGGTCCTCCGAGGTGACCCCCTCGGCGGCGTCGCAGACGATGATCGCCACGTCGGCCCGCTCGACCGCGCGTTCGGAGCGCAGCTGGGCGTAGTAGTCGACGGTCCCGGCGACCTTCGAGCGGCGGCGCAGCCCGGCGGTGTCGACGAGGATCACGCGGCGGCCGCCGACCTCGAGTTCGGTGTCGATCGCGTCGCGGGTGGTGCCCGCCATGTCGGAGACGATCACCCGGTCGGAGCCGAGGAAGGCGTTGACCATCGAGGACTTGCCGACGTTGGGGCGGCCGATCACGGCGATCCGGACCGCGTCGTCGTCGGAGTCCACCTCGGGGAGGTCGCCGAGCGCGGTGGTGATCGCGTCGAGCAGATCGCCGGTGCCGAGCCCGTGGGTGGCGGAGACGCCGTGCGGGTCGCCGAGCCCGAGGCCGTGGAACTCGGCGGTGGCGCTGAAGTCGTTGGGGCGGTCGACTTTGTTGACCGCGACGACCACCGGGGTCTCGGAGCCGCGCAGGATGCGGGCGAGCTCGGCGTCGCCGGCGCGCAGGCCGGAACGGGCGTCGACGACGAGGACGATCGCGTCGGCCTCGTCCATCGCCAGGCGCGCCTGCGCCTGGATGTCGCGGGCGAGCTCGGCCTCGTCGCCGAGGTCGATCCCGCCGGTGTCGATCAGCTCGAGGCGGATGCCGTTCCACTCGGTGGCGAGCCGCTTGCGGTCGCGGGTGACGCCCGGCTCGGGAGCGGTGACCGCCTCGGTGCCGCCGACCAGGCGGTTGACGAGCGTGCTCTTGCCGACGTTGGGGAAGCCGACGATCGCGACGGTCGCCGTGGGGATCTGCGGCCCGGTCTCGATCGGCGGGTCGAAGTCCTCCGGGCCGACGGCGGAGAGGCCGCGCTCATGCGCCAGCTCGACCACGCGGCCGACGACCTCTTCGATCGACAAGCCGGTCGTGTCGAGCTCCACCGCGTCGTCGGCGGCGCGCAGGGCGCCGTGCTCGCGCTCGGTGTCGCGGGCGTCGCGGGCCTGCTGGGCGGAGAGGACCGATTCGACATCCTCCCCGGTCTCGGCGGCGCGGCGGCGCGCGCGCTCCTCGTCGGAGGCGGTGAGGAAGACCTTCAGCGGCGAGTCGGGGCTGACGACGGTGCCGATGTCACGGCCCTCGGCGACGTAGTCGGCGGCCTCGATCAGCTCCTGCTGGCGCGCCACCATCGCCTCGCGCACCGCCGGGTGGACGGAGACGCGGGAGGCGTCGGCGCTCACCTCCGGGGTGCGGATCGCGTCGCTGACGTCGCGCCCGTCGAGCAGCACGCGGCGCCCGTCGAAGTCGATCTCGAGGCCCTCGGCGAGCGGCGCCAGCGCGTCGCCGTCCTCGGGGTCGACGCCGGCCTCCTGCGCCACCAAGGCGACGCAGCGGTACATCGCCCCCGAGTCGAGGTACGTGAAGCCGAGCTCGGCCGCGACGGCACGGGCCACGGTTGACTTGCCGGCCCCGGCGGGGCCGTCGATCGCGATCACCATGGGGCTAGCGTAGGGGTCGCCGACCCGCGGGGCCGTCTCACCATCATCAGGGGAGGCGCCGGGTCAGTGGATCGGGTCGCCGAGCGGGTGCCCGTGCTGGAGTGAGATCAGGTCGGCCTCGAAGCCCGGGTAGCTGACCTCGGCGGCGGCCATGTTCGCCACCTCGACGCCCTCGGCGGAGGCGGCGCCGGCGACCGCGCCGAGCATCGCGATGCGGTGGTCGCCGTGCGAATCGATCGCGCCGCCGCGCAGCCCGCCGGTGCCCTCGATCACCATCCCGTCCTCGGTCGGCTCGACCTTCCCCCCAAGCGTCCGCAGCGCGTCGCTGACCACGGCGATCCGGTCGGACTCCTTGCGGCGCAGCTCGAGCGCGTCGCGGATCGTCGTCGTCCCCTCGGCGAAGCAGGCGGCGAGGGCGACCAGCGGCAGCTCGTCGATCGCCAGCGGCACGTCGGCGCCGCCGACCTCGCAGCCGCGCAGGGCCGAGTGGCCGACGCGGATGTCGCCGATCGGCTCGCCGCCCTGCTCGCCCTTCGGGATGACCTCGATCTTGCTCGCCCCCATCCGCTCGAGCACGGTCAGCAGGCCGGTGCGGGTCGGGTTGAGGCCGACGTCGTGGAGGAGGACATCGCTGCCGGGGACGATCGTCGCGGCGACGATGAAGAAGGCGGCCGAGGAGAAGTCGGCGGGGACGACGATGCGGCCCGGCTCGAGGCGCTCGGCGGGGTAGACGACGACGGTGTCGCCCTCGCGGCGCACTTCGGCGCCGGCGGCGGTGAGCATGCGCTCGGTGTGGTCGCGGGTCGGCAGCGGCTCGACCACGCGCGTCTCGCCCGAGGCGAGGAGCGCGGCGAAGAGCAGGCACGACTTGACCTGGGCGCTCGCCACCGGCAGCTCATAGGTGATCCCGTGGAGCGGCGCGGCCTCGACCTCGAGCGGCGGCAGGCGCTCCTCGCGGGCGCGCAGCTTCGCTCCCATCAGGCCGAGCGGCACCGCGACGCGGTCGACCGGGCGCCCGCGGATCGACTCGTCGCCGTCGAGCGTCCAGGCCCCCTCCAGCTGCCCGGCGAGCCAGCCCGGCAGCAGGCGCAGCAGCGTCCCCGCGTTGCCGACGTCGATCGCCGCCGGGCGAGCGCCGCGCAGTCCCACGCCCTCGATCCGCAGCCGGGGCGCACCGAGCCCGTCGCTCTCTTCGACCACCTCTGTCGAGACCTCCTCGTGGACCAGCCGCGCCCCGAGCGCCTCCACGGCGGCAAGGGTC
>DAIQOT010000286.1:0-4415 GCA_036787695.1 Solirubrobacterales bacterium | reverse complement strand
GTGTCGGTGGTGCCGACGATCCAGTGCCGCCCCCAGGGGATTACGAACAGGACGCTCTTCTCGGTCCGCAGGATCAGGCCGGTGTCGAGCTGCAGGCGGTCGCGCGGGATCAGCAGGTGGACGCCCTTCGAGGCGCGGACGTGGAACTTGCCGCGCTCGCCGACCATGTTCTGGATGTCGTCGGTCCAGACCCCGGTCGCGTTGATCACCTGGCGGGCGCGCACCTTGATCTCGTCGCCGGTGTGGGCGTCTTTGGCGACGACGCCGGTCACCCGCTCGCCCTCGCGGAGGAAGTCGACGACGGCGACGTTGTTGGCGATCGCGGCGCCGTACTGGGCGGCGGTGCGGGCGACGGTCATCGTGTGGCGGGCGTCGTCGACCTGCGCGTCGAAGTACTGGAAGGAGCCGATCAGGGCGTCGTCGCGCAGCGCCGGCGCCACCCGCAGGGACTTGCGCTTGGACAGCGCGCGGAACCCGGGGACCCCCGTGTGGCCGCCGCCCATCGTGTCGTAGAGGATCATCCCGGCCCCGATGTAGGGCCATTCCCACTGCTTCTCGAGCGGGAACATGAAGGGCACCGGGTGGACGAGGTGCGGGGCGAGCTTGGTCAGCAGCAGGCCGCGCTCGCGCAGCGCCTCGCGGACCAGGCCGAAGTCTTTCTGCTCGAGGTAGCGCAGGCCGCCGTGGATCAGCTTCGAACTCCGCGAGGAGGTCCCGGCGGCGTAGTCGCGCGCCTCGACCAGCGCCACCGAGAGCCCGCGCGAGGCGGCGTCGAGCGCGCAGCCGGTGCCGGTCGCGCCGCCGCCGATGACGACGACGTCGAACTCCTCGTTGGCCATCCGCTCGAGCGCGACGCGACGCGCGTCGGGGCTGAGGCGGTCGTCCGGACCCGACCGGGGGGTGGCCGGCTCGGGCGCTGATTGGTTTTTGGCTGCGGTGGGCATTGAGTGCGTCAGGGACATACCCGGTAAGGGACGGGAACCAACGTAACAAGGAGTGAGCATGGCCCAGGATGCGTCGGCCGATAGCTCGTCTAGGGGTTATCGCGGTGGAGAGGGAACGCGACGGTGGAGTTGGCAGCAGTCGACCTTGGGCGAGGCCGCGGCCGAGTTCCTCGGCACCTTCGTCCTGATCGCGTTCGGCGACGGCATCGTCGCCACCTGCGTCGCCGGGCTCAGCCAGTCCGGGCGCGGCGAACTCGCCTTCAACAGCGGCGACTGGATCCTGATCACCTTCGCCTGGGGCTTCGCGGTGATGCTCGGCGTCTACATCGCGGGCGGCGTCTCCGGCGCTCACCTGAACCCGGCGGTGACCTTCGCCCAGGCGCTGCGGCGCGGCTTCCCGTGGAAGAAGGTGCCGACCTACATAGCCGCGCAGGTGTTCGGCGCCTTCGTCGCCGCGGCGCTCGTCTACTTCAACTACCGCTTCGCGATCGGCAGCTTCGAACACGTCGAACACATCACCCGCGGCTCATCCGAATCGGTCGGGACCTATTCGATCTTCGCCACCTTCCCGGCCGAATACTTCACCTCCTGGTTCGGCCCGTTCATGGACCAGGTGATCGGCACGGCGCTGCTCGTCGCCTGCATCTTCGCCGTGATCGACGAGTACAACGGCCCGGCGAAGGCGAACCTGGCGCCGTTCATCATCGGCCTGATCGTCGTCGTCATCGGGATGTCCTTCGGCGTCAACGCCGGCTACGCGATCAACCCCGCCCGTGACTTCGGGCCGCGCATATTTGCCTGGATCCAGGGATGGGGGAAGATCGCCTTCCCGGGTGACTACGGCAACGTCAACACCTACTTCTGGATCCCGATCATCGGGCCGTTCGTCGGCGCCGCGATCGGGGCCTTCGTCTACGACTTCCTGATCCGCGGTGTGCTGATCGCGCGCGGGGTGAAGCCGGACCCGGACATGGTCGAAGAGGCGCAAACCACGATCGATGAGGACTGACACCGATGCGGAGGAGAACTGATGGCTGATTACGTAGCGGCGATCGACCAGGGGACGACGTCGAGCCGGCTGATCCTGTTCGACAAGGACGGCCGGATCCAGAACGTCGACCAGCGCGAGCACGAGCAGATCACGCCGAAAGCCGGCTGGGTCGAGCACGACGCGACCGAAGTCTGGCGGCGCACCCGCGAGGTGATCGGCGGAGCGATGGCGAGCTCCGACGCCGAGGCCGGCGACGTCGCCTCGATCGGCATCACCAACCAGCGCGAGACGACCGTGGTGTGGGACCGCGAGACCGGCGAGCCGGTCTACAACGCGATCGTCTGGCAGGACACGCGGACCGAAGACATCGTCCGTGAGCTGGGTGGCGACGAGGGCCCCGACCGCCTGCGCAAGGACGTCGGCCTGCCGCTCTCGACCTACTTCTCCGGGCCGAAGATCAAATGGATCCTCGACAACGTCGACGGCGCCCGCAAGCGCGCCGAAGCCGGCGAACTCGCCTTCGGCAACATGGACACCTGGGTGCTCTGGAACCTCACCGGCGGGGCCAAAGGCGGCGTCCACGCGACCGACGTCACCAACGCGTCGCGGACGATGCTGATGAACCTCGAGACGCTCGAATGGCACCAGCCGAGCCTCGACCTGATGGGGATCCCGGAGTCGATGCTGCCGGAGATCAAGTCGTCGAGCGAGACCTACGGCGAGGCGGCCGGGACGGCGCTCGGCGGCGTGCCGGTGTCGGGGATCCTCGGCGACCAGCAGGCGGCGATGTTCGGCCAGACCTGCTTCGACCCGGGCGACGCGAAGAACACCTACGGCACCGGCTCGTTCCTGCTCGTCAACACCGGCGAGGAGATCGTCCATACCGACAAACTGCTCACCACCGTAGGCGCGAAGCTCGGCCCCGACGGGCCGCCCGTCTACATGCTCGAGGGCTCGATCGCGGTGACCGGCGCGGCGGTGCAGTGGCTGCGGGACCGGCTCGGGATCATCAAGGACGCGCCCGAAGTCGAAGAGCTGGCGAAGTCGGTCGACGACAACGGCGGCGTCTACTTCGTCCCCGCCTTCTCCGGGCTCTTCGCCCCGTACTGGCGCGAAGACGCGCGCGGGATCATCATCGGCCTCACCGCCTACGCCAACAAAGGCCACATCGCCCGGGCGACGCTCGAGGCGACCGCGTGGCAGAGCCGCGAGGTGGTCGACGCCGCCAACGACGTCGCCGACGTGCCGTTCAGCGAGCTGAAAGTCGACGGCGGGATGACCGCCGACGAGGTTCTGATGCAGTTCCAGGCCGACGTCCTCGGGGTGCCGGTGATCCGGCCCGCGGTGACCGAGACGACGGCGCTCGGCGCCGCCTTCGCCGCCGGCCTCGCGGTCGACTTCTGGTCGGGCACCGACGAGCTGCGCGAGCGCTGGGCGGAGGACAAGCGCTGGGAGCCGAACATGGACGAGAAGGAGCGCGAGCGCCAGTACGGCCAGTGGAAGAAGGCGGTCGAACGGACCTTCGACTGGGTCGAGTAGCGCGGCTTCACAAGTAGCGAGCCACGTGTCGTCCCTCCCGCGGGTAGTTTGAGGCCATGGCGATCGAGTCGTGGCTGATGGACATGGATGGGGTGCTGGTGCACGAGGCCGAAGCGCTCCCCGGCGCGGTCGAGTTCCTCGCCGCGCTGCGTGAGCGTGAGCTGCCCTTCCTGCTGCTCACCAACAACTCGATCTACACCCGCCGTGACCTCGCGGCGCGGCTGCGGACGAGCGGCCTCGACGTGCCCGAGGAGTCGATTTGGACCTCGGCTTCGGCGACCGCCCGCTTCCTCGAAACGCAGCGGCCCGAAGGCACCGCCTTCGTCGTCGGCGAGTCGGGCCTCTCGACCCAGCTCTACCAGGCGGGCTACACGCTGACCGACAGCGATCCCGACTACGTGATCCTCGGCGAGACCCGCACCTACAGCTTCGAGCGGATCACCCAGGCGATCCGCCTGATCGGCGATGGCGCCCGCTTCATCGCCACCAACCCCGATCCGACCGGCCCCTCGCCCGCCGGCCCGCTGCCCGCGACCGGCTCGGTGGCGGCGCTGATCACCAAAGCGACCGGGGTCGAGCCCTACTTCGTCGGCAAGCCCAACCCGCTGATGATGCGCGAGGCACTGAACACCCTGGACGCCCACTCCGAGTCGACGGTGATGATCGGCGACCGGATGGACACCGACGTCAAGTGCGGCATGGAGGCCGGTCTGCGCACGGTGCACTACGTCAGCCCTTCGATTTGGGCATGGCGTGAAAACCGTGCGGAAAAAATCGGTCACAGCGCCAGCCGCGTGCTGTGCCTGTTTCCGATGGAACCGCCGATCTACGCCAGGCACGGCATCGATGCGCGCTTTGTCGGTCATCCTTTGGCGGATCGCTTTCCGCTGGTCTCCGATCGCATACCCGCGCGGCGCGCGCTGCAGCTACCGCTGGATGTA
>DAIQOT010000285.1:0-4425 GCA_036787695.1 Solirubrobacterales bacterium | reverse complement strand
ACCCGTCGATCATCGCCCAGGCGTTCGGGACGCTCGGCGACCTGGCGCCGGGGCGGGTCTTCCTCGGCGTCGGCACCGGCGAGTCGCTGAACGAGACGCCCGCCACCGGCGGCGAGTTCCCCGGCGCGAAAGAGCGGCGGCGGCGGCTGGCCGAGGCGGTGACGCTGATCGAGCAGCTCTGGACCGAGGACCGCGTCGATTTCAAAGGCGACTACTACGAAGCGGTGCGGGCGACGATCTACGACAAGCCGGAGAACCCGGTGCCGATCTTCATCGCGGCCTCGGGCCCGCTGGCGGCGAAACTCGCCGGGCGGCGCGGCGACGGCTTCATCTCGACCAGCGGCAAAGACCCGGACCTCTACAAAGAGCTGATCGCCAATCTCAACGAGGGCGCGGAGAAAGCCGAGCGCGACCCGGCCGCGATCCGCAAGATGATCGAGATCAAGGTCTCCTACGACCGCGACGCCGAGTTCGCGCTCGAGTCCTGCAAGCCGTGGGCGGCGCTGGGCCTGACCCACGACCAGAAAGCGGGGATCGACGACCCGATCGAGATGGAACGGGTCGCCGACGAACACGCCGACCAGGCCCACAAACGCTTCATCGTCACCGACGACTGCGACTCGGTGATCGAGAAGGTCCTTCCCTACGTCGAACTCGGCTTCGAAGACCTCGTCCTGCACGCGCCCGGCCACGACCAGAAGCGCTTCCTCGACCAGTTCGGCGCCGACGTGCTGCCGGCGCTGCGCGAAGAGGCCGACAAGCGCGCCTCCTGAAGACGAGCCGCCCGTCGGCCGCCTAGAATGGGCGACCGATGCGCAGGTCGGGAAGCTTTTTGCGTCATTCAGCGGTCCTTGCGGCGGTAGTTGCCGTCATCGCGGCGATGGCGGCGGCAAGCGCGAGCGCCGCGCAGCTGGCCGTGATCGGTGAACGCGACAGCAACCAGGTTTCGTTCGTCAACGCGGCGACGAACAAACTGGTCGGCGGACCGGTCGAAGCCGGGCAAGGCCCGACCTCGGTCGCGATCACGCCCGACGGCAAGTTCGCCTACGTCACCGACGTTTTCGGCAAATCGGTTTCGGTGATCGAAACCGGTCTGCGCCGTAACGTCGCCACGATCGAAGTCGGCGCGAATCCCTTCGGCATCGCGATCACGCCCGACGGGAAATACGCATACGTAGCCGACAGCGGCAGCGACGAAGTCACGGTGATCTCGACGGCGACGAAAAAAGTCGTCAAGTCGATCCCCGTCGGCGGCGAACCGCTCGGGGTCGCGATCTCGCCGACCGGCAAGTTCGCCTACGTCACCGACTTCAGCGACGACGCGGTCGAAGTGATCAGCACCGAAACGATGACCGTCTCAGGGCAGCCGATCGAAGTCGGGAAAGGCCCCGTCGGCATCGAGTTCACGCCCGGCGGGACCGCCTACGTCGTCGACCGGACCGGCAAGGAAGTCTCCGCGATAAACACCGCGACCAGAAAAGTCACGGGGATCCCGCTCGCGGAAGAAAGCGGCGAACCGCGCGGGATCTCGATCTCCCCGGATGGAACCAAGGCCTACGTCATCGGCCTGGAAACCGGGCCGATCTCGGTGATCGACACGGGCACGAACAAGCTCACTGGTGAAGTCAAAGTCGAAGGCGAACCGGAGGAAGTCGCGTTCGCGGCGAGCGGGAAGACCGTCTACGTCACCGAGAACAAACCGCAGCAGGTGCAGACGATCAACGTCGAAACGGGCAAAGTCGCCGGCTCGCCGATAACGCTGCCCGGCGAATTCCCCAGTGGCATCGCGCTGACGCCCGACCAGTCGCCGGTCGCCGTCTTCACGCCGCCGAGCGCCACGGTCGGCGTCCCGGCGCCCTTCGACGGGTCGGCCTCGACCGACGCCGACGGCACGATCGCCTCCTACAACTGGACCTTCGAAGATGGCCGCGACGCGACCGGTGTCAGCGCCGTCCACACCTTCCTCAGCGCCGGCACCTTCAACGCGAAGCTGAGCGTCGTCGACGACGAAGGCTGCGGCGAAGCGATGGTGTTCACCGGGCGCACGGCCTACTGCAGCGGTGGCGCGTCGTCGGTGTCGCATCCGGTGGTCGTCAAAGCGGCGCCGGTGTTGGAAGTCACGCCTCCTGTCTGCAAGAGCAACTTCGGCGTCGGCGGCGTCACCAACAACCGCAAGAACGGCACCGCGAAGCTGCGGGTGAGCCTGCACACGGCCGGGTCGATCTTCCTCTTCGGCAAGACGGTCCACGCGATCTCGCGCAAAACGAAAGCGGCCGGGTCGATGACGCTGACGATCCACGCCCGGGTCGAGTTGAACAAACGGCTGAAGAAGATCCACCGCGCGCGGGTCCCCGTCCGCATCACCTTCACCCCGAGCAGCGGCTGCGGCTTCAAGACCGTGCACCGCTCGCTGTCGCTGCTGCGGGCGGCGAAGAAGCACCGCCACTAGCGCCGCGCGCCGACCGGGTAATTCCGGCACAACCCCCTGACAGGGCGTGGTCCCGGGCCTATGCTCGGACGGGACCATCAATCGATAGAAGGGGAGAACGATGGACACTTACGTGATTCTTCGGCGCAGCGGCTGGAAATCGCCTGAGGAGCTGCAGGCGGCCGCGGCGCGTTCGAGCCAGGTCGGCGACGAGGAGATGTCCGACGACATCCGCTGGATCCGCAGCTACGTCCTCGAGGAGGGCGGCGACGCGGTCGGCACCGTCTGCGTCTACCAGGCGTCGAGCCCGGAGGCGATCCATGAGCACGCGAGCCGCGCCGGGCTGCCGGTCGACGAGATCATCTCCGTCGCCGACACCGTGATCGTGCGGCCCGACCCGGAGGGCGCCGCGGCCTGAGGAGATGACGGGGCGGGGGACGGCGCTCGCCGCGGGCCGGCGATTGGGACAATGGCGGGGCACTTCCCCGTATGGCTGCTGATCCCCCGACCGACGTCCTCCTGACCGACACCCAGGCGCGCATTCTCGCGGCGCTCTGCCGACCGGTTTCCGAGGGCAACCACTTCGCCACCCCGGCGACCAACGAGGAGATCGCCGACGCGGTCTTCCTCAGCGTCGACGCGGTCAAGGGCCACCTGCGGACGCTCTACCGCAAGTTCGGGATCGAGGACCTGGCCGCGGGGGAGCGGCGGGCGCGGCTGGTCGAGCTGGCGGTCGCGGGGGGCTACGTCGAGGCGCCCGTGGGAGAGGTCGAGATCACGCCCGGCGCCGCCGAGGAAGACGACGACACGCCGTCGCCCGCCGAGCTCGCCGCCGCCGAGGACCTGCGGGTTCGTCCGACGCCCGAACCGGGGATGCCGCCGCCGAGCGCCGCGGCGGAGGACGCCGAAACCGACTGGCGGCACTCGCGCGCCGCCTGGATCAGCATCGGGCTCCTGGTCCTGGTGATCATCGGCGCCAGCCTGGCGACCTCCGGCATCTTCAACCAGGGATCCAACGCGCAGAAGGCGCCGACCCCGGCGGCCTTCCGCAAGGAGGTCGCGGGCGACTGCAGGGAGGCGCTCGCCGGCGCGCCCGAAACCGCCGGCGGCGACCGCGCCGCCAACGCGCAGGCCTACCTCGAGGTGATCGAGTCGGTGCGCGGACGTTACGAATCGCTGGTCCCGCCGAACGTCCCCGACATCGCCCTCGAACGCTTCTCGACCGGCCTCGCGAAAGCCGCCAACTTCAACGGCGACGTCGCCAAGGCGCCGCCCGCGGGCGGCTCGGCGCTGGAGGCGGAAACCGTCGCCGAACTCAACTCCGCGGCGGGCCAGGTCCGGGCCGGCGCGCGCGGCTACGGGCTCGGTCACGAATGTCTCGCGATCGGCAACCTGATCGCCCGCTCCGCCCAGAACGCCACCGCGTAGCCTTTACGGGCGATGGCCTACGACGCGCGACTGGCCGAAGAACTCCGCGAGCGCCTGCTGGTCGCCGCCGAGGGCGAGCTGACCGAGAAGGAGATGTTCGGCGGGCTCGCCTTCATGGTCGACGGCAATCTGACGATCGCCGCCTCGCGCACCGGCGGCCTCCTCGCCCGCACCGACCCCGCCGACGCCGACGAAGTCCTCGCGCTGGAAGGGGTCGAGCCGATGGAGAACCAGGGACGGAAGATGCCCGGCTGGGTCTTCGTCGAGGCCGACGTGATCCGCGACGAGGAGAGCCTCGACGACTGGGTCGAGCGCTCCCTCACCTTCGTCACCACCCTCCCCCCGAAGTAGTCGTGACACCTCGATGTTGATGGGCCGAAAACTCAAGACCGGCTTGAGTTTTCGGCCCATCAACCTGGGTCTGTGTCGCCTTCGTTACGTCGGGCGAGCGTTGCTGCCCGTGCGGCGGCGGAGGAGCCACCAGGCGATGCCGATGACAGCCGCGGCAAGGAAGAACCGGGCCGCGAAGCCGAGGTAGTGCCGCGACTCTTCCCAGTTGTCGCCGACCG